>JBFKDA010000127.1:0-8038 GCA_041619955.1 Acidimicrobiia bacterium | reverse complement strand
GGGCAGGTGCCGAACTGCGAGAAGCTGTCGACGTAGCCGGTGTCCGAGTCGGGCTCGCCGAGCAGGCAGGTGAGCGTGGTGATCACGTCCTCGTCGCGGTCGCCGAACTCCGTCAGCGTCCCGATGCCGTCGACGTCGAGGAACACGAAGTTGGCGAGCGGGCCCTGCAGGTCCTCCAGGCCGGCGCACTCGCTGGCGGCGGTGGTGGTGGCGGCGAGGGTCGTGGTGGTGGTGGCCTGCGTGGTGGTCGTCGTGGCCTCGGTGGTCGTGGTCGGCGGGAGCGTGGTCGTCTCGGCGACCGTCGTGGTGGTGGCCTCGGAGGTCGTCGTCGCCGGCTGGGAGGTGGTCGTCGCCGGGAGGGTGGTCGGTGCCACGGTGGGCGGCACGGAGGTGGCGGCCAGGTCGTCCCCCTCGTCGTCGCCGCCGAACAGCAGCACCCCGGCGATGACCGCCACCAGCACGACGAGGGCGGCCAGCAGGGCGATGAGGATCCGCATCGGCCAGTTGGGGGGCGGCGGCGGGGTGGGCCCGCCCGGCGTCGGGACCACCGGCGGCGGCACGCCGCCCGGCGGGACGCCCGGCGGCTCGCCGGCGAGCGGCGGCGCGTTCGGCGGGGGCTCCACCGGCGGCTGGGGGTCGACGGGCGGCATCTGCATAGTCGGGTCCTCGGGCGGCGGCCCGGGACTGGTTGGGTCGCCTGCGTCGGGGCCGGGCCGGTCGGGTGTGTCGGTCATGGGCCGGGAGTCTACGGGATGGCCCGGGTAGGCTCCGCTCGAGCCCGGGCAGGGGGACGCCGTGCCAGCCAAGAAGGTCTTCTGTTCGCACCGGGGCGTCGACAAGCCCCAGGTGGAGGCCTTCGCCCGGCGGCTGCGCGAGGAACGCGCCATAGATGCGTGGCTCGACGTCTGGGAGATCGCCGCCGGGGACAGCGTCGTCGCCAGCATCAACCGGGGCCTGGAAGAGGCCGACGTCGTGCTCGTCTTCTTCTCGTCGGCCACCGCCGGCGGGGTTTGGGTGACCGCCGAGATCGAGGCGGCGATCCACCAGATGATCGAAGAGGGCCAGGTGGTCATCCCGGTGATGCTGGACGACGACGCATACGTGCCGCCGCTGCTCAAGGCGCGAGCGCGGCGCGGGGTCGAGGAGTTCGAGTCAATCGTCGCCGCCATCGAGGGCCGCACGATGAAGCCCCGCCTCGGGCCGGCTCCCGAGGCGGGCACCCTGCGGCGCTTCGTCGCGACGCTGAGCCAGCTCCACGGCCAGGTGCGCGTGTCCGCCACCCTCGACGGCGAGCCGGTGGCCGAGCCGGTGGCGTCCCCGCTCGGCGCCGACCTCGCCGTGTCCTACGCAGGCTTCCTGCGTGGCTGGATGGCACCCGGCCGCCGGCTCGACGGTCCAGACGGGCTGCAGCGCGAGCTGGTGTCTTTCGGCAAGCGGCTCGGCGCGGTGCTCCTCCCGGGCGCCATCGGGGAGCGTTTGGCGGCGCTGCTGGGCGGGGCGGCCGCCGGCGAGAACGTCGAGCTGGTGTTCGAGACCGCCGAGGCCGGCCTGCTGTCGCTGCCGTTCGAGGCGGCCCGCCTGCCCGACGGGACGGCCCCGGCGCTCCACCACTCGGCCTCCGTCGCCCGCCGGGCCACCGCGGTGCCGCGCCGTCCGGTCGCGGCCCTCGCCGGTCCGCTGAAGATCCTCGTGGCGGTGGGCGCGCCGGACGAGGGCCAGACCCGGTCGGCGCCGCTCGACATGGAGCGCGAGCTCCAGACCATCCTCGATGCGGTCGCCCCCGCCGCCCGCCACGGCAACGCCCAGGTGCGGTTCCTGGAGGTGGGCCACCCGGACGAGATCGGCAAGGCGCTGGGCGAGGACGCCTACCACGTGCTGCACCTCTCGGGCCACGGCGCGCCCGGCAAGATCGAGCTGGAGGACGAGGAAGGCCGGGCGGTCGAGGTGGCACCGGAAGAGCTGGCCGCTGTGATCCAGCGGTCGGGGCGGCCACTGCCGCTGGTGTTCCTGTCGTCGTGCCACGGCGGCGTGGCGGAGACCGACTCCACCGGTTTCGCGCACGGTCTCCTCGCCGCCGGTATCCCATCCGTGCTGGCGATGCAGACGCAGGTGACCGACGGGTACGCGACGAGCCTGGCGCGGGCGTTCTACGAAACGCTGGCGCACGCGGAGCCGCCATTCGCCGGCCGGGCGCTGGCCTTTGCGCGCAAGTTGCTGGAGGAGCAACGGCGTCGGGCCGAGGCGGAGGGATCGTCCGGCACCGAGGTCGCCCCGGAGTACGCCACGGCGTCGCTGTTCCTCGCCGGGCCGGAGGAGCCGATCCACGACCCCTCGCTCGATCTGGTGCCGCTGGAGCGGCCGCCGGTCCACCGGCTGACCGGGCCGGTCCCGTGGCTCGACGTGGGGTACCTCATCGGGCGGCGCCCCGAGCTGCGCAGGGTGCTGCGGGTGCTGCGGAACCACGAGGCGACAGTGGCGGAGCTGGGAGCGCGGGCCGGGGTCGCCATCACCGGGATGGGCGGCGTCGGCAAGAGCGCGCTGGCGGGGCGGGCGATGGCGCGCCTGCAGGAGCAGGGCTGGGCGGTCGCCGCGGTGAACGGGGCGCTGCGGGTCGAGGAGCTGGCGCAGGCGGTCGAGGACGCTCTCGGTCCGCAAGGGGACGGGCTGTTCCACGGAGCGGAAGACGACGGGGAGCGGCTGCGACGGGTAGCGACGGCCCTCCAGGCGGAAGAGCTGCTGCTGGTGCTGGACAACTTCGAGGACAACCTCCCGACGGGAGGCGGCGAGTACCTCGACCCAACCGTGGCCGCCGCAGTCGACCTGCTGCTCGGCGCCGCCGGCGCCGGGAAGGTCCTGATCACATCCCGGTACCCGGTCCCCGACGGCGAGGACTACCTGGCCGAGGTGCCGCTGGGACCGCTGTCGAAGGTGCAGACGCACAAGCTGTTCCTGCGGCTCGACGCGCTGCGCGGGCTGGACCCCGGCGACGTCGACGACGTGATCCGCCACGTCGGCGGTCATCCCCGGCTGCTGGAGTTCCTCGACGGCATCCTCAAGGGCGGCGCCGCCCGCCTGCCGGAGGTGCGCCGCAAGTTGCGAGCCCTGGCCGCGGATGCGGGGGTGGACCTCGGTGCGGCGCCCGACGACCTCCAGGAGGCGATCCGGTCGGCGGTGCTGGTCGGCAGCCGGGACATCTTCGTTGACGAATTGCTGGCGCTCGCCGAGCAGGCCGGCGACCGGGAGGTGATCCTCCAGGCCGCGGTGTCGTCGCTGCCCGTGGGCGCCGTCGACCTGGCGTCGATGCTCGGCGGACCCGAGTCCGGCGTGGCGGCAGCGGCGAAGCGGCTCGTCGATCTCTCGCTGCTCACGCCGCTGGGAGACGGGAAGTACGTCGTCCATCGCTGGACCGCCGAAGCGCTCCGGGATCGCAGCGACCCGGCCACCTACCGGGAGCGCCACCGCCGGGCGGCGCGGTTCCGCCTGTCACTGCTGGAGGCCCAGACCGCCACCGGGGCGGACATCGTCGAGGCCGTCGACAGCCTCATCGAGGCGGAGGACTACGACGAGGCCGTGGGTATCGCGGTACAGATCGCAGCGGCTATGCAGGGAGACCAGCGATCCGTGGACGCGGCGGCG
This sequence comes from Acidimicrobiia bacterium, assembly GCA_041619955.1. GTDB lineage: Bacteria > Actinomycetota > Acidimicrobiia > Spongiisociales > JAOTWH01 > JBFJZV01. The sequence continues at coordinate 4,402 of JBFKDA010000127.1, read as the reverse complement.
TTCGCCGGCGACGTCGTCGAGCGGGTGCCCCCCGATACGGTGGACTACGCGCCGCTCGCCGATCTGGAGGCGACCGCGCTGCTGTCGCTTGGGTTCACCACCCGCGCCATGGCGCGGTATGCGACGCTCACGGAGCGGTTCGAGCGTCGGGCGGCCGCCGAACCCGACCGCGCCGACTACCAACGCGACCTCTCCGTCTCTTACAACAAGATGGGCGACCTCTACCGGGCGCTCGGCCAAGGCGCAGACGCCGCCGCCATGTACCAAGCCTCCCTCGACATCCGCCGCCGCCTCACCGAAGCCGAACCCGACCGCGCCGACTACCAACGCGACCTCTCCGTCTCCTACGAACGCATGGGCGACCTCTACGGGGCGCTCGGCCAAGGCCAAGACGCGGCCGCCATGTACCAAGCATCCCTCGACATCTGGCGGGACCTCACCGAAGCCGAACCCGACCGCGCCGACTACCGACGCGGCATCGTCGTTCCCTACGAACGCATGGGCGACTACTACCGAGCGCTCGGCCAACGCCAAGACGCCGCCGCCATGTACCAAGCCTCCCTCGACATCTGGCGGGACCTCACCGAAGCCGAACCCCACCGCGCCGACTACCAGCGCGGCATCGTCGTGCCATTGGCGCGGCTTGGAGACCTCGCGATGGCATCTGGCGCTGTGCGAGAGGCGCTGGCGTACCACAGCACCGTGCAACGCGCTATGGAACGCCTCACCGAAGCCGAACCCGACCGCGCCGACTACCAACGCGACCTCTCCATCTCTTACAACAAGATGGGCGACCTCTACCGGGCGCTCGGCCAAGGCCCAGACGCCGCCGCCATGTACCAAGCCTCCCTCGACATCGCCCGCCGCCTCACCGAAGCCGAACCCGACCGCGCCGACTACCAACGCGACCTCTCGGCCTCCCACCATCGCCTTGCGACCCACCACGCCTCCGAGGGCGAGTCGGAGCTGGCGGCGGAGCACTTTCGTGCGGACCTCGACATCGCCGAGCGCCTCGCTGCCGCGGAACCCGAGCGTGCCGACTACGCGATCGACCTGGCGATCTCCCTCGCCGGCGCCGTGCAATGGGCCGATGACCCCGAGCCGATGCAGCGCCGGGCCCTCGCCATCCTCGAGGGGCTCGACGCCGATGAGCGCCTCCCCGCGGATCGCCAGGGCATGCTGGAACGGCTCCGAGCAGAACTCGGCGGGTAGGCTCCCCCGCCATGGCCCGCAAGGACATCACGATGTCGGACGCCGAGGTGCTGGCGTTCCTCGACGAGCCCCGCAACCTGCAGGTGGCGACGCTCGGCAAAGACGGGTGGCCGCACGTGGCGCCGATGTGGTACACGGTCCGCGACGGCAAGGTGGTCTTCCGCTCGTTCACCAAGTCGCAGAAGATCGTCAACCTGCAGCGGGATCCCCGGGTCACGCTGCTCGCCGAGGACGGCGAGGCCTACGCCGAGCTGCGGGGCGTGATGATCAAGGGCGAGGCGGAGCTGGCGGACGACCCGGCCTACGTCCTGCAGATCTACGGCGACCTCACCGCCCGCTACCCGATGGCGCCCGGCGGGGAGGCGCTCAGCGGCGAAGCGCTGGAGGCGGCCTTCGGGCGGTACGCCGCCAAGAACACCGCGGTGATCGTCCACCCGCAGCGCACCGTCACCTGGGACCACACCAAGCTGGGCGGCGCCTACTGAGCGAGTCCGCCCTGGTCGTGGTGGTGCCGGAGGCGGAAGGCCTCGTCGGGCGATGGCGGCAGCACTGGGACCCGTCGGCGGCGGTCGGCGTGCCGGCCCACGTCACGGTGCTGTACCCGTGGCTCGACCCCGCCGCCATCGACGCCGCCGCCCGCGACGAGCTGGCCGTGCTGTTCTCCCGCCACCAGCCGTTCGACTTCGAGCTCACCGAGGTGCGGCGATTCGTGTCCGAGGTCGTCTACCTGGCGCCGGATCCCGCCGCACCGTTCGGCGCCCTGACCGCCGCGGTGGCCACCCGCTGGCCCGACCATCCGCCGTACGGTGGCGTCCACGACGAGGTGATCCCACACCTGACGGTGGTGCAGCAGAACGACCCCACTCGCGTCGAGGCGCTGGCCGCCGAGGTCGCCGTCGGCACGGAGATGGCGCTGCCGATCGCCGCCCGCTGCGACGACGTGGCGCTGCTGGTGCAGGACGAGACGGGCTGGTGGCGGGAGGAGGCCCGCTTCCCCCTGGGCTGAGCGGACGGTGCGCCCGGGCGCCCCCTCGTTCGACGGGGGACGACTCGCCCCCTCCGGCCCGGCGCCAGCGGCGCCGGTCCACCTCCCCCGCATAGGCGGGGGAGGCAGTCCGAGGCCTACGCCAGGCGGGACTTCATCTCCTTGCAGGTGGGGCAGACCGGGTAGTTGGCCGGGTCCCGGTTGGGGATCCACTTCTTCCCGCACAGCGCCACCACCGGCACCCCCTCCACGTTGGCGCGCACGATGTCGGCCTTGCGCACGTAGTGGGCGTAGCGATCGTGGTCGCCGTCGTCGGTGATCGGCCGGGACGGCTTGGTGATGACGTCGGGCGTGGTCACGCCCGCAGGTTACGCGCTCTCGACGCGGTTGCGGCCCGTGCGCTTGGCGAAGTACATGGCGGCGTCGGCGCGGTCGATCAAGGCGTGGACGTCCCGCATCGCCTCCTGGAGCTCGGCGACGCCGAGGCTGATCGTCACCGGGATCGGTCCCCGCGGCGTGGCGATCGGTGCCGACGCCACCCGGGCCCGCAGCCGCTCGGCCAGCTCGCGTGCCCCCTTCAGCCCGGTCTCCGGCAGCACGACGGCGAACTCCTCGCCCCCGTAGCGGCCCCACACGTCGGCCTCGCGGATGACCCCCCGGCAGTGGTCGGCCACCCAGCGCAGCACCAGGTCGCCGATGGCGTGGCCGTAGCGGTCGTTGATGTCCTTGAACCGGTCGATGTCGAACATGATCGCCGCCAGCGGCCTGACGTAGCGGGTCGCCTGGCGGAACTCGTGCTCGGCCAGCTCGAACAGGTGGCGGCGGTTGTGGGCGCCGGTCAGCTCGTCGGTGACGGCCAGCCGCTGTACCTCCTCCAGCAGGCGGGCGCCGTCGAGGGCGGCCGCCGCGTGGGCGGCGAGGGTCATCAGCAGCTCGGTCTGGCGAGGCCCGAACTCGCCGCGGCCGGAGAGCGGTGAGGCGGCGACCGCCCCCAGCAGCCGGTCGTGCACCTTGAGCGGGGCGACGATCCCGGCGCCCCGGTCGGCGTCGGTGGCGGGCGTGACCACGGCCCGGCCGTCCCGCAAGGATTCCAGCGACTCGCCCGACAGCACCTGCGCGAAGTCGAACTGCGGCGCCGGGTCGGGGCCCGCTGCAACCTCGAGCGGCCGAACTGCGGCATCCGGTGCAACGGTGTGCACCGCCACCCGGCCGGCCGGCAGCACGTCGACCGCGCCCGAAGCCACCACTTCGAGAACCTGCTCCGGGGTGTCGACTTGGGTGAGCGCCTGGGACACGGAGAACAGCACCTCGGTCTCCCGTAGCGTCGACCGGGTTGCCTCGACCAGCCGCACGTTCTCGATGGCGACCGCGGCCTGGCTGGACATCGCGATCACCAGGTCGACCTCGGCTTCGGTGAAGGGGAGCTGGTCGGAGCGCCGCAGCACGCTCAGCGTCCCGAGAACGTGGGCGCCGAACCGGAGCGGCGCGACCACCGCCGGGCCGATGCTCTGGTCGATCCAGGCGCCGCGCACTTCACGCGGCTCGCGCTCGTCGTCGCCGAGCGACCGGCTCAGCGCCACGCGCTCCTCGCGCAGCACCCAGCCGATGATCCCTCCGACGAGGTCCGTGAACGGAACGGGGTCGGGCGCCACGCCGGCCATGCCGCCCGTGAAGCGCTCGAGTACGCGCCGCGCCTCGAGGTCGACGTTCACCAGTTCCACCCGCTCGGCCTGCAGTGCGGCGGCGGCGCCCTCCACCACCGATTGCAGCACCTCGTGCAGGCCCTCGGCGGCGATGAGCGCGTTCGCGACCCAGGCGAGCGCCTCGGCGCGCTCCCGCGCCGCCCGGCTCTCGTCCAGCATCCGAGCGTTCTCGATGGCGGTGGCGGCGCGCCTCGCGAGCTTGCGGAGCAGCGTGAGGTCGGCGGGCGTGTACCGGCGGGGGGCGGTGTCGAGCGCGTACAGCACGCCGACGGCGACGCCGTCGGCCACCAGCGGCACCCCGGCGTAGGCGCGCACCCCGAACTCGCCGGGCAAGGCGTTGCCGCCGAGCGAGTCGTCGGCAATGTCGGGCACCACATGCGCTTCGCGATGCTCGACGATCCAGCGGCTCACCCCGCCCCGGGACCGCAGCCGCGACGCCGCGGCGTTACCGTCCTGGCTGGGGACCGTCGACGCGCCGATCGTGAAGGCGTCCCGGTCACCG
>JBFKDA010000126.1:0-8126 GCA_041619955.1 Acidimicrobiia bacterium | reverse complement strand
CGGCGACCCGGTGATCTCGGCGCCGCTGGCGTCGGCCTGGAACTCGCGGGCCCGGCTGATGGCCAGCCGGATGAGCATCGCCGCGATCGGCGCCACGATCATCGCCACGATGCCGACGATCGCCCCGATCGGGTTGTTGTCGCGCCGGTTGCCACCGAGCCCCGTCCAGAACGCCATCCGCGCCAGGAACGCCAGCGCGGCGGCCATGGTGGCGGCGATCGTCGAGATGAGGATGTCGCGGTTCTTCACGTGCGCCAGCTCGTGGGCGAGCACGCCCTCCAGCTCCTGGTGCGTCATGAGGTCGAGGATGCCGGTGGTCACCGCCACCGCGGCGTGCTTCGGGTTGCGGCCGGTGGCGAACGCATTCGGCTGCGGGGAGTCGATCACGTACAGCTTCGGCATCGGGATGTTCTCGCGATGCGCCAGCGAGCTGACGATCGAGCGGACGTTGGGCAGCTGCCCTTCCTCGATCGGGCGAGCCCGGGCGGCGGCGAGGGCCATGCGGTCGGAGAAGAAGTACATGGCAAAGTTCATCAGCCCCGCGATCACCAGCGCGATCAGCGCGCCGTTCGTGCCCCAGAACGAGCCGATCAGCACGAACAGCGCGCCCATGAACGCCAGCAGGCCGACCGTCTTCATGTTGTTCATCGAGAACCTCCAGTACCGGGGATTCTACCGGGACCCGCTCCATATCCCCGTTGGTGCGCCTCCCACACATCACGACAGAATGTGACAGGCCGACTACTTGTCGTGGTCGCCCTGGGCAGGGTAGAGTCGCGACAGGCGCTGGGAGGCGAGATGGGGTAGCCGTCGTCCCTCGTGGGTGGCCGCAGGTCGTTTGCTCAGCGCAGGAAACGATCATCATCGAGGGAGGGACGCGCTGTGTCTCGACGGATCTTCGTGGTGTTGCTGGCCGTGGCAACGTCGCTCTTCGCATTTGCACCGATAGCCGCCGGGCAGGAACGGAGCCTCTCCGAGGACCGTCAGGCCCCCGACTCCGTCCTGGACCTCATGCTCGACGCCCCCGTCACGATGGAGGGCCTGTCGGCACCGTCGCTGGACGCGTCGCTCGTCGACGCGAGCGGCCCCCAGCGGGTGATCGTGCGCCTCTCCGAGGACGCGCTCGGCGAGTCCGGGGCGGTCACCGACGGCGCCCAGAAGCGCCAGGTCGACAAGGTCAAGGGCCAGCAGCGCGCGTTCGAGCGGCGGCTCGCCAAGATCGACAAGCAGGCGAGGAAGCTCGGCGCCACTCAGCGGGTGCTCAACGCCGTCTTCGTCGAGGTCGACGCGTCGTCCCTGGCCGCGATCGCGGCCGACCCGGCCGTGGAGCGGGTCGCGCCGGTCGGCGACTACGAGCTCGACCTGTCGACCACGGTGCCGTACATCGGCGCTGCCGCCGTGCAGGCCACCGGCGTCGACGGCTCCGGCGTCAAGGTCGCCGTGCTCGACAGCGGCGTCGACTACTACCACGCGGCGCTCGGCGGCTCGGGCAACCCCGCCGACTACTCGGGCGACAACCCGAACATCATCGAGCCCGGCACGTTCCCGACCGCCAAGGTGGTCGACGGCTTCGACTTCGTCGGCAGCGTCTGGCCCGGCGGGCCCGAGGCGCCCGACCCAGACCCGCTCGACGACGGCCCGACGGCCGGCCACGGCACCCACGTGGCCGACATCATCGGCGGCACGCTGGGCGTGGCGCCCGGCGCCGACATCGTCGCGGTGAAGGTGTGCTCCTCCAACAGCTCGAGCTGCTCCGGCATCGCGCTGCTCCAGGGCCTCGACTTCGCCACCGACCCCAACGGCGACGGCAAGACCAAGGACGCGGTCGACATCATCAACATGTCGCTGGGCAGGAACTACGGCCAGCCGTTCGACGACGACATGGCCGCCGCGGTCGACAACGCCACCGCATTGGGCATCCTGACCGTGGCCTCGGCCGGCAACTCGGCCGACAAGCCGTACGTCAGCGGCACCCCGGCAGCGACGCCGACCGCGTTGTCGGTGGCGCAGACCCACGTGCCGAACGCGGGCCTCCAGCTGTTCGACCAGGTGGCGCCGGCGCCCGCGCAGTACCCGGCGGTGTTCCAGGCCTGGGCGGCGCCGCTGGCCAGCCGGATCCCGCCTGCGGGCGCTGCCCCGATCACGTTCGGCGGGCTCGGCTGCTCGACCGGGGGCAACGTCAACGACACCGCCCCGGGCACGTCGCCGTACCCGCCGGGCAGCCTGGCCGGTCAGATCGTGCTGGTCGACCGAGGGGTCTGCAACTTCAGCATCAAGATCTTCAACATCCAGCGGGGCGGCGGCCTCGTCGGAATCATCGGGCTGGTCGCACCCGGCGCGCCGTTCTCCGGCGGCCTCGGCGCCGGCGGGCCGTTCACGATCCCCGGCTACATGATCAGCCAGGCCGACTCCAACGCGATCAAGGCGGGCCTGCCAGGTGCGACCGGGTTCTTCGACCCGGTCAACCAGCTGCCCCTGATCGGGCAGATGGTCGGCTCGTCATCGCGGGGCCCGTCGAGCTTCTACCAGCAGATCAAGCCCGAGATCGGCGCCCCCGGCGCCTCGGTCTCGGCGACGGCCGGCACCGGCACGGGCACCGGCCCGTTCGGCGGTACCTCCGGCGCTGCGCCCATGGTGTCGGGCTCGGCGGCGCTGCTGCTCGACGGCTTCCCGACGAACCAGCAGAGCAACGGGCAGGGCAATGCCAACGGCCTCGCGCTGACGCCGGCGGAGACCAAGGCGCTGCTGATGAACAACGCCGAGATCAACATCGACATCGACCCGTTCAGCGGCCTCGCCGAGATCACCCGGATCGGCGGTGGGGAAGTGCGGGTGGACCGGGCCATGGCCGCCCCGGCGGCGGCGTGGGACGCCAACGCCCCGCAAGCGGCGCTGAGCTTCGGGATGCACGAGGTCGACGGCACGACGACGGTGACCCGGACCGTGGAGGTGCACAACTACTCCAACCAGTGGCACACCTACACGATCACTCCGACATTCCGCTACCCGGGTGACGCGGCGACCGGCGCCGTGTCGGTCTCGGCGCCGGCGTCGGTGACGATCAACCCCGGCTTCGGCAACAACTCGACGTTCAACGTCACGATGACGATCGACGGCTCGAAGCTGTCCGGCAACCCGATGAACTCCGGTTCACAGGGCGCCAACGGCGCGGCGCTGTCGGCCGCCGAGTACGACGGCTACCTGGAGTTGGACAACGGCGCCGGGCACGTCATGCGGCTGCCGTGGCAGGTGCTGCCCCGCAAGGCGGCGAACGTGGTGCCGAGCGCCACCAACTTCCCGCCGGGCGGCTTCCCGACGGTGATCGGGCTCAACAACATCGGCGTGGGCACGGCCCAGAACGACTCGTTCGCACTGCTGGCGCACGACCCCGTGCCGAAGGCGCCGGGTGCGCGGGGCGCACAGATGCCGATGCCGTCGCTCGAGGCGGTGGGCATCAACACGTTCGGGTTCCCGTGCGCAGCGGGCTGGTTGTGGGCGTTTGCGGCCAGCACTCACGGCGAGCAGACCCACGCGATCCCGGTGAGCCACCAGTTCTGGCTGGACACCAACCAGGACGGCACGTCGGACTACGTGGTGCTCAACCGGGACTTCACGTTCAGCGGCTCCACCGACGGTCGCCAGTTGAGCTGGGTGTTCAACCTCGGCGCCGGCACCGCCTCGGCGTTCTTCTTCGCCGAGCACGCCACCAACACCGGCAACACGGTGCTGTACGCGTGCGGCGAGCAAATGGGGCTGTCGGCCGCCGACCTGTTCACCACGAACGTCGACATGTTCGTGGTCACGCAGGACTTTTACTTCGGCGGTCCGGCTGACAGCGAGGTCGGCATGACGGTGACGCCGGGTGGCGAGCGGTTCCTCGCCTTCGACAACGATGTGCCCGGCAACACCAACGACCCGAGCGGGCTGGCGATCTTCGAGTTCGCACCGACGCCCGGCAACTCGCCGGAGTTGGGCGTGATGATGATCACCAACGGCGACCGCGGCGGCGGCAACCGCGGCGGGGCCACCGATGCGAGCGAGACGCTGCTGTTCTTCTCGCCGTAGACGGCAGTGGCGCCGACGTGACGAGGAGCGGGGCTGCGGCCCCGCTCCTCCGCGTCTACGAGTCGGGGGTGCCGGTCGGCGGCGGCAGCGCCGGGCCCTCGCACAGCCTGAAGAACCCCCGGTCGTCCAGGCGGTAGTCGAGCGTCCGCCCGCCGGCGTCGGCCACCACCCAGTAGCCGGGCACGATCGCCTGTGTGTAGAACTGGCCGGGCTGCGGGCAGCCGAGCGACCCGTCGTTCCACTCGATCGCCTGGGCCCGCACCACGACGATGGCGCCGGCCGCCACCCCGCTGCGCTGCGCGGCGTCGGCGAGCACCGGCTCGATGAAGCGCTGGGGTACCTCACCGACGATCGGGGGAGGCGCGGCGGGCACCGTCTCCGGCGTCTTCTCCGGGAGGGTGCTGTCGCTGCGGTCAGGCACGGTGCCTTCCTCCCCGGTTGCCGAGGTCGTGACGGTGGCGGGCGGCGGCGTGGTGGTGGGTGGCACCACGGTATCGGTCGGTCGGGGCGCGTCGCGGTCGGGCGCCTCGACTCCGGTCGTGCCAGGCGCCGGCTCGATGGTGGTCGTCACTCCGGCGCTGTCGCCGCAAGCGGCCAGCGCCACGACGAGCGCGGTCAGTGTCGCCGCAACGCGGACGTGGCTCATCGTCGCACCTCCTGCTGCTTGGACGGTATCGGCGGGCGAACGGTTCCTGCACACCTCAAACCACTCGACGTGGGCATGCCCAATGCTGGTAGCGTTCACACGTTGAGACTCGACCTGGGAAAAGACCCGCAATGCGCAGGCTGATGACGCTCGCCGCGGTGGCGGCACTCGTGCTGGCGCTGGCACCGCCAGCCGGAGCGATCACGACCGGCAGCCCGGACGGCGACGACCACCCGATGGTGGGGCAGCTGCTGTTCTTCGTGCCGGACGCGACCGACTCCCGGTTCGACGACCCGGGCGCGTGGTTCACCTGCTCCGGCACGCTGCTCGACGAGGACACGCTGCTCACCGCCGGCCACTGCACGTTCGCGGTTGGGCTGGACGGGGCGTCGACGACCGAGGGAGGCGGCGACGGCAACGGCGGCAACGACATCTGGGTCAACTTCGAAGAGGAGCCCGACTTTTCGATCTTGAACCCCAGCAGCAGCTACGGCCCCGACGAGAACGGGCTTCGCTACTCGGACTGGACCACCGCGCTCGGCGCCTCTGCCGAGTGGATCCAGGGGACTGCCACCAGCCACCCCGACTACAGCGACCCGGCGTTCTTCCTTGCCGATGCCGGCATCGTCGAGCTGGACGAGACCGTGGCGCTCGCGGACTACGCCGAGATCGCCGCGGAGGGGCGGCTCGAGGACTTCGCCACCCGGCGCGGCGCGAACCAGCGGTTCACCGCCGTTGGCTACGGCCTCGAGTCGGGCTTCCCGCGTTTCGGCGGGGGCGACACCCGCATGCAGGCCACGATGAAGCTCGTCAGCCTCAACGGGGCCTACGGGCTCAGCGGCTCGTCGGTGACGTTCTCCAGCAATCCGGGCCAGGGCAAGGGCGGCACCTGCTTCGGCGACTCGGGCGGCCCCGTGTTCGAGGCGGGGACGTTCACGGTCGTGGCCGTGACGTCATTCGGCATCAGCTTCAATTGCGTGGAGCCCGGCGGCTACTACCGGGTGGACACCGTGGCCGCGCAGGACTTCATCGACGGCTTCGTCCCGCTGTAGGCCCGACCCGAGCCACCATGACCCGGAAGTCACCGAGGCCGCGAGGGTGCAGCAGGGTCGCGGCGTCGTGGCGCTCGGACCGGACCCGCAGCCGCTCGACGGGGTCGCCGCCCCGGGCCAGTGCCAGCTCCCGCTCCCGCAGCTCCCGCAGCTCGGCGCGCAGGCCGAGTGCAGCGAGGAAGTCGTCCTGGCGGTGCAGCTCGACGGCGGCGCCGGCTTCCTCGGCGGCGGCGACCAGCGCCGTGAAGTTGACGTCCACGGTGATGTCGGTCGCGCCCGGCTCCAGCAGCGGGTCGGGGCCCAGGTGGTGGGCCCGGTAGGTGCGCAGCGTGCCGCGGGTGCGGCGCGGCTCCAGCTCCTCGGCGGTGCCCCCGTAGTCGATGACCACCAGCGCCCCCGCCCGCAGCGCCGACAGCGCGGTGCCCACCCAGCGGGTGGCGGCGAGCTGCACCTCCACCATGCCCCCCTTCGGAACCTCCCCGCCGTAGGCGTCGCACCACTCCCGCACGGCCTGCCGGGCGGGCCGGGCGACCAGCTCGAGCCGGTCACCGTCGGCTCCGACCCAGCGTTCCTCCCACCCCTCCCCGGTGTTGACCGCCAGCGCGACCGGCAGGTTGTCGAGCAGCTCGTTGGCGACGATGACCCCGGCGACCGGCCCCGGCAGCTCGCCGAGGGAGCCGAGCACCCGGGCGGCACCGACCACGTGGGCGAGGGCGGCACGGGCGGCGGGCGACGCCTCCACGGCCCAGGCCGGCGGGCGGGGATCGAGCGCGTCGAGCAGCGATCGCAGCAGGGAGCCGGACCCCGCCCCGACGTCGACGACGGCCACCGGCTCGCCGATCCGCTCGCGCTCGGCGGCGACGAATCGGGCCAGCGTCGCCCCGAAGCGCTCGCTGACCTCCGGGCTCGTCAGGAAGTCCCCGGCCTTCACCGACCGCAACGGCCCGGCGGCGAAGAAGCCGCCGGCGGGGTCGTAGAGGCATGCCTCCATGAAGTCCTCGAAGGGGAGCGGCCCGGAGGCGGCGATACGCTCCCGGAGGCGGCTGGCCAGCATGGCCGCGTAGCCTATCCCCATGGCCAGGACCGCTTTCGTGCTGGTCGCCGGGTTGGTCGCGGCGGCGTGCACCGGCACCGCCGCCACGTCGACGACGTCGAGGCCCGCCCCGACCACGACCTCCCCGCCGGTGGTGGAGACGACCACCTCGGCGACGGCCACCGCGGCCCCGGCATGCCGCGACCGCCTGGGCGGCGCCGAACGGGCGAACGGCGTGCTCGCCGTGTACGACCTGCCTGCGGGGACGCGGCGGTGGGAGGCGGGGATCAGCCTGCCCGACGTGCCCTTCCAGGTGCCGTTCACCGTCGCCGGCGATCGCGTCGTGGTGAAGGAGCGCGACACGCTGTGGGCGTTCGACGCGGCGGCTTGCGAGGTGCGCTGGGAGCTGCCCGGCCGGCAGGTGATCGCCGTGGCCGGAGGCGACGGTCGGCTGGCCGTGGTGGACTCGATCGCCCTGCGCCTGCTGGACGCCGCCACCGGGGAGCAGCTATGGAGCCACGGCATCCGGTGGGAGCCGCCGGAACCGCCGGCCCGGGTCGCCTTCGCGCCGGGGCTGGTCGTGACGACGACGCCCGACCGCGAGCTCGTCGTCCTGGACGCCGCCACCGGCGACGAGGTGGCCCGGACCGGGTTCGACGGGTTCCCGTCGGCTCCCGCCGTCGCCGGCGACCGGGCGTACGTGACGCACGGCAGCACCGTCGAGGCGCGGTCGCTGGCGGACGGGCGCCGCCTGTGGGCGGCTGATGCCGGGTTCCCGATCAACCCCGGCCTCGCCTTCGACGACGACGGCGTCTACGCCGTATCGGCGGCGGACGCCACCGTGGTGGCGCTGGATGCCGCCACCGGCAGGGAGCGGTGGGCGCGAACCGTGGACGAGCTGCGGAAGTTCGAGGCGCCGCCGCTCCTGGACCATGGCGAGGTGCACCTCGTGGACACCGAACGCGAGTTCCACCATCTCGACGCCGCCGACGGGTCGACCATCTTCGTCAGCCGCCGCGGAGCGGCCCGGGCGAGGCTGGAGCCCGAGCCCGGCCTGCTGCTCGAGCAGGGCGGCGGCTCCGTGACCGCGTTCACGCTGCTGGAGCGCCGCGCGTGGGCGCTGGAGACCGGCGCCGGTGCCGACCGGGTGTCGCTGCTCCGGTTCGGCGAAGGCTTCGCGGCGGTGCTGTCGTTCGACTGGTCGTGACGCGACCGGGGGGCGGCCCGGCGGGCCGCCCCCCGGTAACCGGATCGGCCTACGGAGTGTTGAAGATCCAGAGGCCGGTGGCGCGGTCGCTGCCGAGGATGTAACGGTTGCCGTCCGGGTGAT
>JBFKDA010000125.1:0-8134 GCA_041619955.1 Acidimicrobiia bacterium | reverse complement strand
GGGTCGCCCTCGGCGTCGTCCACGGACAGCCCCAGCTCCACCACCCCGCCGACGCCGAGCGCGTCAACCACGTCCTCGGCGACGCACTGCGCCTCACCGTCGCTGATCGCGAACCCGTCGTCGCCACCGGCGGATTCGAGGATCCCCTCCTTGACGGCTGCGACGACGGCGTCCCGGCCCTCCTCGGCGGTCGTCGTGGTGGCTTCGGCCTCGGTCGTCGTGGTGGCGTCGGCTTCGGTCGTGGCGGTGGCATCGGTGTCGTCGGTCGTGGGCGTGTCCCCACCGCTGTCGCCGCACGCGGCGACGACGAGCACGAAACAGGCACTCAGCAGCAGCAGGCGACGGCGCATCTCCAGGTTCCTTCCCACTCGCGTCCGGTCAGGCTAGGCGAGATCCGGGTTCAGGTGAGCGTGAGCAGCTCGGCCAGTGGGCGGAGCTTCAGCCGGGTCTCGGCCAGCTCGGCGTCCGGGTCGGAACCGGCGACGATGCCCGCGCCCGCGTACAGGTGCACCGTGCCCTCCCGGAACATCCCGCACCGCAACGCGACGGCAACCTCGCCGTCGCCACCGGGCGCCGCCCAGCCCACGCCGCCGGTGTACCACCCGCGGTTGAACGTCTCGACCTTGTCGATGTAGGCCAGTGCCTCGCCGCGCGGCGCGCCACCCACGGCCGGGGTCGGGTGCAGCTCGCCGGCCAGCTCGAGCACCGAGCGGTCGACGACCAGCCTGCCGCCGATCTCGGTCGAGAGGTGCTGGACGTTGGCGAGCCGCCGCAGCGACGGCCGGGCCGGCACCGCCAGCTCGGTGGTGAGCAGCGCCAGCCGGGCGGCGATGTCCTCCACCACCTGGGCGTGCTCGGCCTGGTCCTTGGCGCTCAGCAGCAGCGACCGCCCCACTGCCTCGTCGTCCTCGCCCTCGCCGCGGGGTGCGGTGCCGGCGAGTGGGTGCGAGCGGACGCGCTCGCCGTGGCGCGCCACCAGCAGCTCGGGGCTGGCGCCGACGAACACCCCGTCGGCCTCCTGCCAGCCGAAGGCGTAGCACTGCGGGTGCCCGTCCCGCAGCAGGTGCAGCAGGCCGAACGGCCGAGAGGCCGCGAGCGTCCGCACCGCGACCTCGCGGGCCAGCACCACCTTGCGCATGGCGCCGCCGGCGATGGCGGCCACGGTGTCGGCGACCAGCTCCCGCCAGGCGCCGGGCGGCGGGTTGGCCTCGATCGAGGCGTCCTCGGCGTCGCCCGGCCGCGGCGGCGTGGCCTCGGTGAGCCGGCCCAGATCGGCGAGCCGGCGGGCCGGGTCGACGCCGGCGGGCACCGCGAGCACCAGGTGGGTCGCGTCCGGCGTGCGGACCACCGTCGTGGCGGGCAGCAGCGCAGTGGCCGCCGCGAAGCCGTCCCACACGGGCCCCACCGGGCCGTCCGGGTTGAACGAGAAGCCGGTGAGCACCCGCGCCTCGGCGGGCAGGTCCAGCCCGGCGACGGCGGCGGCGATCGTGGCGAGCCGGTCCGGACCGGCGGCGGCGGTCCGCCAGGCGGTGCCGACGCCGCCCACCTCGACGCCGCCCGGCATCCCGAAGTACGCGGCGCGCCCTGCACCCTGGGCCGCGCTGCGCACGAACGCCAGGGGGTCGAGGTCGGCGGGCACAGCGGCCACCCGCAGCACGTCGGAGGTGCCGGCGAGCGTCGCGCGGAGCGCCGAGATGGCGGGCGCCGGGATCATCGCGCGGATGCTACCGACGGCCGGCAGGCAAGCCACCTCGGACGACCTCGGCCACCAGCGCTGCGACCACGGCCGGCCGTTCCATCGGGACGAAGTGCGACGCGCCGTCGACGATCACCAGCGAGGCGTTGGCGAGCCGGGCGGCCTGCTCGGCGGCGAACTCCTCCGGGTGGGAGTCGGACTCGCTGCCGGCCACCACGACGGCCGGGGTGGCAACCTCGCCGAGCCGGTCCCAGGCGCCGTGGGCGGTGGCCTGGCGGTAGAACTCGGCCTCGGCAGCCGGCGCGCACTTCAGCTCCCACCGCCCGTCGCCCGCCCGCATGCACCCCTCGACGTATGCGGCGAGCGCCCGGTCATCCCACCCGGCGAACGGGCCGCGCCCCCGATAGCTGGCGAGCGCCTCCTCCGCCGACGCGAACGCCGGACGGCGGCGCTCGGCCACCGCGCTCATCGGGTTGTCGGCCCGGCGCCCGAACGGCCCCGGAAACACGATCGGCTCCACCAGCACCAGCGCCGCGAACGTTCCCGGTGCGGTCAGCTCGGCCATCACCAGCGCGGCGGCGCCCGAAGAGTGCCCGACGCCGACCACCTCGCCCGCGCCGAGCGGGGCGGCGGCCGCAGCGGCATCGCGGCCGAGGTCCCACCAGTCGTAAGGAGCCGCGGGCAGCGTGGTGTCGCCGTGGCCCCGCTGGTCGATCGCCACCACTCGGTTGGCCACCCCTGCGGCGCGCAGCTCGGCGACCATCGGCTCCCACGTCGCCTTGCAGAAGCCCGTGGCGTGGACGCAGAGCAGCGCCGGTCCCGGCCCGGGGTGCTCCCGCCGGGCCAGGCCGGCCGGGAACTCGCTGGTCACTAGGCGGGGAACGGTCCCGGGCGCTGCTGGAGCTTGGTGTCGTCGTGCTGCCACCGCACGCGGTTCAGCACGTTGACCACCCCGTCGAGCCGCCGCACCAGCTCCTCGAGCAGGCGGGACTCGGTGCGGGTCGACAGCTCGCCATCGAGGGTGACGACCCCGTCGTCGACCTTCACCCCGAGTTGGTCCGGGTCGACGAACAGCACCCGCCGGATGACGTCCTCGCGGATCTCGTCCTCGATGATCTCGTCCGGGCGGGTGAACGCGGCGACGATGTCGGCGCGGCTCAGCACGCCGAGCACCTGGCCATCGCTGTCGATCACGGGCAGTCGCTTCACGTCGTGGTGGGCCATGATGCGGGCGGCCTCGGCGAGGGATGCGTCGGGCGCGATCGTGATGACCATCTCGGTCATCGCCTCGCCCACCAGCTCGGCCTCGGCGAGGCTGTGCTGGCCGCCGAGCAGTGCGTCGAGCAGGCCGTGGCGGCGCGGCCGCTCCCGCGCCACCTCGCGGTGAAGGAAGTCGCCTTCGGAGATGATCCCGACGAGCGTGCCGTCGTCGTCGGTGACCGGCAGCCCGCTGACGCGGGAGCGCACCATCCGCCGGGCCGCTTCCTTCAGCGGCGTGTCCGGCCGCACCGTCACCACCTCAGCCGTCATCAGGTCGATGACCCTCATCAATCCTCCTCCGCTCGGGCCACGAGCACGTCACAGTGGGCGAGGTGCAGGACCCGATGGCTGGTGCTGCCGAGGAACAGCGCAGCCAGCTCGCCGCGTCCCCGGCTCCCGACCACCAGGAGGTCCGCCCCTACTCGGTCGGCGTACTCGACCAGGGTGTCGGGAGGGTACCCGTCCAGCTCCACCCGCCGCACCGTGATGCCCTCCGCCGCGTCGAGGATCGACCCGACGTTGTCCCACACGCCGAGCCGCTGCGCGGCCGTGAAGTCCGTGACCGGGGCCGGCACCGAGCCGAGGGCGGCCAGCATCGACGTCGGCACGTAGGCGACGTGCACGGCGTGGAGCTCGGCGCCGACCCGGGTGGCGTAGCGCACGGCACGTCGGGCTGCGGCCGCCCCGTGGCTGGAATCGTCGACGCCAACGACGACGATCATGTGTCCTCCCAGGTCTCGGGCGGGTAGCGCCGCTCGCGTTCGGCCGAGACCCGGGCCGCGTAGGCGGCCGCCTCGCTCCGGCGGCTCATGCCCAGCTTGGCCAGCAGGTTCGACACGTAGTTCTTGACGGTCTTCTCGGCGAGGTACATCTCGTCGGCGATCTCGCGGTTGGTCATGCCGGTGGCGATGAGGTCGAGGATCTTGCGCTCCTGGCTGGTGAGCCTGGCGAGCAGCGGGTCCTCGTCTTCCTCGCCGCGGATCTTGCGGAACACCCGCTCGGTCATGGCCGGGTCGAGCAGCGACTCGCCGCGGCCCACCCGGCGGATGCTGTCGACCAGCGCGTCCGACTGGATCTGCTTGAGGACGTAGCCGGAGGCCCCGGCCATCACCGACGCGAACAGCGCCTCGTCGTCGGCGAACGAGGTCAGCATGAGCACCTTGGTCTCGGGCCACTGCGAGCGGATCGCCCGGCAGGCCTCCACGCCGCTCCCGTCCGGCAGGCGCACGTCCATCACCACCACGTCCGGCGAGTCGTAGCCGACCCGCCGCACCGCCTCGTCGACGGTGGCGGCCTCGCCGACCACGGTGATGTCCTCCTGGGCGTCGAGCACCGCGCGCAGCCCGCGCCGGACCACGTCGTGGTCGTCGACCAGCGTCACGGTCAGGGCGCGGCCGGGACTGGCGGTCATGGGGCAAGCGTACCGGTGCTGCGCGGCTCGCTCTTGCCCCCGGTCGGCGCGACCGTGAGGGACGAAAGTCCCAACTACCCTCCGCGCCGATGCCCCGCACCACCGCCGAGATCGCCCTGGCCTCCCTCGTCGAGGCTGCCGCCTCGGTGGCCGGCCAAACCGGGCTCCGCCAGGTGCTGGAGACCACGGTCGCCACGGCGATGGATCTCACCGGAGCCCGCTACGGGGCGCTCGGGGTGCTCGGCGACTACGGCGAGCTCATCGATTTCATCCACGCCGGCATGCCCCCGGATACGGTCGATCGCATCGGTCACCTGCCGGAGGGGCGGGGGGTGCTCGGCGTGATCACCCGGTCGGGGAAGACCATCCGGCTCGACGACATCTCCCGCCACCCCGACTCGGTGGGGTTCCCGTCCGGGCACCCGCCGATGGCGACCTTCCTCGGCGTGCCGGTGCGGATCGCGAATGCGGTGTTCGGGAACCTCTACCTCACCGAGAAGCCCGGCGGTTTCGACGACGACGACGAGCTGCTCATGGAGGCGCTGGCCGTGGTCGCCGGCTCGGCGGTGTCGACGGCGCGGCTGCACGAGCGGCTGCGCCGGGTGGCGCTCGCCGAGGACCGGGAGCGCATCGCCCGGGAGCTGCACGACGGCGTGATCCAGGACATCTTCGCGGTGGGCCTGTCGCTGCAGCTCGCGGCGACCCAGGTCGAGTCCGACCCGCAGCTCGTCGCCGAGCGCATCCACGACGCCGTGGAGCAGCTCGACGCCTCGATCACCACGCTGCGGCGCTACATCTTCGACATCAGGCGCGGCGCCGACTCGCGGCCGGACCTCGCCGGCCGGCTGCGCGCCCTCGCCGAGCAGCTCGCCGCCCCGGCGGGCGTCGAGGTACGGCCGATCATCACCGGCGACGCCTCCTCCCTGGGCCGGGAGCTGACGGAGGCGGTGGTCGGGTTCGTGCGGGAAGGGGTCAGCAACGCCGTGCGCCACAGCGGGGCGCCGGTGGTCGACGTCACCGTCACGGTCGGCAGCGACGAGCTGCTGGTCGAGGTGCGTGACCACGGGGCCGGTTTCGACGTCGACGACGTCGACCGGGGCCTCGGGCTCGCCAACCTGCGCGCCCGCGCCGCCGACGCGGGCGGGATCGCCACGATCACCTCGACGCCGGGAGTGGGCACGGTCGTGCGGGCACTGCTGCCCCTTCCCCGGTAGCTCACCCGGTAGCGACCGAATCCGTCGCACCAGGGCACATCGGCCCTGGCTCCGCGCCCGGTCTGGCGGCGACACTCGCCGCACTCGCGGCAACAGCGGAGGCAGCCATGTACGTCCACGATTTCAGCTCCGGCGGCACCGCCAGCAAGGACCTCCTCGGCGGCAAGGGCGCCGGCCTGGCCGAGATGACCTCGCTCGGGCTGCCCGTGCCGCCCGGGTTCACGATCTCCACCGACGCCTGTCGGGCCTACCTGGCCGGCGGCGACCTCCCCGACGGCCTGTGGGAGGAGGTGGAGGCGGCAGTCGGCCGCCTCGAGACCCGCACCGGCCGCCACTTCGGGGAGGGGGCCGGACCGCCCTTGCTGCTGTCGGTGCGGTCGGGCGCCAAGTTCTCGATGCCGGGGATGATGGACACCGTCCTCAACCTGGGGATCACCGACCCGGTGACCGCCCGCCTGGCGGCGTGGTCGGGCGACGAGCACTTCGCGTGGGACGCCCACCGCCGGTTCTTCCAGACCTACGGCAAGGTGGTGCTGGGCGTGCCCGGCGACTCGTTCGAGGAAGTGCTCACCGAGATGCGCGAGGCCCGCGGCGTCGCCGACGACTCCAAGCTCACGTCCGGCGACCTCGAGGCGGCCGCGCGCCGGTTCGCCGCGATCACCGCCGAGGCGGCCGAGCCGGTGCCCGCCGACCCGTGGGAGCAGCTCTACGCTGCGGTAGTCGCGGTGTTCCGCTCGTGGAACGGGCGGCGCGCCCGCAGCTATCGGCGGATCCACCGCATCTCCGACTCGCTGGGCACCGCGGTCAACGTGCAGATGATGGTGTTCGGCGACCTCGACGACTCGTCGGGTACCGGCGTGTGCTTCACCCGCGACCCGGCGACCGGGGAGGCGGTGCCCTACGGCGACTACCTCCCCAACGCGCAGGGCGAGGACGTGGTGGCCGGCATCCGCAACACGCTGACCCTCGACGAGCTGGCGTCCCGCCACCCCGGTCACCACGCGCACCTGCTGAAGGTGATGGGGCGGCTGGAGCGGCACTACCGGGACATGTGCGACATCGAGTTCACGGTCGAGCGGGACAAGCTGTGGATCCTGCAGACGCGGGTCGGCAAGCGCACCGCCCGGGCCGCGGTGCGCATCGCCACCAACATGGTCGCCGAGGGCCTCATCGACCAGCGGGAGGCCGTGCTGCGCGTCGACGCCGACTCGCTGGTGCAGCTCCTGCACCCGAGCCTGCCCAAGGACGTCGCCGAGCCGCCGCTGGCCCGCGGCGTGCCGGCCTCGCCCGGCGCCGCCGCCGGGGCGGCGGTGTTCGACGCCGACCTGGCCGAGACGTGGGCGGCGGCCGGCCGCCGGGTGATCTTGGTGCGGGCCGAGACCACCCCGGACGACATCCACGGCATGGCGGCCGCGGTCGGCATCCTCACCAGCCACGGCGGCAAGACCAGCCACGCCGCGGTGGTGGCCCGCGGCATGGGCACGCCAGCCGTCACCGGCACCGCCGCGCTGGCGGTCGACGCCGAGGCGCGGGTGGCGGTGGTCGACGGGCACACGATCGCCGAGGGCGACATCGTGACGATCGACGGCACCAGCGGCACCGTGTACGGGCGGGCGATCGAGCTGGTCGAGCCGGAGGCCACCATCGAGCTGGACGAGCTGCTGGCCTGGGCCGACGCCTACCGGCGGCTCGGCGTGCGCGCCAACGCCGACACCCCGCGGGACGCCGCCGCCGCAGTGCGGTGGGGCGCCGACGGGATCGGGCTGGCACGCACCGAGCACATGTTCCTCGGCGACCGGCTGCCCGTGGTGCAGCAGCTCATCATGGACGCCGACGGACCGGCCGGGCGCGCCGCGCTCGAGGAGCTCCGCAAGCTGCAGGCGGCCGACTTCGCCGCCTTGCTGGAGGCGATGGACGGCCGGTCGGTGATCGTGCGGCTGCTCGACCCGCCGCTGCACGAGTTCCTCCCCGACCCGCACGACCTGGAGCGGGAGGGCGCCGCGCCCGACTACGTCGCCAAGGTCGAGGCGTGGCAGGAGACCAACCCGATGCTCGGGCTGCGCGGCGTGCGGCTGGGGCTGGTGTTCCCGGACATCTACCGGACCCAGGTCCGGGCGGCCCTCGATGCCGTGCAGGCGCGGCTCGACGCCGGCGGCGATCCCCGGTTGGAGATCATGGTGCCGCTGGTCGCCGACGCCGAGGAGCTGCACCGGGTGCGCCTGATGATCGACGACGAGATCGCCGCGGCGTCCGCCGCCGCCGGCCGCGACCTCGACGTCCCGGTGGGGGCGATGATCGAGACGCCGCGCGCCGCGCTGACGGCGCGCGAGATCGCCCGCGACGCGACGTTCTTCTCGTTCGGGTCGAACGACCTGACGCAGATGACGTACGGGTTCAGCCGCGACGACGCCGAGGAGCGCTTCATCCGCCGCTACCTCGACGACGGCGTGCTGGCTCGCAACCCGTTCGAGACGCTGGACCGCAACGGGGTGGGGCGGCTCGTGCGGATCGCGACGGTGGAGGGCAAGACGGCCCGGCCGCGGCTGGTCGCCG
>JBFKDA010000124.1:0-8192 GCA_041619955.1 Acidimicrobiia bacterium | reverse complement strand
TGTGCAGCTCACCCGGCTCGCTGTCCGGGATCTCCGGGGCGAGCTCCTCGAGCATCGCCGGGTAGTCGCTGGTCTTGAAGCGCTCGGCGAGGATCAGCGCCTTGCAGGCGGTCTTGTTGAGCGCGTACTCGAGCTCGGTGGTCCGGTAGGCGGGGTTGATGTTGACGAGGATCACGCCGGCTATGGCGGTCGCGAGCTGGGTCAGCACCCATTCGCTGTTGTTCGGCGACCAGATGCCGACCCGGTCGCCGGGCTCGATACCCAGCGCCAGCATCCCGGCCGCCAGCCGCGAGGCGCGCCGGTGGAGCTCGGCGTACGTCCACCGCACGCCCTGGTGCCGCACCACCAGCGCCTCGTTGTCCGGCCACCGCACGGCCGCCGCGGAGAAGTGCTCGCCGATCGTCTCGCCGAGCAGCGCGGTGCCGGCGGCGCCGTGCACGTAGCTGGGGGCTGCCATCGCGCGGAGCCTACCGGTCGAGGCGGTACCAGAACTCGACGTTCCAGGTGTCGCCGACCTGCGACGGGTTGTGCACGTAGCCGGCAATCTCGTCGGCCCACACCGCCCCCAGGCTCAGCCGGCGGTACAGGGGCAGGATGATCATCTGGTCGGCCAGCAGGCGCTCGGCCTCCTGGAGCAGGCCGGCGACCTCGACGGTGTCCACCGTCGACCGCATCGCGGCGAGCAGCTCGCGGAATCGCTGCGTGTGCTCGTCGTCCAGCCTCGACGGCCCCTGGTTGAAGATCTCCTCCTCGGCCGCGCTGACTGCCGGGGTGCCCCAACGGTAGAAGTTCTGCCCCTCGGGAGGCGGGTCGTCCGGGTCGAACACGTCGTGGATGGCCACCGCCCCCGCCAGGCTCGGCTCGCCCACCCAGGCCCACATCCCCATGTCCCACGTGCCGCCGTCCAGCGTCTCGCCGAAGAAGATCGAGGAATCCTCCAGGTCGGCTTCATAGGAGATGCCGACCGTTTCGAGCATGTCGGCCAGCAGGGCGGCGACCCGGGGCCGGAAGTCGGCGTTGCTCGTCGCGGAGAAGACGACGGTCGGCGGATCGGCCGTGCAGTCGCGCGCCAGCTCGGCGCACAGCTCTGCGAGCAGGCGGCGGCTCTCCGCCGGGTCGTACGGGTACGCCGACCAGGCCTCGGTGGAGAGGGCGGGGATGAACGCCTCCAGGTACGACTGCGACACCGGCGCGTCATCCACCGGCGCTGCGAGCTGCAATATCGCCTTCCGATCGATGGCGTGCGCCACCGCCCGCCGGAACTTCAGGTGGCGGTTGAGGGAGTCCTCGTTGCGGTTCTGCACCCCGAACTGGAAGTTGAAGTGCTCCCAGATCGGGCCGGGGCCGATCACCACCTCGGCGCCCTGGTCCCGCACGGCATCGACGTCCCAGACGTCGAACACCGGCGGCGGCTCGACCACGTCGAGCTCCCGGAGCGAGAAGGCCTCCAGCAGCCGCTGGGTCTCCGGGTGGTGGCGCCACACCACCCGGTCGAGGTACGGGAGCTGCATCCCGGTGGCGGGGTCGGTCTTCCAGTAGTTGTCGTTGCGGACGAAGACGAGGTCGCCGTCGGTGCGCCATTCGTCGAGCACGAACGGCCCGGCGGCCACCCACGGCTCGACGTCCCAATCCTCCACGACGTCGGTGCCGGCCACCTGGTGGGCGGGCAGCACCACGTCGAACAGGTCGAGGTACTGCAGGGTCGGCGACGGCAGCGTGTAGGAAAAGGACTTCGGGCCCACTTCCCCGAGGGACGCCTCGGCATACAGGTTGCGCCGCTCGAACGGCATGTCGACGCCGGCCAGCGCTTCGAGGGTGACCCGCAGGTCGTCGCCGCTGATCGGGGTGCCGTCGGCCCACACCGCCTCGTCGCGGATCTGGTACCGCACGGTCATCGAGCCGTCCTCGGCGACCGTGACGCCGCCGTTCTCGAGGGTGGGCACCTCGGTGATCAGCTCCGGCACCCGCTCGAGGCTGGGGGCGGCGACGTCGGTCACGCCGGCGTGGACGAGCTGCCCGAGGTAGCTGATGACGAAGCTGTCGCCGCCCGGCGCAAACGGATTCAGCGTCGAGGGCCGCTGATCCCCCCCGAGCACCACCTCCCCCCCATACCCCGGCCCAGCCGCCTCAACGACGGTCGTCGTCGTGGCGAGCGACGAGGA
Source organism: Acidimicrobiia bacterium (assembly GCA_041619955.1). Taxonomy (GTDB): domain Bacteria; phylum Actinomycetota; class Acidimicrobiia; order Spongiisociales; family JAOTWH01; genus JBFJZV01. The sequence continues at coordinate 6,030 of JBFKDA010000124.1, read as the reverse complement.
GGTGGTCGACGTCGCAGCAGCCATCGTCGACGTGGAGGCCTCAACCACCGAAGTAGGGGGCACCTCACTGACGACCGGCCCCGCCGAGTCACCACACGCCGCCGCAGCAAGGAAGAACCCGACGCCCACGACCACCGCGCCCCGCATGCGATGAGCATATCCCGGCGGCCTGTGGCCGGCGGGGTCTACATCCAGAAGCGGATGACGCTCGCGAACTTGTCGGGCTCGAGGGAGGCGCCGCCGACGAGGCCGCCGTCGATGTCGCGCTTGGCCATGAGACCGGCCACATTGCCCGGGTTCACCGAGCCGCCGTAGAGGATCCGCACCGCCTCGGCGACCTCGCTTCCCCACTGCTCGCCGACGAGGCTGCGCAGGTGGCCGATGACCTGGGCGGCGTCGTCCGGGCTGGCGGTGCGCCCGGTTCCGATCGCCCAGATGGGCTCGTACGCGATGACGAGCTGAGCGACCTGCTCGGCGCCGACGCCGGCGAGGCCGCCGCGCAGCTGGTCGGCCACCCGCTGCTCGGTGGCGCCCTGCTCCCGCTCCTCGAGGGTCTCCCCCACGGCGAGGATCGGGGTCATGTCGTGGGCGAGCACCGCCTTGACCTTCTGGTTGACGAACTCGTCGCTCTCGCCGAAGAGCTGCCGCCGCTCCGAGTGCCCGACGATCACGTACTGGACGCCGAGCTTGGCGAGCATCGGCGGCGACACCTCGCCGGTGAACGCGCCCTCGTCCTGCGGGTGGACGTTCTGGGCGCCGAGCTTGATGAGCAGGTGATCGGCCTCGATCACGGTCTGCACGGAGCGCAGCGCGGTGAAGGGCGGGCACACCACCACCTCGACCCGCTCGTAGTCGGCAGGGTCGAGCCGGTAGCTGAGCTTCTGCACCATCTGGATCGCATCGAGGTGGCTGGCATGCATCTTCCAGTTGCCGGCCATCAGGTTCTTGCGGGTCACGGTGTTCCCTTCTCCAGCACGGCGAGCGCCGGCAGCGTCTTACCTTCGAGCAGCTCGAGCCCGGCGCCGCCGCCGGTCGAGACGTGGCTGGCTGCATCCTCGAAGCCGAGCATGTCGAGCGCGGCGACGGTGTCGCCGCCGCCCACCACGCTGTAGCCGTCGTTGGCGGCCAGTGCCCCGGCGACGGCTCGGGTGCCGGCGCGGAACGGCTCCCACTCGGTCACGCCCATCGGGCCGTTCCAAAACACGCTGGCGGCGGGGCGCACCACGTCGGCGAAGCGCGTCGCCGTGTCGGGGCCGATGTCGAGGCCGAGCCAGCCCTCCGGCATGTCCTGGGTGCTGACGACCCGGTGCGCGGCGTCGGCGGCGAATCGGTCGGCGACGACCGCGTCGACCGCCACCATCAGCCGCCCACCGTGGGGCCCTTCGAGGAGGTCCCGGACCTCGTCGATCATCGACTCCTCGACCAGCGACTCGCCCACCTCGAAGCCCTCCGCGGCGAGCAGCGTGAAGCACATGCCGCCGCCCACCAGCATCACGTCGACGCGCGGCAGGAGGTTGCGCATCACGCCGAGCTTGCTCGACACCTTGGCACCGCCGAGCACCACGACGTAGGGCCGCGCCGGGTCGTCGAGGAGCCTGGTCAGCGCCTCGACCTCGGTGCGGACGAGGTCGCTGGCGGCCGACGGCAAGCGCTCGGCGACGCCCACCGTGGAGGCGTGGGCGCGGTGCGCCGAGCCGAACGCATCGAGCACGAACACGTCGGCGAGCCCGGCCAGCCGGTCCGCCAGGTCCGGGTCGTTCTCCTGCTCGCCCGGCTCGAACCGGGTGTTCTCCAGCAGCACCACCGCCCCGTCGGCGGCGGCGTCGACGGCGGCGCGAGCCTCCGGCCCCGCCGTGTCGCCCGCCATCGTCACGGGCACCCCGGCCAGCTCCTCCAGCCGGCGGGCGACCGGCGCCAGCGAGAACTTCGGATCTTTGCCGTCGGGCCGGCCCAGGTGGCTGGCGACGACGACTGCCCGGGCGCCGCGCTCGCGCAGTGCCCGGATGTTGCCGATGGCGGCCTCGATGCGGAAGTCGTCGCCGATCCGGCCGTCCTCCAGCGGGACGTTGAGATCGGCGCGCACCAGCACCCGCTTGCCGGCGACGTCGACGTCGCCCAGCCCCCGTAGCGTCACGCCGGGAGCATCTCGACCAGGTCGACGAGCCGGTTGCTGTAGCCCCACTCGTTGTCGTACCAGCCGAACACCTTCACGGTGCGCCCACCGACCACCATGGTGAATTCGCCGTCGAGCACGCACGAGTGCGGGTCGCCGACGATGTCGCTCGACACGAGCGGCTCCTCCGAGTAGCGGAGGATGCCGGCGAGCGGTCCGCCCGCCGCCGCCTTGAAAGCGTCGTTGACGGCCGCCTCGTCGACGTCGGTGTTGACCTCGACCACCAGGTCGGTGATCGACCCGTCGGGCACCGGGACCCGCAGCGCCTTGGCGGCGAGCTTGCCCTTCATCGACGGGAGCACCAGCCCGACCGCCTTGGCGGCGCCGGTGCTGGTGGGCACGATGTTCTGCGCCGCGGCCCGGCCGCGCCGCTTGTCGCTGTGCGGCATGTCGAGCAGCGCCTGGTCGTTGGTGTAGGCGTGCACGGTGGTGAAGCTGCCGCGCTCGATACCGAAGGCCTCGTCCAGCACCTTGACCATCGGGGCGACGCAGTTGGTGGTACAGGAGGCGTTGGAGATGATGCGGTGCTGTTCGGGGTCGAAGCCGTCGTCGTTGACGCCGAGCACGAGGTTGTAGTCGGGGGCGTCCTTCATGGGGGCGCTGAGGATCGCCCACTTGGCCCCGGCGTCGAGGTGCTGCTGCACCTGCTCGCGGGTGCGGAAGACGCCGGTCGACTCGATCACCACGTCGACGCCGAGCTCCTGCCAGGGCAGCTCGGCCGGGTCGCGCACCGCGGAGATCTGGAAGCTGTCGCCGTCGACGATCATCTCGCTGTCCTTGACCTCGACGGTGCCGTCGAACTTGCCGAGGACGCTGTCGTTGCGGAGCAGGTAGGCGAGCGTCTCGGCGTCGGTGAGGTCGTTGACGGCGACCACGTCGAAGCCGGAGTTGCGGGCATGCGCCGCTCGGAAGAAGTTGCGGCCGATGCGCCCGAATCCGTTGATGGCGACTCTCATGTGGTGATGCCTTTCGATCGATGCGAAGGGTGGGGATGTCAGGTGCCGGCGAGCTCGCGGAGGACCAGGCCCAGCCGCACCGCGTCGTGCCGTGGCCAGGCCGCCGTGGGGTCTGCGAGGTCGGCAGTGACGACGTCCACCCCGCGCCGGTCCAGCGCCTCCTTGTCGACGAGCAGGTCGAGCCGCACGGGTTCGAGCGGCGCGGGCACCTCGATCTCGGAGGTGCTGGCGACGATAGCATCGGGCATCCGCAGCCCGGTCAGGCCGGTCAGCGCGTCGAGGTGGGCGACGGCGCTCATGGCGATGGTCTCGGCGTCCTGGGTGATCATGTTGCACACGTACACCACCCGGGCATCCGCCGCGTTGATCGCGGCGACCACCCCCGGCACGCTGAGCGCCGCGATCGTCGACGTGTAGAGGCTGCCGGGGCCGAGCACGATCTGGTCGGCGGCCGCGATCGCATCGAGGGCGCGCGGGTTCACCGGCACGTCGCCCGGCTCGACACGCAGCTCCGTGATCTGCCCCCGGGTGTCGGAGATCGCCGCCTGGCCGTCCACGGTGCGGCCGTCGATGGTGGCGACCAGCCGCAGCGGGCGCCGTGCCACCGGCACGACCGTGCCGACGGCGCCCAAGTACAGCTCGGCGGTGCGGAGCGCGTCCTCGAAGTCGCCGGTGATGTCGGTGAGGGCGGCCAGCACCAGGTTGCCGAGCGAGTGCCCGGCCACGTCGCTCTCGCCGAAGCGGTAGCCGAACAGGTCGCGCCACACAGACGGCTTGGGGGTGAGGGCCAGCAGGCAGCGTCGCATGTCGCCCGGCGGCGGGATCTCGAGGGCCGGCGCCAGCCGTCCCGACGAGCCGCCGTCGTCGGCGACGCTGACGATGGCGGTGAGCCCGTACGCGTACTCCTGGGCGGCGAGCAGCACCTGCGCGAGGCCGTGGCCGCCGCCGATCGCCACGACGGCCGGGCCCTCGAAGTCGACCCCGAGCGACTCGAGCAGCGGGTCGAGCTCGGTCTCCATCGCCGACTGCATCGGGGTCACGGCCCCACGTCCCGGTGGCGGACGACGACGTCGATGTCCCGGCGTCGGAGCCACTTCACCAGCTCCTCGGCGATCGCCACCGACCGGTGGTGGCCGCCGGTGCATCCCACGCCGATGCTGAGGTACGACTTGCCCTCCGCCTCGTACCTCGGCAGCAGGAAGCCGAGCAGGTCGGTGGTCCGCTCGAGGAACTCCTTGGCCTCGGGGTCGCCGAGCACGTAGTCGCGAACCGGAGCGTCGAGCCCGGTGCGGGGGCGCAGCTCCTCGACCCAGTGCGGGTTGGGCAGGAACCGCACGTCGAACAGCAGATCGAGCACGCGAGGCAGCCCGCGCTTGAAGCCGAACGACGTCACGGCCACCTTCATCGGGCGGCGCGGCAGCTCGCCCCGGAACGCGTCCTCGACGAGGCGGCGGAGATCGTGGACGCTCCGGTCGGTGGTGTCGATGATGACGTCGGACTCGCCCCGGAGCGTCTCGAGCGCCTCCCGCTCGCGGGCGATCGAGTCGGCCAGCGTGTCGCCGGCCACCGGGTGCGGCCTGCGGTTCTCCTCGTAACGGCTGAACAGCGCCTCGTCGGACGCATCGAGGTACAGCAGCGTGTTGGGCACGCCCGCCGCCTCGAGGGCGAGCCGGGCATCGGCCAGCTCGTGGAAGTCGAGACCGGCCCTGGTGTCGACGACCACCGCCACCAGCGGGCGTGGGGATTCGCCGAGCGCGGCGTTCTCGACGAGCTGCGGGATGAGCACCGCCGGCACGTTGTCGACGACGAAGTACCCGAGGTCCTCGAGGACCTTCGCCGCGGTGGACCGGCCGGCCCCGGACATCCCGGTCACGACGACCACATGGCGCTCGTCAGGCATGGCTGCGCTCCATTTCGAGGAGGCGGCGCTTCTGCTCCAGGCCACCGCCGTACCCGCGCAGCGTGCCGTCGGAACCCACCACCCGGTGGCACGGGATCACCGGTGGGAACGGGTTGCGGGCCATGGCCGTCCCCACGGCCCGCGCCGCGCCTGGCCGCCCCACGGCGGCGGCCACCTCGCCGTACGTCTGCGTCCTGCCGGGCCGGATCGCGGCCACGTGGGAGTAGATGGCCCGCAGCAGCGGGGTCGTCCCGGCCCGGGCGATCAGTTCCGGCGAGGCCACGAGGTCGGCCATGCCCCCGTAGTACGCCTCCAGCGCCTCCACCAGGTGGCGGATCGCCGGCGGGCAGTCACCGGGCCGGCTCCGGCTGCCTTTGGCCGGCAGCTCGATGCTGTCCGGGACGTCGCCTTCGAACGTGACGCTGCCGATCCCGAACGGCGTGCGGTAGGCGGTACGCACGGTCAGCGCCCCTCGTGCAGGGCGGCGTGGAGGTCGTCGGCGACGCCCACGGGGACGACCTCGCCGAGCTCGTCCCGGGTCGCGGCGCGCATCCGCTTCAGCGACCCGAAGCGCTTGAGGAGCGCGGTCTTGCGAGCCGGACCGATGCCGGGCACGTCGTCGAGGAGGGAGTCCACCATTCGCTTACCCCGCAGCTTACGGTGGTACTCGACCGCAAAGCGGTGGGCCTCGTCACGCACGCGCTGCAGGGCGTACAGGGCGTCCTCCCCGCGGGGGATCCGCACCGGCTCCGGCCGGCCGGGGAGGTAGACCTCCTCCATGCGCTTCGCGAGGCCGGCCACCGGGATGTCGAGGTCGAGGCTCTCCAGCACCTGCACCGCCCGGCTCACCTGGCCGGCGCCGCCGTCGACCAGCACCAGCGACGGCGGGTAGGCGAAGCGGCCGCGCTCCTCGACCGGGCGCTCCCGCTCCTCGAGGTAGCGCAGGAAGCGTCGCCGCACCGCCTCTTCCATCGCCGCGAAGTCGTCCTGGCCGTCGACGT
>JBFKDA010000123.1:0-8193 GCA_041619955.1 Acidimicrobiia bacterium | reverse complement strand
CGCCGGCACCGGCGCCGCCTTCGACGTCACGTTCTTGATCGACCCCGCCAGCGCCCCTGGCGACGTCGACAACGTCGTCGACGTGTCCTCCGACGCCACCGAGCTCGACCCCGCCGACAACACCGCCACCGAAACCACCACGATCGTCACCGAAGCCGACCTGGCGATCTTCAAGGTGGGCGACACGCCGGTGGCGGCCGGCGACATGGTCACGTACAGCCTCACCGTCGACAACCTGGGGCCGTCCAACGCCACCGGAGTCACCGTCGTCGACGAGGCACCACCCGGAATGATGTTCGACTCCGCCACCGTGCCGTGCACGCCCGGCGACCCCGCACCGGGCTTCCTCACCTGCGACCTCGCCGACATCCCCATGGGCGGCAGCTCCGGCGTCTTCGACATCATCTTCACCATCGACCCGGCCGCGCCGCCGGGGACGGTCACCAACGAGGCCACCGTGTCGTCGGACGCCACCGACCCCGACCCGTCCGACAACACCGCCACGGCGGACACCGAGATCGTCGCCGCAGCCGATCTGGCGATCACCAAGGTCGACACCGAGGACCCGGTGCTCGCCGGCGAGTCCGTGACCTACGAGATCGTGGTGGAGAACTTCGGGCCGTCCGACGCCACCGGAGTGACGGTGGTCGACGACGTGCCACCCGGCCTCATGTTCTCCGGCGCCACGGTGCCGTGCACCCCCGGCGTGCCCGGGCCCGGCGAGCTGGCCTGCGACCTCGGCACGCTGGCGGCCGGCTTCGGCATCACGTTCGAGGTGACGTTCGCCATCGATCCGGCGGCCCCGGCCGGCGACGTCATCAATTTGGTCGGCGTGTCGTCCGATATGGCCGACCCCCTCCCGGGCAACAACACGGCCACCGAGGCCACCACCATCGAGACCGAGGCCGACCTCGACATCACCAAGTCCGACGTGCCCGACCCGGTTACGGCGGGCGAGACGCTGACGTACACGATCGAGGTCTTCAACTTCGGGCCGTCGGTCGCCACCGGCGTCACCGTGGTCGACACCCTGCCCGCCGGGGTCACCCATGTCTCTGACACCGGTTTCTGCGTCGAGGCTCCGGCCGGGACGCTGACCTGCCCACTCGGCACGATCCCGGTGTTGGGCATGGAGACCTTCGAGATCACGGTCGCCGTCGACTCGGGCACCACCGGCTCGTTGAGCAATACGGCCACCGTCGACTCGGACGTGACCGACCCGGACACGTCTGACAACACCACCACGGAGACCACCGCGGTGGAGACGAGCGCCGACCTGTCGATAACCAAGGCCGCCAGCCCCGACCCGGTCGCCGCCGGCGGCACGCTGACGTACACGATCACGGTCGCCAACGCCGGGCCGTCGGATGCCGGCAGCGTGGTCGTGACCGACGTCCTGCCCGCCGGGGTGAGCTACGTGTCCGACACCGACGCCTGCGTCGAGGGGCCGGCGGGCACGCTCACCTGCTCGCTGGGCACCATCGCTGCCAGCGGGTCGACGAGCTTCGATGTCGTCGTCGCAGTGGGCAGCAACACCATCGGCACCCTCACCAACTCGGCGTCGGTGTCGGCGGCGACGGCCGACCCCGTGGCAGGCAACAACTCGGCCACTGCGGCGACCGCGGTGAGCACCAGTGCCGACCTGTCGATCACCAAGGCAGGCTCGGCCGACCCGGTGGTGGCCGGAACCTCGCTCACGTATACGGTCACCGTCGCCAACGCGGGCCCGTCGGTCGCCGCCGGGGTCGTCGTCACCGACACGCTGCCGGCCGGCACCAGCTTCGTGTCGACCTCCGGCTGCGCCGACGACCCGAACAGCGTGCCGACGTGCTCGCTCGGCACGATCGCCGCCGGCAGCTCGAAGTCGTACACGATCACGGTCGGCGTGGGCGCATCCGCCACCGGTGTGCTCACGAACATCGCGTCGGTCTCGGCGGCGACCGCCGACCCGAACAGCTCCAATGACTCGACCACGCACCGCACGGCGGTAGCCACCCGCGCCGACCTGTCGATCACCAAGTCGGACTCGCCCGACCCGGTGCGGCTCGGTGGGACGCTGACCTATACCGTGGTCGTCGCCAACGCAGGACCGTCCGACGCGACCGGCGTCGTGGTGACCGACACCCTGCCGGCCGGCGTCGTCCAGGTCCGCACGACCGGTTGTGCCGAGGATCCGAACGGGGTGCCCACTTGCACACTGGGATCGATCGCCGCCGGCGCGTCGAAGTCGTACACGATCACCGTGCGGGTGACGGGAAACACCACCCGCGACCTGACCAACAGGGCGACCGTCTCGGCCACCACCACCGACCCGGCCTCCGGCAACAACACCGCGACGACGATCACCACGGTCGCGCGCCCGCAGCAGCCCGAGGTGGGCCTGTTCGACCCGGTCACCGGCGTCTGGACGATGCTGCTCCGCAGCGGAGCGACCCGCGGCTTCAGCTTCGGCAATCCGGGTGACGTCGGCATCGTCGGCGACTGGGACGGCGATGGCGACCGCACCGTGGCGGTCTTCCGGACGCTGAACGGCGACACGGCCCTGTTCGGCCGCAACAGCAACTCGGCCGGCGTGGCCGAGTTCACGTTCCAGGTCGGTGAGCCGGGCGACCGCCCGGTGGCCGGCGACTGGAACGGCAACGGCCGCGAAAGCCTGGCGTTGTTCCGGCCCACCACCGGCCAGTGGTTCGTGTTCTTCGACTTCGCCAACGCCGTGCCGGATGCCGTGTTCTTCTTCGGCAACCCTGGCGATGCGCCGGCGGCCGTCGACATCGACGGCGACGGGGACGCCGACCCGGTCGCCTACCGCGACATGGGGGCCCTCGGCGGCCACGTGTTCGTCCGCAACTCGCTGACCTCGGGGGTCCACACGACGCTGTTCGTCTACGGCAACCCGGCGGACAAGCTGCTGTTCGGCGACTGGGACTACGACGGTGACCGGACCATCGGCGTCTACCGGCCGGGCGACGCCACGTTCTACCTGCGCAACACCAACACCACCGGCCTCGCCGATCTTGCGCTCCCGCTCGGCTTCGGCCGGGAGTGGCCGGTGGCCGGGCCGTTCTGATCGGGCCGCGCGAGCGGTCGGGCTGATCGGGCTGGGCTGATCGCGCTGGGCTGAGCGGGCTGGGCCCCGCGGCCCGTTCAGCGCCCGTTCAGCAGGCTCGCCGCACGATGGGGGCATGGGAGAGATGTTCCCCGGCCTGGTGCTCGCGCTGGGCGGCTCGATCGCCTGGGCAGTGGCGTCGGTCGGCTGGTGGCTGCGGCCCGCACCCGCCCGCCCGCCCTTTCGAGCGCTGCGGGCCGCAGCCGCGGTCTCGGCGCTGACGATGTGGAGCGCCCTCGGCGGCGCGGCGTGGATGCTGGCGGTGGCCGCTCGCTGAGCGGTGGTCGCCTACCCGACCGCCGGCAGCCGCAGCTCGAACACCGAGCCGTCGGCGACGACGAGGTCGCCACCGTGGCTGCGGGCGATCGCCCGGGCGACGGCCAGCCCCAGGCCCGCTCCCCCGGTGTCGCGTGCCCGGCTGTCGTCGAGGCGCACGAACCGCTCGAAGATGCGCTCCCGGTCGGCGGGCAACACGCCGGGGCCGTCGTCACCCACGGTGAGCACGCACTCGCCGCCATCCACATGCGTCGCCAGCCAGATGCGGGTCTCGGCGTGGCGAAGTGCGTTGTCGACCAGGTTGCGCACGAGCTGCGCCAGCCGGTCGGGGTCGCCGGACACCCGAGCCGGCTCGACGCCTCGAGCGTCGACCTCGCATTCGGAGCGGCGGCGCGCCGCGGCGGCCTCCCGACCTGCGATCTGGTCGAGGTCAACCTCGACCCGGCGCGGCGCCGGCGCGCCCTCCTCGCTGGTCGCCAGCACGAGCATGCCGCTGACCAGGCGCTCCATGCGCGCCACCTCGCTCGCCAGGTCGGCCCGGGCCGCCGCTCGCACGGCCGGGTCGGGGTCGTCGAGCGCGACGTCGATCACGGCCTGAAAGGCTGCGAGCGGGCTCTTCAGCTCGTGCGAGGCGTCGGCGACGAACTGGCGCTGGCGGACGAGCGCGCCCTCGAGCCGGCCCAGCATGTCGTTGAGGGACTCGGCCAGCGCCCGGATCTCGTCGGCCGGCGCCGGCACCGGGAGCCGCCGCCCCGGGTCGGCGGCGGAGATCCCGACGGCCTCGGCGCGCATCCGATCCACCGGGCGCAGCGCCAGCCCGGTCAGCAGCCAGGTCACCGCCGCGAGCACCGCGAGCAACGCGGGCAGCCCGACCAGCAGCAGCGGCACCACCGCGCGACGCGCGTCGCTCGCCGGCTCCAGCGACGCGGCCACCAGGACCAGGCCGTCTCCGCCCGGCAGCGCGACCCCCGCGACGAACACGCGGTACGGGCCCTCGTCCTCCAGGATCCTGCCCTCGAACGGCTCCAGCAGGTCGTCCGACTCGAAGGAGACGCGCTCCCCCGGCGCGACCCGCCGGTCGACGAGCGCCGGCACCCCGGCGAGGATGCGGTCGGCGGCCAGCACCTGGCCGTCGGCGCCGATCACCTGGGAGATCAGCTCGGCGTCGCTGCCGGGCAGGGGGTCGTCCAGGCCCTCGCCGGCGAATGCCAGCAGGCCCTCGAGCCGCGATTCGGCGGCGTCCAACACCGCGTCCTCCACCCGGTTGCCGGCGGCCCATACGAGCAGCCAGCCGCCGACGGCCAGCACCACGCCCACGACCACCACCGAGACCAGCGTGAGCCGCGCCCGGACCCCGAGCCGGCCTGCGAGGTCACCCATCGGTGATGAGGCGGTAGCCGGCGCCCCGCACCGTATGGAAGTGCTTGCGGCCGAACGCCTCGTCCACCTTGGTGCGGAGACGCCGGATGTAGACCTCGACGATGTTCGGGTCGCCCTCGTACGCCCAGTCCCAGCAGGAGTCGAGGATCGCGGTCTTGGAGATCACGTCGCCGGGGCGGCGCAGGAACAGCTCGAGCAGGCAGAACTCGGTCGGCGTCAGCGCCACCTCCTCACCGCCGACCGAGAACCGCCGGCCGGCCGGGTCGAGCCGGAGGTCGCCGACCTCCAGCACCGTGGGACGCTCGGTGGTGCCGCGCCGCTGCAGTGCCCGGATCCTGGCGAGCAGCACCACGAACGAGAAGGGCTTGGACAGGAAGTCGTCGGCTCCGGTGTCGAGCGCCTCCGCTTCGTCCAGCTCCCCCTCCTTGGCGGTGAGCATGAGGATCGGCGTCCAGTTGCCCTGCGCCCGCAGCTCCCGGCAGACGACGTAGCCGTTCTTCTTCGGGAGCATGATGTCGAGCACCACGACGTCGTACGGGTTGCTGGTGGCCATCCACAGCCCCTGCTCGCCGTCGCCGGCGACGTCGACCGCATGACCCTCGCGCTCCAGGCCCCGCTTGAGGTACGAGGCCAACTTGACCTCGTCCTCCACCACCAGCACCCTCACGGGCCCTCGCTGATCTCGATCAACTCCACGACCTCGTCGCCGCCTTCCACCTTGCGTTCGAGCACCACGCCGACGCCGGGAGCGTAGAACTTCTCCTCCACCACGTCAGGCTCGAACGGGTTCCACTCCCGGGTCACCACCACGCTGTCGAAGGTACCGGCCGGCACCGTGACCTGCTCCCCCACCCGGATCACCTCGGCGACGTCCTCCGCCTCGCCTTCGTAGAACTCCTGGCGATACGCCCGCCCGACCTGCGGGTCGGCCCACATCACCACGCCCGGGATCGCGCCGTCCACGCCGCCCTCCCACGAGCCGGCCTTGCTGGCGGCCTCCCCACCCTCGTACTCGGTGGAGTCCTCGCCCATGTACCAGACGTTCCCCGCCGCGTCCTGGGCGTACCAGTCGAACGTGTCCTCGACCAGCTCGCCGTCGACGGTCACCGTGTCGCGGACGACCACGGTGGCGACGCCCATCACGGTCTTGGCCTGATCGGTCACCACCACCTCGATGCGCTCCACCTCGCCGTCGGCCTCGGCCTCGTACACCCAGCGGGTGCCTGGCGCCAGCGGCCAGTAGGGGTTGTCCACCGTGCTCGTGAACTCGGCCGGCTCGATCACCGGCGCGTAGTCGGCCGGATCGCCGACGTCGATCACCGGCTCGGCCGCCGAGTCGCCGCACGCGCCCGCCAGCACCGCTGCCGCGATCATTGCCACCACGATCGCCACCTTTGCGCGGATCATGCCTGCCCGCCCTCCTTTCCTGTGCGGTGACGTCGTCTCCACGGTCATCGTCCGACCGCCCGGCTGAAAGAAACCTGAACGCCGCCTCCCTTTCAGGATTCGTTCAGGTTCGACCCGGCAGGCTTGGTGCGACGCCGCAGGACGCGGCGCGGAGACGACGCCGGAAGCAGCGGACGCAGCGGACGCAGCGGACGCAGCGGCAGCGAAGAGGCATTGCATGGCGGGTGCAGTCGTCGAGATCGAGGGGCTCACGAAGCGCTACGGCGACGTGGTCGCCGTCGACGACCTGACGCTGGCGGTGCCGGCGGGGAGCGTGTTCGGCCTGCTCGGACCCAACGGCGCCGGCAAGACAACGATCATCGGCTGCGCCCTCGGCCTGATCCGGCGGGACGCCGGCTCGGTGCGGCTGCTGGGGCGGGAGATCGACGGCGGCGCCGAGGAGGTGGTCCGGGGCGTCGGCGCCACCATGGAGACCCCGGCGTTCTACCCCTACCTGTCGGGCCGCGACAACCTCCGGTACTTCCAGGGGATCATCGGGCGCGACCAGCCCGCCGAGGTCGACCGGCTACTCGAGCTGGTCGGCCTCACCGCCCGCGCCGGCTCACGCTTCCAGACGTACTCGCTCGGCATGAAGCATCGCCTCGGCGTCGCCTACGCGCTCCTGGGCGACCCGCAGCTGCTGCTGCTCGACGAGCCGACCAACGGGCTCGACCCGGCCGGCATGGCCGAGGTGCGCCAGCTCATCCGCCGGCTGGGTGACGGGACCCGTACCGTGGTCCTCGCCAGCCACCTGCTCAACGAGGTCGAGCAGGTGTGCGACCGGGTCGGCATCCTGTCGCGGGGCCGCCTGATCGCCCACGGCGGCGTCGCCGAGCTCATCGGCCGCCAGGACCGGCTCCGGCTGCGTACCACCGACGACTCGCGAGCGGCGGCGCTGCTCGGCGGCCTCGACTTCGTCGGCTCGGTGGTCGCCGACGAGGCCGGGCTGGTGGTCGCCGCGCCCGGCGACCACGCCGCCGGCATCAGCGCCGCGCTCGCCGCCCAGGGCATCCACGTCGCCGAGCTGCGGAGCCTCGACACCTCGCTCGAGGAGTACTTCCTGCAGGTGACCGAGGGCGAAGCGCCCCCGTCGCCCGGTGAGCACGGAGCGGGGGCAGCCACGTGACCGGCGCCAAGCTCCTCGGCTGGGAGTGGTTCAAGCTTCGGCGGCGGCGCATCATCTGGCTGCTGGTCGCGATCATGGTCGGGTTCTCCGCGTTCATGGTGCTGCTGCGGTTCGGCGAGTACCAGTTCAAGAAGGACGCCGAGGTAAAGGACGAGGTGGTGTTCGTGGCCGGTGGACCGCAGCCGGAAGACGACATCAGCTTCGGGTGTGCCGCCTTCATCGCCGGCGACCGACCGGAGCTGCCCCCGGAGGTGACGCTCGGCGATATCGACGTGGCCCTGACCTCGCGGGAGTGCGAGCTCGAACTCGCCGAGACCGAGGAGCGGCTGGTGTTCCTCACCGAGGAGTTCACGCTCCCCGGCGCGATCCCCCGAGCACTGCGGTGGACCTCGATCGTCAGCATCCCGCTGCTCGCCTTCCTCACCGTACTCGTCGTCGGCAGCGAGTACACGTGGGGGACGCTCCGCACGACCCTGTCGCGCGGCACGGGCCGGCGTCGGCTGCTGGCCGTGAAGCTGGCGCTGGTCGCGCTGTGCGCAGCCGCCCTGTGGGTGGCGGTCACCGTGGTGATCGCGCTGACGAGCCTGCTGGCGTCCGCGCTCGCCTCCGGGGCCGGGCACGGCGAGTGGACCGGCGCCGCCGCAGGCGACATCGCCGGTGACGTCGCCCGCGCCTGGTACTCCACGCTGCCCTACGTCGCGCTGGCGGCCCTGCTCAGCGTGCTGTTCAGCGCGTGGTCGGGCGGGACGCTGGCAGCGGCGGGGATCTCCATCGGCTACTTCTTCTTCGACCTCTTCTCGATGGCCCGCCTGCTCCAGCTGTTCGACGGCGCCTCCGGGTTCGGCTGGGTGGCCGACGT
>JBFKDA010000122.1:0-8222 GCA_041619955.1 Acidimicrobiia bacterium | reverse complement strand
GGTCGTGCCACGTGATGACCGTCGAGGACCCGATCGAGTTCATGCACAAGCACAAGGCGTCGATCGTCAACCAGCGCGAGGTGGGCGCCGACACGCTGAGCTTCGCGGCGGCGCTCAAGCACGCGCTGCGCCAGGACCCGGACGTGATCCTGGTGGGCGAGATGCGCGACCTCGAGACGATCTCCACCGCCATCACCGCATCCGAGACCGGCCACCTCGTGTTCGCCACCCTGCACACGCAGGACGCGCCCCAGTCGATCGAGCGGATGATCGACGTCTTCCCGTCGCACCAGCAGCAGCAGGTGCGGGTCCAGCTCGCCAGCTCGATCCAGGCGGTCGTCTCCCAGCAGCTCCTGCCCACCAAGGACGGCGGCGGCCGCATCTCGGCGGTCGAGGTGATGGTGGCGACGCCGGCCATCCGCAACCTCATCCGCGAGGGCAAGGTCCACCAGATCACGTCGGTGATGCAGTCCGGGGCCAAGTACGGGATGCAGACCATGGACCAGTGCCTGGCCAATCTCGTGAAGGCGGGCCGGGTCGCCCACAAGGTCGCCGTCGAGCGGAGCCAGCACCCTGAGGACTTCGAGGCCCTGGTCGGGGGCGCCCGGTGAGCGCCGACGCCCTCACCTTCGCCTACAAGGTCCGTGACCGCAGCGGCAAGACCATGTCGGGCGAGCTGGCCGGGAGCTCGGCCGCCGCCGTCAGCCGCTCCCTGCGCGACAAGGGCCTCATCCCGCTCGAGATCACGCAGCAGAAGCAGGCTTCGGGCCTGCAGATGGAGATCAAGATCCCGGGGTTCTCCGACCGGGTCAAGGTCAAGGACATCGCGATCTTCAGCCGCCAGTTCGCGACGATGGTCAACTCCGGGCTGTCGCTGATCCGGGCCCTGTCGGTGCTCGAGGAGCAGACCGAGAACTCCACCCTCGCCGGCATCGTCGGCGATATCCGCAGTGCCGTCGAGCAGGGCACCAGCCTCTCGGCGGCGATGGGCGAGCACCCGAAGGTCTTCAACAACCTCTACATTTCGATGATCCGGGCGGGTGAGGTCGGCGGTGTGCTCGACGAGACGCTCAACCGGCTTGCGGACATGATCGAAGCCTCGGTCGCGCTGCGCTCCAAGGTGAAGTCCGCGATGGCCTACCCGGTGGTCGTGTTCGGGCTCGTGGCGCTGATCGTCGTGGCCATGCTGCTGTTCGTGGTGCCGATGTTCGAGAGCATGTACGCCGACCTGGGCGGGGCACTGCCGCCGCCCACCAAGATGCTCATCGTCCTGTCGGGCATCCTGTCGAAGTTCTGGTACGTCGTCGCCGGCATGCTCTTTGCGGGCATCTTCGCACTGAAGCGCTGGATCCGAACCGAGCCGGGCCGCCTGGCATGGGACGCGTTCAAGATGCGGGTCCCGGTGTTCGGCGGGCTCGCCCACAAGTCGGCGATCAGCCGCTTCTCGCGCACGTTCTCGGTGCTGAGCCGCACCGGGGTGCCGATCCTCCAGGCGATCGACATCGTCTCCGATACCGCCAACAACGCGGTGCTGTCGAAGGCGCTGGAGGACGTGAAGACGTCGGTCAAGTCGGGCGAGTCGCTCACCGCGCCCCTCACCCGCCACGCGGTGTTTCCCCCGATGGTCGTGCAGATGATGGCGGTGGGCGAGGAGACCGGCGCCCTCGACACGATGCTCGGCAAGGTCTCCGACTTCTACGACAGCGAGGTCGAGGCCACCGTCGACGCGCTGACCAGCCTCATCGAGCCTCTGCTCATCATCATGATGGGCGTGACGGTCGGCGGCATCCTCGTGAGCCTCTACCTCCCGATGTTCAACATCGCCAGCCTGATCTAGCAGGGCGAGGCGCGCTGGGTTCGGCAGGTTTCACATTGCAGTTCGGACGGGCGTCGGGTTGCGGTGGCGGGTATTGCGGGCCGTCCGAAGTCCCATGTGACCGCCCGTCCGAAGTCCAATCCAATGAGGCTCAAGATCGCGGTCTCGGGGCCGATAAACCCTTTGGGTCGAAAGACGGCCCTCGCGAATTCCAAGGAGGTTCGCAGATGATGAAGTGGATGCGGGAGCGCTTGTCGCGAGACGAGGGCTTTACGCTCATCGAGCTCATGGTGGTGGTGCTGATCATCGCAGTACTGGTTGCCATCGCCATTCCGTCGTTCCTCGGGTTCCGTAACCGGGCCCAGGATCGTTCGGCGCAGAGCGACGTTCGGAATGCAATCCTGGCCGAGAAGGGCTACTGGACCGACGAGGCGGCGTACACCGACGTCGCTGCCGATCTCCAGGACTTCATGCCCACGCTGACCGTGAACACGACGGACGCCGTCACCGACGGAGTGTACGTGGACCAGTTCAGCAACTCGGTCGTCTGCCTCCAGCAGGCGAGCGACTCGGGCAAGGTCTGGGCGGCGTACCTGTCGTCGAACGCGGCGACCGAGTACGGCGAGTTCGCCGACGCGGCTGCTGCTGCGGCGTTCGTGTGCAACGGCACCGCGCCCGGCTGGCCGACCGACGGCTGGTAGACCGAGACAATCGACAACACGGCGACGGGGCGGGTCTCACGACCCGCCCCGCTGCCATTGGAGCCCGCCCAGGAGATGGCTGACATGCCACCGACCCGCCCCTACGCTGCGACCATGCTTCCCGCGGTGACGCCATGACCGCGCTGCTGGCGATCTACGGCGCGCTTCTCGGACTGGTGGTGGGATCGTTCGTCAACGTGGTCGCCCACCGCGTGCCGGCCGGCGAATCCGTGGTTCGGCCACGCTCCGCCTGCCCGGCGTGCGGCCGGCAGATCCGGTCCCGCGACAACGTGCCGGTGCTCTCGTGGCTGATCCTGCGGGGGCGCTGTCGCGACTGCGGCGTGGCGATATCCGCCCGCTACCCGATCGTCGAGGCGGCCACCGGGGCGCTGTTCGCCGGGACCGTCGCCGTCCTCGGCATCAGCTGGCTCGTGCCCGCCTACTGGTGGTTCGCCGCCGTCGGGCTTGCGCTGGTGCTCACCGACCTCGACCACAAGCGCCTGCCCGACCGGATCGTGTTCCCCGGGCTGGTGGTGGGCGCGCTGCTGCTGTTGGCGGGCACCCTCGCCGGCGGCGGGGGAGTGGCCCCGTGGCTCCGGGGACTGGCCGGCGCCGGCGTCTACGCCGGGCTCCTGTTCGTGATCTTCCTCGTGGCGCCGGCCGGCGGGTTCGGGTTCGGCGACGTGAAGCTCGCCCTGGTGCTGGGGATGTTCCTCGCGTTCCGCTCGTGGGGGTCACTGTTCGCGGGCATCCTGCTCGCCTTCTTCATCGGCGGCCTCGTTGCGATCGCGCTGCTCGCCACCCGGCGCGCCGGCCGCAAGGACGCCATCCCGTTCGGCCCGGCGCTGATCGCGGGCGCCTTCGTCGCCGCGGCCTGGGGCCCGGAGCTCGTGGCCTGGTACGTCGGCACCTGAGGTCCGTCATCTGAAGCCGAGCTGCAAATGCTTGGCTGCGCTATCCCCCATCGCTAGGGTCACAACAACCTTGTAATTACAAGGCCGTAACTCGGGGCGACTCGGGCTCCGAAGGGTACCGCCCAGCGCTGGGCGCACCTGGTTGGCTCGGGCCGCGAGTGGAGAAGGCGATGGCTGCAACGGTTGGCTTGGATATCGGCAGTGCGGCTGTGCGCGCGGCGGCCGTGGATAGCGGCCGCTCCCGTCCGGTCCTCCGTCGGTTCGCAGAGATGCCGCTGCCCGAGGGGGCGGTGGTGTCCGGCGAGATCATCGACGAGGACGCGGTGACCGAAGCGGTCAGCGCGCTCTGGAAGCGCTCGAAGCTGCCCAAGAAACGCGTCGTGATCGGCACCGCCAACCAGCGCGTGGTGGTCCGCCAGGTCGACGTCCCCCACATGTCCGAGGCAGAGCTCGGCCAGGCGCTGCCGTTCCAGGTGCAGGACTCGATCCCGATCCCGGTCGAGGACGCCGTGCTCGACTTCGTGCCCGTCGAGGAGTTCACGACGCCCGAGGGCGAGCTGATGCTGTCGATCCTCGCGGTCGCGGCGCATCGGGAGATGGTCGACGGGTTGCTGCGAGTGGTGGCCGGCGCCGGCCTCACCGCCCAAGCCGTCGACCTCCAGCCGTTCGCGCTCGCCAGGGCCGTCTTCAGCGAGTCGCCGGGCTTCGAGGAGGGCCCGCAGGGGATCATCGACATCGGCGCGTCCCTCACCCAGGTGGTTCTCGTGCGGGGTGGCGTGATCCGGTTCGTCCGCTTGCTGCCTCGCGGCGGTGCCGACTTCAGCGCGGCCCTCGCCGACGGGCTCGGCATCGATGCCGAGCAAGCCGAGGAGATGAAGCGGCGCATCGGCGTGCAGCCCGAAGGCTCGCCGCCCGAGGCCGGCACCGACGAGGACGCCGCCCGCCGCATCCTGACGCGCCAGGCGGACTCGTTCATCGAGGAGATCCGCGGCTCGGTCAACTACCACCTCACGCAGTCCGGCGACGCGGCGATCGATCGGCTCGTCGTCGCCGGCAACGGCGCGCGGCTGCCGCATCTGGCCAACCGGTTGGGCCGGGCGCTCAACACGGCGGTGCAGCCGGCCAAGATCCTCGAGCTGGTGGACGTCGGCAGGGTGCAGCTCACCCCCGAGCAGCTCGACGCCGCCCAGCCGGTCCTCCCCGCTGCCGTCGGATTGGCTCTCTGGGGCACGATCTGATGCGCTCGATCAACCTCCTCCCGCCCGAGTCACGCACTCGGGCAGGGGCGCGGCGCCGTCAGGCGCTCTGGGTGCTGCTCGGCCTGGGGTACGTGGCGGCGCTCGTCGCGCTGGTGTTCTGGTGGCAGGGTCGGGTGGGGGAGGCGGAGGACGATCTGGAGGCGCAGCAGGCCGTGGTGTCGCAGGTCCAGGCCGAGATCGCCGAGCTGCAGGAGCTGGAGGATCTCCGCGTCGGGTTCGAGGCGCGGGTCGCGGTGATCGACGGGATCCTCGACCGCGACGTCGCCTGGGGACGGCTCCTCAACGACCTCGCCCGCATCATCCCGCCGCGGGTGTGGCTCGCGTCGTTCACCGGGACGGTCGATGACAGCGGTGGCCCGATCGTCGGCCAGATCTCCGTCACCGGCATCGGCTTCGATTACCCGGACGTGGCGAGCTGGCTGCGCGCCCTCGAGTCGAACAACTTCCCCGGCGTCTCCGACACCTGGGTCAACAGCGTCACCACCGGGACCATCGGCCTTTTCGACGTCGTCGACTTCAGCTCCGCCACCGCGCTCACCGAGGCCGCGCTCTCCACGCGCGCCGAAGAGCGGGTTCCGAGGCTCCCATGAGACGCAGCACCGCGCTCTTGGTGGTGATCGGCATCCTGGCGGTCACCGCGCTGTGGTGGCTCTTCCTCGTGCAACCTCGGCGCACCGAGATCACCGATCTGCGCGACCGGCGGGAGGCGGCGGAGCTCGAGGTCGAACGCCTGCGCGGCGAGAAGGCCCAGCTCATGGAGATCCAGGAGAACGAGCTGAGCTACATGACCGCCGGGGCGGCGCTCGAACGGCTCATCCCACCGACGCCCGAGCTGGCGCAGTTCATCGACGACGTCACGCTGCTCGCACTCGACAGCGGCGTCGACCTGCTGACGCTGACGCCGAGCCTGCCCACCGCCGAGCCGTTCGCCGAGTTCGCGTCGGTCTCGGTGTTCATGGAGGTCGACGGCCAGTTCTTCGAGGTGCTCGGCTTCCTGTACGGGCTGGCCGACATGCAGCGCCTCGTGCGGGTGGACGGCGTCACGCTGTCGCCCTCCGGCGGCGAGGACCAGGCCCTGCGGCTCAACGCGGGCGTCGACGCGGCCATCTTCACCACGGCGATCCCGGTGGAGCTCGACATCCCGCCCGACGAGGGCGCCGACGGCGGCGACGAGACGACGACCACCACCACGGTGCCGGGCGAGACGACCACCACGACCGTCCCGGGAGGTGACCAGGGTGGCTAGGCGCAGGCGCCGGCAAGTCGATCTGCCCGAGCGCGGCCCCATGCGGGTGGTGTTCGCGCTGACGATCACCCTGATGCTGGCGGTCACCGGCCTTGCCTCGGCCTGGGTGCTCGTCACGTCGGGGATGTTCGCCGACACCGGCGGTCAGCTCGACGGACCGCTCGCCGGCGCCGACGTCCAGGCCCCCGCCCCGATCGAGGTGGGCGAGGGCGCCCGGGTGCTGTTCAACGCGCAGCTGTCCCAGCCACGCGACCCGTTCCGGCCGCTCATCGACGAGAACACCCCGCCGTCCGGGATCCCCGGGGTGGGGGACCCGTTCGATCCGACCGTCCCCGACGGCACCCCCGAGGGTGACGACTTCGGACCCAACGGCAACGCCGTCGCCCTGCTGGAGGTGCGAGACGTCGACGGCGTGCTGCGCGCGACGGTCACCGTCGGCCTCGAGACGTTCGACGTGGGCGTCGGCGACACGTTCGCGGACATCTACAAGGTCGTCAGCCTCTCGGCCGATTCCGGCGTCTTCCTGAAGGGTGACTCCGTCTTCCAGCTCGACGTCGGACAACAGATCCTGAAATAGGTCAACGAGCCTCCGCGCAAGCGGAGCCCCGAAGGGGAGAGGGCCTTTGCCAACCGGGCCCTCTCCCCTCAAATCCGGCTGGTGCAAGCATCGGCCGGATGCTCGAAGAACCGCTCGGCTCGGGGCGAGCGTCCCTACCATCTTTGCATGTTTCGGTTCCTGACTGCTGGCGAATCCCATGGGCCTGGGCTCGTGACGATCGTCGAAGGCCTGCCTGCCGGCGTTGGTGTCAGCGCAGAGGATCTGGCCGTGGAGCTGGCGCGGCGGCGGCTGGGATATGGGCGGGGGCGGCGGATGCAGCTCGAGCGCGACGAGCTGGAGATCCTCGGCGGGGTGCGCTTCGGGCGGACGCTCGGCTCGCCGGTGGCGATCGTCGTTCGCAACACCGAGTGGCCTAAGTGGCAGGAGGAGATGTCGCCCGAGCCGGGCGAGGCCCGCCGGCCGCGCCAGACGCCGCGGCCCGGCCACGCCGACCTGCCGGGGATGCTGAAGTACGACACGCGCGACGCCCGCGACATCCTCGAACGAGCCTCGGCCCGCGAGACCGCGGCCCGCACCGTCGCCGGCTACCTGGCGAAGGCGCTGCTCGCCGAGACCGGCATCTCGGTGCTCAGCCACGTCGTCGCCATCGGCGCGGCGGTCGCTCCCGACGCGCCGCTACCGGAGCCCGGCGACCTCGACGGGATCGACGACTCGCCGGTCCGCTGCTTCCACCCCGCCGCGGAGGAGGCGATGGTGGCCGCCATCGAGGCCGCCAAGGCCGACCGCGACACCCTCGGGGGTGTCGTCGAGACGCTCGCATACGGGGTCCCGCCCGGCCTCGGGAGCCACGTCCACTGGGATCGCAAGCTCGACGCGCTCCTGGCCGCGGCGCTCATGTCCATACCGGCCATCAAGGCCGTCGAGATCGGCGACGGCTTCCGCACCGCCGCCCGCCGCGGCAGCGAGGCGCACGACGAGATCCACCACGAGGACGGCACCGGGTTCTCCCGATCCACCGACAGGGCCGGTGGAACCGAGGGCGGTATCAGCACCGGGCAGCCGCTGCGGGTCCGGGCTGCGATGAAGCCGCTCTCGACGCTGATGCGGCCGCTCGCCACCGTCGACGTCGTCACCAAGGAGGCCGACAAGGCTTTCCGGGAGCGCAGCGACGTGTGCGCGGTCCCGGCCGCCGGGGTGGTCGCCGAGCAGATGGTGGCGATCGTCGTGGCGCAGGAGCTGCAGCGGAAGTTCGGGGGCGACACGGTGGACGACCTCGTCGGCGCGCTGGGCTCCTACCGGAAGCGCCTGGCCGAGTTCTGAGCATGCACCTGTGGCTCGTCGGGTTGAGCGCCAGCGGGAAGTCCAGCGGCGGCCGCGGGGCAGCCGCCGCGCTCGGCGTCGACTTCGTCGACACGGACGCCGTCGTGGAGCAGCGGATGGGGTGCTCGATCGCGGAGTTCTGGGGGGAGCATGGGGAAGAAGCGTTCCGCGATCTCGAGGCGGCGGTCGTTGCGGAGGTCGCCGCGGGGCCGCCTGCCGTCGTCGCTGCCGGCGGTGGGGTCGTGTTGCGGGATGCGAACGTCGGAGCGATGCGGCGTTCGGGAGTGGTGGTGTGGCTGGAGGCGCCTGCAGAGGAGCTGGCGGGGCGGATCGAGGGGCCCGGGCGCCCGTTGCTCGACGGCCACGAACCGGCCGCCCGCCTGGCGGAACTGCTGGCCGAGCGGGGG
>JBFKDA010000121.1:0-8231 GCA_041619955.1 Acidimicrobiia bacterium | reverse complement strand
CGGTGATGTCGATCACGTTGGACGTGAGGTCGCCGCTGCGGGCGATGTGCTCGACGTCACCGACGGCGACGGTGACCGTGAACACCGCCACACCGGCGGCGTCGGTGAGCGCATCGAGGCTGGTGACCAGCCCGTCGGCGTCGGTCGACTCCAGCGTCACTGCGACGCCGGTCGCCAGCTCGCCGGCTGCGTCGTAGGCAGTCACGGTGAGCAGCTCCGCGCCCGCAGCGCTCTCGGTGAGCAGCAGCGGGTCGAGGATCAGCACCGAAGCCTGGCTCGAAGAGCCGGTCTCGGCATCGCCACTCTCCGCCTCGCCGCCCGGCTCGGGGTCGCCAATCTCCGCCTCGCCGTCCGGCTCGGCGGTGGCCTGCGACATGTGCACCTGGATGTTGCCGCCGTCGACCACATCGTCGGCGGTGCGATCGCCCGTCGAGTACGTGCAGCCATCCGTGCACTCCAGGTAGAACAGGTCGCCCCCGCCCGAACCCGAGTTGCCGGGCTCGCCGAGATCGGCCACGCAGACCCGGAAGGACGCAGCTTCCCCGTTGAACGTGCCGGTGCCGGTGAACTGCGCCGACACCGGGCCGGGCAGCACCTGGCCGCACTCGCCCTCGACCTCGCCGAGAGACTCGACCGTGTCCAGCTTCACCTTGACGCCGTCCGACTTGTCGCTGAGGTTCAGGTGCCCCTGGAACCCGGCGGCCTTCGCCTTGGCGTTGAAGCCGAAGTTGATCTTCTTGCCGCTGGTGGGCTCCAGGTAACCGCCGCCGGTGACCTTGTCGCCAGGGTCGCCGATCTGGTCGATCGTGATCGACACGGTGGCGATATCGAACTTGTCGCCCGGATCGGTGATCCGGTACTGGAACGAGTCCGCCGTGGCTGCGTCGCCGTTGTGCGTGTACGTGATCGTGCCGTCACCGTTGACCCCCGCCGTGCCACTGGCGGGCTGCGTCTCGATGGAGACGGTCAGCTGGTCGTTGGTGTGGTTCGGGTCGGAGTCGTTGGCCTTGACGTCGATCGTCACCGACTGCCCGGCGGCGACCGTGTCGCTGTCGTCGACGGCCGTCGGGCCCGGGTTGTCGTCCTCGATGGCGATCGTGACGATCGCCGTGTCGGAGGTGCCGTTCGTGTCGGTGAGCCGGTACTCGTAGAAGTCCGACGTGGCGCCGTCGCCGTTGTGGGTGTACTTCACCATGTTGCCGGGCTCGAGGACCGCCGTCCCGTGCTGGGGAGCGACGATCACCTCGACCGTGACGCTGCCGGTGAAGATGTCGTTCGCCGTGACGTCGGTGGTGGTCATGCCGCCGGTGGTGACGGAGTCGAAGTCGTCGATCGCGTCGAGCTCGGCCGGGCACCGCTGCCACAGGTCGGCGAACGCCACGTCGTCGACCCACCAGCCGCCGGCCGGCTGCGGCAGCAGCTCGTCCTGGCCGAAGCGGAACCGCACGTTGACGGTGTCGCCGGCGAGCGCGCCCAGGTCCACCTCGACCTGGTTCATGGTGCCCGTCAGGAAGCCGGCCGAATCGCCTTCCCACGCGTCCCGGCCCGACAGGGCGAAGCCCGAGCCGGGGTTGAGGACGCCGGTGTAGCCGCCGGCGACGAACACGCCACCCGCGTCCTCGACGTCCTGCCAGGTGGCGCCGCCGTCGGAGCTGACCTCGAGCACGCCGCCGTCGAAGCCGGGCTCGGTGCTGAACCGGTGCCAGAACGTCAGGTGGGTGGCCGGCGAGATCAGCTGCTCGGGCGACACCAGCCGCACGTCCTTGGTCGTGTCGCCGCTGCCGTCGCCGGCGTTGGCGTCGGTGAACCACACCGTGTCGCCGCTGGTGGCGAACGGGTCGGGCGACAGGAGCTGCCACGAGAACGTGCCGGGCGTGAGCACCGCGGTGTCGACGAACCAGCCGGGCGAGCCCGACTCGAAGTCGTCCGAGTACGTACCGCCGTCGGTGAAGCACTCGTCGGCCACCGTGATGAACACCGTCGACTCGGCCGACAGCCCCTGGTTGTCGGTGATCCGGTAGTCGAACTGGTCGCTGGTGGTCGCGGAACCGTCGTGCGTGTACAGGACGTTGTCGCCGAGGGTCAGCTCCGCCGTGCCGTTGGCCGGGGCGGAGATGATCTCCACCGACAGCGGCCCGCCCTCGGGGTCGAAGTCGTTGGCCAGCACGTCGATCGTCACCGAGTCTCCGTTGAGGACGAACGCCTCGTCCGGGTTGGCGATCGGCGGCTGCTCACCGACCACGACCGGCATGGTGACCGTCGAGTCACACGGGCCCGACGCGCCGGGGCATGGCGCCTCGGAGTCGTAGTAGATGAACGAGCCCTGCTGGGTGTCGATGAACACCGGGTCGATCTGGAGCACGAAGTTGGACGACGCGGTCACCGGCCCGACCTCGATGGCGCTCGACAGGAGCTGCGCCACGTTCGGCGTGGCGATGTTGTGCTCCACCCGGACGCCCTGATCGCCGGCCTGGTTGGGGTCGAGGTCGACCAGGGTCCCGTCGGCGTAGAGGTTGATGTCGAACGCCTCGTTGAACACGGGATTCGACAGCGGCCCGGCCGCCCACCACTCGAGCACCATGACACCG
Organism: Acidimicrobiia bacterium; assembly: GCA_041619955.1. GTDB lineage: Bacteria > Actinomycetota > Acidimicrobiia > Spongiisociales > JAOTWH01 > JBFJZV01. The sequence continues at coordinate 5,643 of JBFKDA010000121.1, read as the reverse complement.
TCGAGCGTGGTCTCCTCGTCGAGGTTCCAGATCCAGTTCGGGTCGTGGATGTTCTGCGGCGCCGTGCCGTCCACCGCCGGCTCTACCGGGCCCCATCGCGCCGGGGGCGCGGTCGGGTCCAGGTCGGGATCGGTCGACATGAACGGGTCGCAGCCCGCGCCGAGGTCGGCTCGGCCGTCGCCGGTGTAGCTGGCGGCCCGGCAAACGTCGTGGGTGTTGCCGTGCAGGTGCAGCTCGACGCCGCCGCCGATGTGCGTGGTGGGGATCACCGCGACCGGGAAGTGGGCCGCGGGCACGCCGCCACCGGCCGGCGTGAACTGCACTTCGCCGAACGCCCACTGGTTCTTGGGCGTCAGCTGGTTGACGTCGGCGGTGAAGGTCAGCACGACCTCCTGGCCCTCGGCCAGCGTGAAGCTGGCCGGGCTGACGTCGAGCGTCATACCCGCGGGCACCGTGGTCGAGGTGGACCAGCTCACCGTCCCGGGCGCCGTGCCCTTCAGGGTGCGGGTCCACGTGCAGACCGCTGCGCAGGCGTCGTCGCCGAGGCTGGGGACGTTGATGTCGGTGGCGTCGCCGCCGGCCGCCGGGTTCGCCGCGTCGTGGTTCGCCGGGATCTCGTCGAGGACGAACCCGACGAGCGCGCTCTGACGCAGGTCGACGCGGCCGGCGCCCATGTCGAACGGGTCGGCCGGCGTGCTGCCGTCCTCCTTGAAGACGTCGTGCACCTCGACGCCCGTGCCGGGCAGCGTGGTGAACGAGGGCGTCATGAGCGCCGACTTCACCTCGTCCGGGCTCCAGTCGGGATGGGCAGCCCGGATGAGGGCACCCGAGCCGGCGGTGTGGGGGCTGGACATCGAGGTGCCGCTGATGATGTTGTACTCGGCGGAGCCGCCGATCGTCCCGAGCGGCGTGTGGTAGGCGGCGAGGATGTCGACGCCGGGGGCGGTGACGTCGGGCTTGATGACGCCCGGCACCGCGGGGTTGGCGCCGCGGGAGCTGAAGCCCGCCATCTTGTCGCCGTTGGCCGGGTCGAGGTCGGCGTTCATGCCGCGGATCGTGCCCATGTGGTCGCTGGCCCCGTCGGCGAGCCAGGCCTTGAGCACCCCGCCGTCGGCGAACGAGATGTGCACGCCGGGGATGGCGTGGGCGTCGGCGACGGTCGAGTTCCCGTTCGCCGCGTCGTTGATGAGGATGTAGCCACCGGCGCCGGCGAAGGCGACATTCTCGCCCTTGTGGACCCGGCCGTACTCGCCGCGGTCGCAGACGACGATCTCGCCGTTGAACGTCCCGGCGGGCCACGGGCGGCCGCCGGAGCCCTCACCGGTCGACGGGTTGCCGGTGCCCGAGCCGCACAAGTGGGCGTTGGCCGGGTCGTTGGACTGGGCGGCGTAGTCGCCGGCGTAGACGATCTGCGCCGGGCCGTATCCGGCGGTGATGCCCTTGCCCTCGATGTCGGCCGGGGCGGCGGTGTTGCCGCCGGTCATGTCGATCAGCCCGTTGGCGAGCTGGCGGTTGTGGGTGCTGGCACCCACCGAGGTCACCCACGGGGCGTCGGCAGGCGAGCCGAGCGTTCCGAAGCCGGGGCCGGAGTTGCCGGCCGAGGTGGCGATGAACGTGCCGGCGGTGTAGGCGTCGAAGAACGCCTGGGAGTCGGAGTCGGTCCACGGGTTGGAGGAGCCCCCGCCGATCGAGTAGTTGATGACGTCGACCTGGTCGAGCGTCGCGGCGTTGATGGCGCCGAGGATGCCGCTCAGCAGGCAGTTGCCGGTCAGCTCCTGGCACGCCTTGTAGGAGATGATGTTGGCGTGGGGGGCGACGCCGCTGATCGGGCGCTCCACGGTGATCGTGGGCCCGACCATCTCGGCGGTCACGAAGTTGCCCGCCGCGGTCGAGGCGACGTGGCTGCCGTGGCCGATGCCGTCCTCGGGGGTGGTCTGGGTGAAGTCGTAGACGCCGATCAGCTTGTCGTTGCAGAAGGGGAGGCCGGTGATCGGGTCGCACACACCGAGGTAGGTCGGACGCGGGTTGTCGTGGTCGTAGCCGTCGATGGGGCCCACGTCGGCGAAGGAGGGGTGGTCGGTGTTGATGCCGGTGTCGATGATGCCGACGACGACGCCCTCGCCGAGGGTGCCGACCCCGCCGGGCGCGGCCGAGCCGTCGTGGATGGCGTCGGCGCCGATCCACCCGGGGCCGGCGTCGGTCTGCAGCTCGCGGGTGGAGTCCCGCTCGATGCGGCGGATGCCGTCGAGGTTCGACACGCTGGCCGCCTCGGCGGCGGTCATCCGCACCGCGACGCCGTTGAGGACCGCGTCGTAGCGGTGGACGACCTCGACGCTGCGGCCTAGGTCAGCCTCGATGGCGGCGACGAGGCCGGCGTGCCGGTCGGCCAGGTGGGCCAGGTACGCCTGGCTCGCGGCCGAGCCGGTGTCGAGGCGGGATGCGCCGGTGGCGTCCGGGGAGGTCGGCGCCAGGCCGGCGATCTCGCCGCGGTATTGGGCGAGCGAGGGAGCCTGGTCGAGGACGATATAGACGTCCTCGCCGGGAGCGCCGGTCTCGTTGACGACCGCGCCCGGCCCGGGCTGTGCGAAGTCGACCGACGCCGCCATGGCGGCGGTCGTCCCGATGTGGAGGCCGGCAGCCGCGGCCGCCGGGATCGCTGCGTAGCCGAGGCCGACGGCCAGGGCCAGGAAGGTGATGAGGGTCCGGCGTACCCGCCGGCCGATCGCTCGATGTGCCATGTCCTGTGGTCCTCCTCCACGTGGAGGGCGTGCTCCCTCCGGCGGTTCGGTGAGTGCCCGCCCGGGGCGGGAGGTTCCACGATTTCTTGGCGACGCCCCGTCGGCGATGCTCCCGAGCTGGGCTACAGGGTGAGGTCGAGCCAGCCGGCGAGCAGCTCGCCGGCCAGCCGGGTGTGGTTCGGGTCCGACAGCAGGTGGTCGGCGCCCGGCACCGGCATGAAGGCCTTGGGTTGGCGCGCGGCGGCGAAGATGCGCTCCCCCTCGGACACCGGGACGATCGCGTCGTCGGGAGAGTGCAGCACCAGCAGCGGCCTGCCGAGGGACGCGATGGCTCCTTCGGAGTCGTAGCGGCTCAGCGCATCGATGAAGGCGCGAGAGATCGGGAAGGGGCGGCCACCTATGTCGGCGATCGCGCAGCCCTCGGCCGCGATCGCCGCCGACGCCTCGTCGTCGATCAGGTGGCGGACGTGGCCCGGGTCGGCCGGCGCCCCGATCACCGCCACCGACCGGACCGGCCGCACCCGGGCGGCCGCGATCAGCGTCGCCGCGCCGCCGAGGCTGTGACCCACCATGGCGCACGGCCCCAGCCCCTGGTCGATCATCCACATCGCGGCCCGGGTGAGGTCGCCGACATCGGTGGTGAAGGTGGTGTCGGCGAACTCGCCGCCGCTGCGGCCGAGTCCGGTGAAGTCGAACCGGAGCGCGACATACCCGGCAGCCGCCAGCCCGTCGGCCAGCCGGGTGCTGATCGCCAGGTCCTTCGAGCAGGTGAAGCAGTGCGCCAGCAGCACCCCGCCCCTGGCCTCGCCGTCGGGGCGGTGGAGGACGCCGGCGAGGTCGGCCTCCCGGCTGCCCCGGAACGTCACGTCCTTGCTGGTGGGCATCGCTCTCCCGGTTCGGCGGCTGCCCACCCTACGCTGGCCCGACCCACGACGGAGGCGGCCGATGGCCGAGGCGATGATCCGGCTGCACAACGTGACGAAGGTGTTCGGCGGCAGCGGCGTTCCCGCGGTGGGCATCGACGGCGGGCTGAGCTTCGAGGTGCCGGAGGGCGAGGTCGCGGTGCTGGTGGGCCCGTCGGGCTGCGGCAAGACCACCACGCTGAAGATGATCAACCGGCTCATCGAACCGACCTCCGGCACGATCGAGGTCGCCGGCCGGGACGTCGAGTCGCTGGAGGCCCACGAGCTGCGACGGGGCATCGGGTACGTGATCCAGCAAATCGGCCTGTTCCCGCACCGGACGATCGCCCAGAACATCGCCACGGTCCCCAAGCTGCTGGGCTGGGACGACACCCGCATCCAGCAGCGGGTCGACGAGCTGATCGACGTCATGGACCTCGACCCGGCGATGCGCGACCGCTACCCGCCGGAGCTGTCGGGCGGGCAGCGGCAGCGGGTGGGGGTCGCCCGCGCGCTCGCCGCCGATCCCCCTGTGCTGCTGATGGACGAGCCGTTCGGCGCCGTCGACCCGATCGTGCGGGCGCGGCTCCAGGACGAGCTGATCCGCCTCCAGGCCCAACTCTCCAAGACGATCGTCCTGGTGACCCACGACATCGACGAGGCGATCCGGCTCGGCGACCGGGTGGCGATCCTCAACGTCGGCGGCGTGCTCGAGCAGTATGCGCCCCCGGCGGAGATCCTGCGCGACCCCGCCAACGGCTTCGTCGCCGACTTCCTCGGCAGCGACCGCGGCCTCAAGCGGCTGTCGCTGATTCCGATCGACGACATCGAGCTCGAGCCGGGCCCGGTGGTGGAACCGGACGCGAGCGTGGCAGACGCCCGCGAGGTGATGGCCGGCTACGGCGTCGACTGGTTCGCAGTCACCGGCGCCGACAGCACGATGCTCGGTTGGGTGGCTGCGGCCGACCTCGACGGCCGGGACCGGGTAGGCGACCTGGAGCTGCGGCCGTTCCACGACCGGCTGACCCGCCACGCGTCGCTGCGGGATGCGCTCGACGCGGTGGTGGGCTCGCACACTCGGGTCGCGGCCGTCTTCGAGGGTGACCGCTACCTCGGGATGGTGACGCTGGACCGCATCTCGCAGGAGATCGTGCAGTGATCCTCGCCCAGCAGGAACCCCCCTGGTTCCGGTGGTCGTGGGTGTTCGACCACCTCGACGACATCTGGGCGCGCACCCAGGAGCACATCGTGCTCACCGCCATCGCAGTGGGCCTGGGCCTGGTGATCTCGCTCGTGCTGTCGGCGGTGGCGATCCGGTTCCGCCGCAGCTATACGCCGATCACCTGGGTCGCGGGCGTGATGTACACGATCCCGAGCCTGGCGTTGTTCGCGCTGCTGGTGCCGGTGACCGGCCTCACGACGCTCACCGCCGAGATCGGGCTGGTGAGCTACACGTTGCTGATCCTCATCCGCAACATCGTCGCCGGCATCGACGGCGTCCCCGCAGAGGTGAAGGAGGCGGCGATCGGCATGGGCTACACGCGGCGGCGCATGTTCTTCGAGATCGAGCTGCCGCTGGCCCTGCCGGTGATCGTCGCCGGCATCCGCATCGCCGCGGTGACGATCGTCGGGCTGGTGACGGTGACGGCGCTGATCGGCCAGGGCGGGCTCGGCTTCTTCATCCTGCGCGGGCTCAACTCGTTCTTCAACACCCAGATCGTCGTGGGCACGGTGCTGTCGGTCGCGCTGGCGGTGACCATCGACCTCGCGCTGGTGCTGGCGGAGCGTGCCCTGACCCCGTGGGCGCAGCGGCGGGCGTCGACCTGATGGAGTTCCTCGCCGACGTCGCCGACTGGTTCCTCACCGCCGACAACTGGTCGGGCGGCGACGGCATCCTCAGCCGCACGTTCGAGCACATCCGGCTGTCGGCGTTCTCGGTGGCGCTCGCGGCGCTGGTCGCGATCCCTCCGGCGCTGTGGCTCGGCCACACCGGGCGGGGCGGG
>JBFKDA010000120.1:0-8234 GCA_041619955.1 Acidimicrobiia bacterium | reverse complement strand
TCGGCGAGGTCGTCGCAGATCGTGTCGGGGTGGCCGACGCCCTTCCGCTCGACGAACTCGACGGGGGGCGCGTACTGCATGCGCGTCGTGATGGAGAGATTCATGACAGCTTTCGGTCGACAGCTTTGGGTCTGGTGCCGGTGGGCTGCCCGCCAGCGCGTGGCGGAGCGGTTTGCATTCTAACCCCCGGGTAAGGTCGGCGGTCGTGAGCGACGATCCGCACACCGTGGCGCTGCATGCCGACCGCGCGATCGGCGACGACGCCGGCGTCGCTCCGCCCATCCACGTGAGCACCACGTTCGACAAGGCGCGCGACCCCGACCGGTTCTACCGGCGCGAGAGTCATGCCACCACCGAGCGCCTGGAGGCGGTGGTCGGCCAACTGGAAGGTGGGGCGGCGGTCGCCTACCCGTCGGGCATGGCGGCGATCGCGGCGGTGCTGCGCCTGATCCGGCCGCGACGGATCGCATTGCCAGCCGAGGCGTACCACGGGACCCGCGAGCTCGTCGCCGCAGAGCCCGCCTGGGAGACGGCGGCCCCGGATGGGCTGGGCGAGGGCGACGTGTGGTGGGTCGAGACACCGTCGAACCCGCGTTGCCTCGTCACCGACCTCGCCGCGGTGGCCGGCCAGGCTGCGGCGCGGGGCGCGGTCGTCGTCGTCGATTCGACGTTCGCCACCCCCGTGCTCCAGCGGCCGCTGGCGCTGGGGGCGCGGTTCGTCGTCCACGCGGCCACCAAGTACATCGCCGGCCATTCCGACGCGATGGGCGGCCTGGCGGTGTGTGCCGACGAATCGGATGCGGCCGCCTTGCGGGCTGCCCGGAACCTCGATGGCGCCATCCCCGGCTCACTCGACGCGTGGCTCGCGCTGCGGGGGGTGCGCACGCTGCCGCTGCGGGTCGAGCGGCAGTCGGCGACGGCGGCGGCGCTCGCCGGCTGGCTGGCGGAGAAGGTGGGTCGGGTGTGGTACCCCGGCCTGGCGTCGCATCCGGGCCACGACGTGGCGCAGCGGCAGATGTCCGCGTTCGGCGGGATCATTGCGTTCGAGCTGGGTTCGCGCGAGGAGGCGGCGGCGGTGGTGCGCCGGCTCCGACTGTTCCGCAACGCGACGTCGCTGGGCGGGGTGGAGTCGCTGGCCGAGCACCGCATCGAGGCGGACCCCGAGTCGCCGCCCGGGTTGATCCGCCTGTCGGCGGGCCTTGAGGCGCCGGCGGACCTGATCGCGGACCTGGCGCATGCGCTGGAAGGCCGGTAGACGGCGCCGACCGGTGATGCTGTGGCGCCGGCGGACCTGATCGCGGACCTGGCGCAGGCGCTGGAAGGCCGGTAGACGGCGCCGACCGGTGATGCTGTGGCGCCGGGGGGCCCGAGCAGCCCGTGGCCGGCCGGCTAGTGGTGTCCCCAGCGCTCCCGGTGCACCACCTCGTCCAACGGCTTCCAGCCGCGGGCGAGCGACCCGGAGCGCCGATCGGGCGCCGGGTGGCCGATGGTGACGATCCCGATCGGCACCACGCCGTCCGGCAGCCCCAGCAGTGCCGCCAGCCCCTCGTTCCCGTGGCCGCCCAGGAACCCGGCCGCGAGACCCTCCGCCACCGCCGCCAGCAGCACCGTCATCATCGCCGCGCCGGCGTCGACCCACCAGTAGGGGATCGGCCAGTCGTGCTCGGCGCCGTCGGGCGACTTGTCCGGCTCCCGGTAGCGGCGCCGGTAGGCCTCCTCGGACACGCACACCACCACGTGCACCGGCGCCCGCGACACCCACGGGTCCATGCCCCGGGCGACGTACATCGCCTCGCCGGCCGCCTCGGCGACGGCCGCCCGGCCCGCTTGCGACGTGACCACCACGAACGACACGCCCTGGCTGAAGCCGGCGCTCGGCGACTTGCGGGCCGCCGCCACGATGCGCTCCAGCGCGGCGGGGTCGACGGGCTCGCCGGTGTAGTTGCGCACCATGCGCCGCCGGCGCACGGCCTCGTAGAACTCCACTACAGGTCGCCGAGGGCGCTGAGCGTCGCCTCGAGCGCCTCCCGCGCGTCGGCGAAGAACATCAGCGTCTTGTCGTCGTAGAACAGCGGGTTGTCGATGCCGGCGAAGCCGGGGGAGAGGCTGCGCTTGACGACGATGACCGTCTTCGCGCGGTCGACGTTGAGGATCGGCATGCCATAGATCGGTGACGCTGCGTCGTCGCGCGCCGACGGGTTCACGACGTCGTTGGCCCCGAGGATCAGCACCACGTCGGTCTGGGGGAACTGCGGGTCGGCTTGCTCGAGGTCGAGGAGCTGCTCGTACGGGACGTCGGCCTCGGCGAGCAGGACGTTCATGTGACCCGGCATCCGGCCGGCGACGGGGTGGATCGCGTAGTTGACCCGGATGCCCTTCTCCTCGAGCGCGCTGGCCAGCTTGCGGACGCCGTGCTGCGCCTGGGCCACTGCGAGCCCGTAGCCGGGAACGATCATCACCGAGTCCGCGTAGGCCAGCGCGATCGCGGCGTCCTCGGGCGTCGCCCGCTTCACCGGGCGGTCGGCGGTCACTGCGGCCGGCCCACCGCCTTCCCCGGTGCCGAACCCGGCGAACAGCACGTTGCTGAGCGACCGGTTCATCGCCTCGGTCATCAGCACGGTGAGGATCAGCCCGGCCGCGCCGACCAGCGCCCCGCCGATGATCAGCGCGTTGTTGGCGATCACGAAGCCGGCGGCCGACGCGGCCAGCCCCGAGAACGAGTTCAGGAGCGAGATCACCACGGGCATGTCCGCCCCGCCGATGGGAAGGACCGCAAGCACGCCCACCAGCAGCGCCGCGCCCGCCATCGCCCAGTAGCCGGCCGGCTCCTCGGCGACGAACGCCCACACCGCGAGGACGCCGACGGCCCCGAAGGCGAGCCCGTTGACGATCTGCTGGCCGGGATATACCAGCGGCCGGCCGGTGACGATGCCCTGTAGCTTCCCGAACGCGACGAAGCTGCCGGTGAAGGTCACCGCACCGATGGCGGTCGAGACCAGGATCGTGATCGACGTCTCGTTCGGGAGGCCGACGAGGTCGCTCTCCACGACCGCGGCCGCGGCGACGAGCGCCGAGGCGATCCCGCCGAAGCCGTTGAACGCCGCCACCATCTGCGGCATCGCCGTCATCTGCACCCGGACTGCGGCGACGCCGCCCACCAGCGCGCCCGCCGCGAGGCCGGCGACCACCGTCACCCAGTTGACGATGTCCTGGTCGACCAGGGTGATCACGATCGCTCCGAGCATCCCGGCCGCCGCGAGCAGGTTGCCGGACCGGGCCGTGCGCGGCCCGCCCAGCCGCTTCAGGCCGACGATGAACGCCACCGCGCACGCCAGGTACAGGATCTCGGTCATTCGGAGCCCGGGGGCTTCGGCTTCGGCCGCCGGAACATGCCGAGCATCCGGTCGGTGACCAGGAAGCCGCCGACGACGTTGATGGTGGCCGTGGCCACGGCGAAGAAGCCGAGCACCTCGGCGAGCGTGCCCTCGCCGAGGCCGGCCGCGGTGATCGCGCCGATCACGGTGACGCCGGAGATCGCGTTGGCGCCCGACATGAGGGGGGTGTGGAGGGTGGGCGGCACCTTGGTGATCACCTCGAAGCCGACGAACGATGCCAGCACGAACACGGTGATGCCCACGACGAGTGCGCTCACGCGCTGCTCTCCAGGCCCAGCGTGCGCCGCACCACGGGGTGCACCACATGGCCGTCGTGGGTGATGCACGATCCCGCCACGATCTCGTCGTCGAAGTCGAGCGCCAGCTCACCGCCGTCGCCGGCCAACCGGCCGAGGAGCGCCATGAGGTTGCGGGCGTACATCGAGCTGGCGTCGTATGCGGCGCGGCTGGCCAGGTCGGTGGGCCCGAGGATCGAGACGCCGGCGTGCACGACGGTCTCATCGGCCCGAGTCAGCTCGCAGTTGCCGCCGGTGGGGGCTGCCACGTCGACGATCACCGACCCCGGCCGCATCGCCTCGACCATCTCCCTGCTGACGAGCAGCGGGGCGGGCCGGCCCGGGATCTGGGCCGTCGTGACCACGACGTCCGCGGCGGCGACGTGGGGCGCGAGGGCTGCGAGCTGGCGCCGCTGCGTCTCGTCGGCGACCTCCTTGGCGTACCCGGTGGCTGCGGCGGCCGACTCGTCGACCGGGGCCGCCACGAACCGGGCGCCCAGGCTCTCGATCTGCTCGGCGACTTCGGGGCGGATGTCGTACGCCGACACCACCGCGCCCAGCCGGCGGGCGGTGGCGATGGCCTGAAGGCCGGCGACCCCGGCGCCGAGAACGAGCAGCTTCACGGGCGGGATCGTCCCTGCCGCGGTGGTGAGCATCGGGAAGAACCGGGGGGCGACGCTCGCGGCCAGCAGCACCGCTTCGTAGCCGGCTGCGGTGGCCTGCGACGAGAGGGCGTCCATGCTCTGTGCGAGCGTGGTTCTCGGGATCGCCTCCATCGCGAACGACGTGATGTTCCGCTGCCGCAACGTCTCGACGAGATCGCCCGCCGTGAACGGGTCGAGGAAGCCGACCAGTACCGTCCCCCGGTCGACCCGACCGGCGAGCTCGAGCGACGGCGGGCCCACGACCAGGGTGGTGTCGGCGCCGGCGATGGGGTCGGCGACCACCTCGAACCCGGCTTCGCGGTACTCCTCGTCGGAGAAGCCGGCCGAGGCGCCGGCCCCGGCTTCGATCGCCAGGGCATGCCGCTGCTCGACGAGCCGCAGGCCCACCGACGGGGTCATGGCGACGCGTCGCTCCCTCGGGGGCTCGGCGGGGATGGCGATCCGCATGCGGCGGGGAGGGTAGTGGGGCCGGTCGATCCGATAACCTGCTCCAGTGAACCCGGGATACTGGCGGGACCTCTGTGCGGCGGCGTACGGCGGGCGCCGCTGGATCCTCGCGACCGAGCACGCCGCGGGGGTGCGGCACCTCGCCGCGACGCTGCGTGAGCTCGGCGCAGGGCCGTTGCTGGTGCTTGCCGGCGAGGCCGGCGCAGGCGAGGAGACCGACGAGGAGACGGTCGTGCTCGGTGCCGGCGGCAGCGGCGGCTTCATGGGCGCGCTGCGTGCCTTCTTCCGGGCAGTGGCAGACGTGCCGGCCGCCGTGCAGCAGCAGGTCGACGCATGGGACCCGGCTCGCGAGGCGCGGGTGATCTCGTCGTTCACGCCCGCCGAGATGGAGATCGCAGGCCGCCCGAGCTTCGGGTCGCGCCCGCGGGCGTGGGAGGCGCTGGAGGACAAGATCAGCGCCGTGCGGTTGTGGCGCGACGTCGGGCTGGCCCACGCGCCGAGTGCGATCGTGCCCGTGGCGTCGGGCGAGCTGCCGGAGGCCGCGCGGCGCATCGACGAGGGCATGGGCACGGTGTGGGTGGCCGACAACCGGGACGGGTGGCATGGGGGCGGCGAGTTCGCCCGCTGGGTGCGCACCGACGCGCAGGCGGAGGCGGCCGTGGAGTTCTTCGCCGGCTGCAGCGACGTCGTGCGGGTGATGCCGTTCCTCGACGGCATCCCGTGCAGCATCCATGCGGTGGTGTTCCCCGGCTACGTCGCCGCGTTTCGCCCGGCCGAGATGATCACGCTACGGCGCCCGGGCCGGGATCGTTTCGCTTACGCCGGGGTCGCCACCTTCTGGGACGCCCCTGACGCCGCCGCGACGGAGATGCGAGACGCGGTGCTGGCGGTGGCGGCCCATCTCGGGGAGACCGTCGGCTACCGCGGCGCGTTCGGCGTCGACGGCGTCCTCACCGGGAACGGCTTCCTCCCGACGGAGCTGAATGCCCGGTTCTCGCCCGGCTTGATGTGGCAGGCCGACGCCGTCGATGGACTTCCGATGCAGCTGGTCGACAAGCTGCTGGTCGCCGGCCACGAGGCCGACTACCGCGCCGTCGAATTGGAGGATCTGATCCTCACGGCGTCACGTGAGCGGCGGAACGGCCACTTCGTGCTCGCCGTCCCCGGGGCGACCCCGGCAGGTACGCGGGAGCAGCGGATTCGCTTCGTCGGCGGCGAAGCGGAGCCCGCGGCGGCCGACGACCAGGCAGACGCCGAGCTCTCCTACGGGCCTCGTGCCGGTGGCGGGGTGATGCGGTGCCACTTCGAGCCCGGGGCAATGCCGATCGGCCCGCCGGTGGCGCCGCTGGCGGTCGCGGCGTGCCGCCTGGCTGCCGACTTGTGGGGCCTCGATGTCGGGGAGCTGGAGGCTGCGCCGGATGTGTGGTCGGGTCAGAGCCCGTAGTCCTCCAGGAACCGCAGCCAGATCTCGCTGAGGGTCGGGAACGAGGGGACGGCGTGCCACAGCTTGTCGAGCGTCACCTCGCCGACGATGGCGACGGTGGCGGCGTGCAGCATCTCGCCCACGCCCGGCCCCACGAACGTCGCGCCCACCAACACGCGCCGCTCGGCGTCGACCACCCACTGGCTGGTGCCCTCGATGCCGCGCCCGAGCGTGGCGCCGCCGGCGACGCCGCCGGTCTTCCACTGCACGGTGCGCACCTCGATGCCCTGGTTACGGGCACCCGCCTCGGTGAGCCCGACCGCGGCGACCTGCGGGTCGGTGAAGACGACCCTCGGCACCGCCCGGTGGTCGGCCCACGCCGCCACATCGCCGCCCTTGCCGGCGATGTGGTCGCCTGCGATGCGGGCCTGGTACTTGCCCATGTGCGTGAGCAGCGAGCGTCCGTTGACGTCGCCGACTGCGTAGAGCCAGCCGCCGTCGACCGCGGTGACGCGGAGCTGGTCGTCGACCTCGAGGTAGCCGCCCGGGTCGAGGCCGATCGTGTCGAGACCGACGTCGGCCGTGAGCGGGCGCCGCCCGGCGGCCACGAGGATCTCGTCGGCCAGGATCTCGGTGCCGTCCTCCAGCACGCCGGTGACCGGGCCGTCGGCGCCGTCGCGCGTGACCTTCGACATGGCGATACCGGTCCGCACCACGATGCCGAGCTCCTCGAAGGCGTGCCCCAGCTCCTCGCCGACGAAGGGCTCCTCACGGGGGAGGAGGCGGTCCTCCATCTCGACGATGGTGACCTCCTCCGATCCGAGCGACCGCCACGCCTGTGCCATCTCGACGCCAACCACCCCGCCGCCGAGGATCAGCAGCCGGCGGGGCACCTGCTTGGACGTCGTCGCGTCCCGGTTGTCCCAGATAGCGATGTCCCGCAGGCCGTCGATGGGCGGAATCGCGGCGCTGGTGCCGGTGGCGACGACGACCGCCCGGGCTGCCTCGTAGACCGTCACCTCGCCGTCGTCGGCGGTCACCTCGACACGGCGCTCGCCGGCCAGGCGCCCGTAGCCGCGAATGAACTCGATGCCCTCGCCCTCGATCCAGTCGACCTGTCCCTGGTCGCTGAAGTTGGCGGCCAGCGCGTCTCTCCGCTCCAAGACCGCGTCGACGTCGATGTCGCCGGTCACCGCAGCCGCGGCGCCCGGCACCCGCCGGGCCGCGGCCAGTACCTCGCCGGGCCGCAGCAGCCCCTTCGATGGCATGCACGCCCAATAGGAGCACTCCCCGCCGGCCAGCTCGCGCTCGACGAGCGCCACCGACAGGCCGCCGGCGGCGGCGCGTGCGGCCACGTTCTCGCCGGCGGGCCCGGCTCCGATCACGATGACATTGAAGGTGCTACCGGGCATGAGGAACTCTTCTCTGGGAGTGGTGGGCCTTCGCAGGCACAACACGCCCCCACGCCGTTAGCTTCCCAGCCGCACCGGCCCCCCTCGGCCGCACGCCAACTCGGCGCCGCCCTCTTCCCCCGATTGGGGAAGAGAGAAATCTCCGACGCGTCAGCAGCGTTGCCGGTGGCGCTTGCGACGCGGCAGGAGTGTTGCCAGATGCGACCGCGGCGCGACACGGGCAACCTGCCGAGCCCGGAATGAGGGCTCGGCGGGCCAGCCGTACCTCCCGGTGGAACAACCGATGAACCTCAGCCCACTCCTGCACCTCATACACCCTTCCTCCTCGGTCCGCTACGACCGAGGGTGGTCGCCAAATCTGTCAGTTCCTGGGAACCGCGCAGTTTTCGACCGGCGAGAAGTGCTCAGTATTTACCCGGCGTCGACACGAGCGGTAGCAAGAGCCGCGTAACACGAGAGCTGCGAACTGGCTGGCCCCAAACAACATCGGGTGGGGGACGGGCAGGGCCCGTCCCCCCTCATTCCCGATTGGAGCGGTCCAGCCTCGTCGCCGTGAGGGGGGCCGGCGCCAGGCTGATCCGTCCAGGGACCGCGTGAGAGATGGGAGGCTCTCGTTG
>JBFKDA010000119.1:0-8275 GCA_041619955.1 Acidimicrobiia bacterium | reverse complement strand
GGACATCGTGGCGGAGCACCCCGACCTCGAGGCCGCGTTCGAGCGCCTCAGCCGCTACGGCGACCGGCTGCACCTGGTGCGTGCGAGCGCCGGCGACGGGCTGCCCGAGCTCCACGACCTCGCGGCGACGATCGACGGCGGCGGAGTGCTGTTCGTCGACTACCTCCAGAAGGTGGCCGTCGGCGACGCCTCGCTGCGCGACGAGGATCGGGCGATACGCGCCGCCGAAGGCCTCAAGGACATCGCATTGACCCACAACATCGCGGTGGTGGCCTGTGCCGCCGGCGATCGGGGCGGGCTGCGGGCGCGCCGCATGCGCACCCGCAACCTGCGGGGCGCCGGCGGCCTGGCGTACGAGGCCGACCTGATCCTGTTGCTCAACGACAAGTTCGATGCGGTGAGCAAGCTGCATACGGCGTTCGACTCGGCCCGCGCCGAGCAGTTCCGCCGCCAGGTCGTCTTCTCGGTCGAGAAGAACCGGGAAGGACCGGCGGCGATCGACGTCGAGTTCTGGAAGGACTTCGAGCACTTCCGCTTCGAGCCCGAGGGCGCCCACGTTGCCGAGCGCCTGATCGACGACCGCTTGTACGTCGAGTGACCGTCGCCCCCGGCCTGCCGCGCTAGGCCGGGACGTCGACGGGGCGGGGGGCGTCCATCCCGCGCCACACCCGCCCGACCGCAGGCGCCAGCGACGCGAGGAGGAACAGGACGCCCATGATCAGGAACGCCGGCCGCAGCCCGAGCCCCTGCGCGAGGAAGCCGGCCAGCAGCGTGCCCAGCGGCATGGCCGCCCACGCCGCGGCCCGGGTGACCCCGAACACCCGGCCGCGCAGCTCGGCCGGCACCCGCTCGTACGAGACGACGCCGAGGATCGGGTTCACCGCCCCGGCCGCCACCCCGACCACGAACAGCACGGGCAGCAGCACCCACAGCGACGGGGCGGCCGCGAGCGCCGTGTAGCGGGGCACGCCGATCACGAGGAACACCGCGAGGAAGGTCGGGCGGCGGGGCAGCCGCTCCCCCACCGCGCCGTAGGCGAACGTGCCGGCCACGGCGCCGACGGTGATCGCCGCCAGCAGCAGGCCCAGCCCGGCGGCGCTGTCGAGCACGCGATCGGCGTACACCGGCAAAAGCACTGAGAACGTGCCGAAGTCGAGCGCGTTGGTGAAGGCGATCATCAGCACGATGGCGAGGATGAGCCGGTCTTTGCGGACGAAGGCGAGGCCCTCCCGCAGCTCGCCGACGTACGACCGGTCGTCGGTCTCGGCGGGCGGCGACGAGGCCGCCGGCACCGCCACCCACACGATCAACGCCGACACCAGGAAGCTGGCGGCGTCAATCCACAGCACCGCCGTGGCGTCGGTCACCGCGATGAGCGCAGCTCCGACGGGGGCGCCGAACATGCGGGCCACCTGGAGGATGCCGCTCCGGGCGCTGGTCGCCCGCTCCAGCGACATTCCGGCAGCCTCGGCGACGTCCGGCAGCAGCGCCTGGCGGGCCGTCTCACCGGGGATGTCGAGCAGGGCGCCGAGGAAGACGAGGATGAGGAGGTGCCACAGCTCCAGCACGTCGAGCTGATGGAGCAGCGGGATGAGGGCGATCGGGGCGGCGCTGGCGAGATCGGCGAGGGCGCTGGCGCGGCGGAACCCGAGCCGGTCCACCACCACGCCTCCGAGAGGGCCCGAGATGAGCACGGGGATCGCCGCGAAGAACCCGGCCAGGCCGGTCTGGGCGGCGCTGCCGGTGGTCTGGAGCACGAGCCAGGGGACGGCCACCAGCGTCAGCATGTTGCCGGCGACCGAGATGCCGTCGGCGGCGAGCACCCCGAACAGCGGCAGCCGGCGGCGCATCAGCCCTCGCGGCCACCGGCGGCCTCGGCGGGTACGCCGCGGAACATCACCCGGACCCGGGCGGCGCCGGCGGGGAAGTCGCCGCCCTCCTCGCGTCGCACGTACGGCTCCAGCAGGCCGAGGTAGGCACGGCGCAGCTCCGTCAACTCGTCGGGGGTGAGGTGCAGCGTCGCGCGGGCGTGGATGGCCGCCTTCCGCCACTCCTCGCCGTACGCCTGCGAAGAGCGCAGGTAGCGCCACAGCACCCGGTCGTCCTGGCGCAGCAGCTCGTCGGACAGCGCCTCGGCGGCGACCCGCTGCTCGGGCGTGTCGGCGGTGAGGTCGAAGCCCCGGACGACGAGCCGCCACGGGCGGGCCCGCCCGTCGGTGCTCTCGGCCTCCTCGACGAAGCCGTGCTCAGCCAGCGTCCGGAGGTGGTAGCTGCACGACGAAGGGCTCTCCCCCACCGCCGCCGCACAGTCGGTGGCGGTGGCGGTGGCCACGCTCAGCAGGTGGTCGAGCAGCGCCAGCCGCACCGGATGGGACAGCGCCCGCATGCGGCGGGGGTCGGTCAGCTCGATCACATCTCTGAAAGACATTTTTCACAAATATTCTTTCATACTATGGGTGCGGGTCAAGTTCGGTTGCGAATCGCTCTGCGAACGAGGAACGTGAGCGCCAATGCGGTACCCTTCCCGACAGTTGCCGACCCGGTGATGAACAACGTGACTTCAGCCGCATGGGCTTCCGACTGGCCGGCCGGTTATCCGGATCAGGCCAAGGTCGACGCGGTCTATGCCCGACTCAACGATCAGGGACGAGCTGCCTTCGTAGCAGAGCTCAAGGGTGCTGCAGCGGACGACATCGCAGGGGTGATCGAGGCATGGCATCTCTCGATGCTGTTCGCCTTCCACCCCCACCGCGAGCAAGTCGTTGCCAACGCCCAGAGTGGGGAGGCCGTGACCTTCGAGAAGTTCATGGCCGAGATGCGCGAGATCTGGGGTGCTCGCGACGCGGGCTAATCGTCGCCCAAACCCGCTGCAGTAGGTAGCGCCAGCTTCAGCGTGAGCACACACTCGTCCTCGTCAACCGAGAACCACAGCGCGATCCGCCCGTGCCAGAGGGTCACCACGTAGTCGGGTCCGCCGCCCGGCGAGAGTTGCCGCATCCGCCTCGACCCCGCCATCGTCGGGCCGTAGAGAAACAGGCTGCGGACTTCTCGTTCGACCTCTGCTCGGTCGGCAGGCGGAACCTTCTCCAGCACCGCTTGAAGCTCAGCTCGATTCTCCATCGCGTACCACCGGCAGTCAGCCATGGGATCGCCCCCGCACCGGCTGCGACGGCGGAGCGCTTGGCACGCGGCCCAGCGCGGAAGTGGTGGGTACTTCCATTTGTCAATGCTCCATCTCCCGTACGCCCCCCCAGCGGTCATCGCCGCCAGTCTCCGTCCGAGGATCCCACTCCCGTCGCTGCCGGCGACCTTACCGATCGAGACACGGCCGCTCCAGTTCGCGGAACTCAGCTGGCGCTGGTTCGCGAAACAGGACTCCAGAACCGCCTGACATCGAGCCGCCGGCCCGGCCTATTCGACCTCGCCCAGATAGGCCTGCCGCATCTGCGGATTGGCCAGCAGCGCCGACGCCGTGTCGCTCAGCACGATCTGGCCGGTCTGCAGCACGTAGCCGCGGTCGGCGATCGACAACGCCATGTTGGCGTTCTGCTCCACGACGAACACGGTGGTGCCCGCCTGGTTGATCTGCTGAATGATCTCGAAGTTGCGAGCCACCAGCACCGGCGCCAGTCCCATCGACGGCTCGTCCATGAGCAGCACCTTGGGCTTCGCCATCAGCGCCCGGCCGACCGCCACCATCTGCTGCTCACCGCCCGACAGCGTGCCGGCCTTCTGGTGCAGCCGCTCCTTGACCCGGGGGAACATCTCGAAGATGTGCTCCAGCTCGGCATCGAGCGAGTCGCGGTCCGTTCGCAGGTACGAGCCGATCTCGAGGTTCTCCCGGACGGTCATCCGCTTGAACAGGCGCCGGTTCTCCGGGACCATCGACACGCCCCGCGCCACGATCTCCGACGTCGGCATGCCCGACACCACCTCGCCGTCGAGCACCACCTCCCCCGACGACGGCGCCACCATGCCGAGAATCGTCTTCAGGGTGGTGGTCTTGCCGCTGGCGTTGCCCCCCAGCAGGCAGACGATCTCACCGTCGTGGATCTCGATGTTCACGTCCTTCAGCACGTGCACCGGCCCGTAGTGGGTGTTGATCCCCCGGAACTCCAGCGCCGGCCTGCGGCCGTTGCCGGTCACGTGGGGTCCCCGCCGACCTCGGCGGGCCGGCCCAGGTACGCCTCGATGACGTCCTCGTTGGTCGAGACCTCCTCGTAGGAGCCCTCGGCGATCTTCACGCCGTGGTCGAGCACCACGACCCGGTCGGAGACGTCCCGCACGACCTTCATGTCGTGCTCGATAACCACGCAGGTGAAGCCCTTCTCGTCACGCAGCTTGCCGATCAGCTCGGTCAACTCCAGCGTCTCGCGGGGGTTCATGCCGGCGGTCGGCTCGTCGAGCAGCAGCACCGTGGGCTGGGTCGCCATCGCCCGGGCGATCTCCAGCCGCCGCCGGTTGGCGTACGAGAGCACGAACGCCGGCTGCTCGAACCGGTAGCCCACCAGGCGCGTGCCGAAGAACGACAGCACCTCCTCGGCCCGCTCGCGGATCTCCCGCTCCTCCCGCCGGAACTTCGGCGTGCCCAAGATCGCCCCGATCGGTCCCGCCGACGTCCGGCAATGCTGGGCGACCATGACGTTCTCCCGCACGGTCATGTTCGGGAACAGCCGCACGTTCTGAAAGGTGCGCGCGACCCCCAGCTTGGTGATCTCCGACGGCTCCAGGCCGCCGATGTCCTGGCCCTCGAACAGGATCCGGCCGCTGTCGGGAGGGAACATCCCGGAGATGACGTTGAAGAACGTGGTCTTGCCGGCGCCGTTGGGCCCGATGACGCTGACGATCTCGCCCTCGTTGATGTGGAAGTCGACACCGCCCAACGCCCGTAGGCCTCCGAACTCCTTGCGCAGGTCGCGGATCTCGAGGATCGCCATCAGATGCCCGCCTCCGCGGCATCGACGGCATCCTGGCGGGCGGCCTCCCGCTCGGCCTCCTCCCGCGCCGCCTTGTCGAACCAGGCGTCCTGGAGGAACTCCTCCTGGTGCAGCTCCCGCGACCGCCGGACGCTCGGCAGGAGGCCTTCCGGCCGCTGCAACATCATGTAGATGAGCAGCGCTCCGTAGATCAGCAGCTTGAACTCCTGGAACTCGCGCAGCAGCCCAGGCGTGGTCGGGCCGCCCAGCACGCCGATCAGCACCAGCGCGCCGATCGCCACCCCGGGGATGTTGCCCATGCCGCCGACGATCACCACCACGAGCACGATGATCGACACCAACAGCTCGAAGCTGTTGGGGAACACCGACCCCACCTTTGCGGCAAACAGCGCCCCGCCGAACGAGGCCAGCACCGCCCCGGTGACGAACGCCAGCAGCTTGGCGGTGACCGTGTTGATGCCCATCACCTCGGCGACCTGCTCGTCCTCCCGCATCGCCATCCAGGCGCGCCCCACCCGCGAGTCCTGGAGGCGCCACGACACGAACGCGGCGAGCACGACGAAGACGAGCACAAGGTAGAAGATCGCCTTGGGGTCGGTGCCCTGGACCTCGGTGCCGAGCACCTCCACCCCGGGGATCTGGCGAATCCCCTGCGCGCCGCCGAACGTCGGCGCCAGCCAGTCGGACAGGAACAGGATGCGGACGATCTCCCCGAAGCCGAGCGTCACGATCGCCAGGTAGTCGCCGCGCATGCGGATCACCGGAGTCCCCACCAGGATCCCGGCGATGATCGCCATGACGATCACCACCGGCATCGCCACCCAGAACGACAGCTCGGGCGACCACTTGGGCGAGATCGGCGACGTCAGCACCGCGGTCGTGTATGCGCCGACCGCGAAGAACGCCACGTACCCGAGGTCGAGCAGCCCAGCGAAGCCGATGACGATGTTCAGCCCGAGGCCCATGAGCAGGAACAAGCCGACGTTGGCGAGCAGCTCGTTGAGCAAGCTGCCGAGGAAGTTCGGGAGGATGATGAACACCACCAACACCACGACGGCGGCGATGATCGAGTTGCGGATCCGGGTCCGCTGATCCGCCGTCGCGAGGCGGGCACGCAGCACCGTCCCCTGGCCCTTGAGGCGGACGGCCAGCACGCCGGCGACCAACCCGACGACGAGGGCCGGGACGACCTCCAGTCCACCATTGGACCCGTAGAGCGTGTCCTCGGCGAAGTCCTCCTGGCCGAACTCGCTGAGGATCTGCACGACGACGATCTGCATCAGCGACACGAGGAACACCCACTGCACCGCCGCCGACAGCCCGCGCCGCAATGCCGGTGGCAGCAGGTGGATGGCGCCGCCGATCGCGCCGAGCACCGTGCCCAGCGCCGCCCAGTAGAGGATGCCGGTGCCGAGGCTCTCCCCGAACGACAGCAGCTCCTCGAGCCGGGGGCTGAAGTTGGGGATGATGTCGCGGCCGTCGAAGTTGTCCAGCCACAGCACGAACAGGATCACGCCGCCTGCGTTGAGCAGCCCGGTGAGCGCTCCGGCGATGACGTCACGGGCGCCCTTGACCGGCGCGGTGACGCCTTCCAGCACGGGCTCCTTGGCAGCCAGGTAGCCGAACGCCACCGGCAGCCAGGCCATGGCCAGGTAGCCGAGGCTGAGCAGGCCCTCGATGAGATGGCGCGAGTCGAACACCTCGAGCATGCCGATTGCGGCCACGAACACCATCGCCAGCCCGCCGATGAGGCCGTACCGCACGACCCGCCGGCGGTCGAAGTCGGTGGCGGGCCGCGCCGCCGGCCGCTCCTCGACGGCCTCGGCGATCTCGGCGCGGCGTTCGCTCATCCCCGCTCCTCGATGACATTGGTCGAGGCGCGGCGCATGCGAGGCCACGAGCGCGCGCAAGCGGGGCGAGTATTCAACCCCGCTCCTCGATGACATTGGTCGACGAGCGGCGCATGCCAGCCCCAGAACGCGCGCAAGCGAGGCAGGTATTCATCCCCGCTCCTCGACTGCCAAGCGCTCGCCGAGCAGCCCCGTCGGGCGGAAGATCAGCACCAGCACGAGCGCCGTGAAGGCGACCACGTCCTTGAGCTGGCTGAGGCCGGGGATGTCGATCGACAGGCCGGCGTCCCGCAACGAGGGGATGATCAGCGTCACCAGGAACAGCAGCGCCGTGATGCCGAGCGACGCCTGCCAGACGAGGTGGGTGCGGATCAGCGGCCGGAACACCCCGATCAACACGAGCATCACCACCAGGCCGCCGAACAGCACCGGCCAGTTGAGCTCCCACTCGAGCCCGCCGAGCACCACCTGCGGGCCCACCGACTCGAACACGCCCAGCGTCAGCCCGCCGATCATCGCCCCGATGATGTTGCCGATTCCGCCGAGCACCGCCGCGGTGAAGGCCTTGATGCCGGGCAGGAATCCGGTGATGAAGCTGACCCCCCGGAACAGCATCGCCCACATGACGCCGGCGATGCCAGCCATCACCCCGCCCACGGCGAACGTGAGCACGATGGTGCGGTCGACGTCGATGCCCATCAAGGCGGCGATCTCCTTGTCCTCCGCCACCGCCCGCATCGCCCGGCCCTGCTTGGTCTTCTCGACGAAGTAGTACAGCCCCGCCATCGACACCAGCGCGATGGCGATGACGACCAGCTTGGTCCCCTCGATCGACACCAGGCCGAGGAAGTCGATCCGCTTCGTGAGCCCCGCCGGCAGCGGCGGGTAGCTCTTGACGGCCGCCCCGAACAGGCCCAGGAACGCGTACTGGATGAAGAACGACACGCCGATCGACGTGATCAGCGGGATCAGCCGCGGCGCCCCGCGCAGCGGCCGATAGGCAACGCGCTCGATCACCACCGCCAGCAGCGTCGAGGTGAACATCGCCACCACGAACACCACTGCGATCGCGAGCGGGAAGTTGTCCTCCCACATGCCGCCGGCCATGGCGTCGGCGAAGAAGAAGCCGATCACCGAGCCCGACATGAACACCTCGCCGTGAGCGAAGTTGATGAAGCCGAGCACGCCGTAGACCATCGAGTAGCCCAGCGCGATCAGCCCGTACATCGACCCCTGGGCGATGCCCGACACGATGAGATCGCGGTACGCCGCGCCGCTGAGCCCCTCGCCGGCGATCGTCAGGCGAATCGAACCGAACACCCCCCAGACGATGATCACCACCGCCGCGACCCGCACCCCCCACAGGAAGCTGTCCACCCACGTCAGCCGGAGGCGGGCGCGGCGCGGGAGCTCTTCCTTGGTGGCGACCGTCGTCACGTCACGTTCTCTGTGTGCCTCCGTGGGTCGGGGGGGGGGGGGGGGGGGGGG
>JBFKDA010000118.1:0-8300 GCA_041619955.1 Acidimicrobiia bacterium | reverse complement strand
GTGTGCGCCGCGCTCCGGCGATACGGGATGTTCGTCGCCGACAACGGCAGCGACTGGTTCCTCACCGGCACCCACGACCCGCGCTGGGACGACGACGCGCTCGGCGACCTGAAGTCGATCCCCGGTAGCGCCTTCGAGGTCGTCGACACCGGCGAGCCGGTGATCACCGGCTGAGGATCGCCCCGGGCCCGGGTGGCGAGCCTCGGGCGACGTCGACGACGGGGTGGCGCACGAGGCGACCGCCGCCGAGATCCGCGCCGCATTGCGCCTCACCCGCACAGCCCCCGCCGATCTCGCTGCCGGCCGCCTCGACGTGCCACGCGCCCGGGTCCTCGCCGACGGCACCATCCACCTCCGCCCCGAGCTGGCCCGTCAGATCGTCGACGACGTCCTCGATGCGGCGGCGACCCTGACCACCGGCCAACTCCGCGCCCGGCTGCGCCGTGACTGCATCCAGGCCGACCCGGCCGATGCCGACCGCCGCTACCGCACCGCCAACGACGATCGCCGCGTCTGGGTCGAGCCCACCACCGACGGCACCGCCAACCTCATGGGCCTCGACCTGGCGCCCGACCGCGCCGCCCCGGCCATGCGCTGCATCACGCAGCTCGCCCAACACCTCCGTGGCCCCGGTGAGGAGCGCACCATCGACCAGCTCCGCGCGGACGTCTACTGCGACCTCCTCACCGGTGCGGCCGTGGCAGTACCAGCCACTGCCGAGTGGCGACGTGGTGTGGACCGCCGGCCTCGGCTACACCACGACAACGACCACCGCGGCCGCTGGCGGCCGCTGTAGCGGGAGGGCGGTGTCGGCCGGCACGCGGTAGATTCGGGCGCATGACCGACACCCAGACCCAGCTCGACGGCACGGTCGCCGAGCTCGAGGAGATCGAGGAGCGCCTCAGGGCGCTTCCCGAGGACGACTACAACGGGCGGATCGACCTCCGGGAGCGCCGGTTGGCGCTGCTGGCCGAGGCAGGCCGCCTCCGCAAGGAGCTGCCCGTCGACAGGGAGGCGCTCGAGGCGGAGCTGGCGGAGTTGCGAGAGCGCGCCGACGAGCTGCGCAAGCGGCGCATCGACCCGGTGAAGCAGGCAGGCGGCGGCAGCTCGGGGGGCGACTTCGGCTTCGCGGCCGATGCATGGCGGCTGAACCGCCACATCGACGCCGCCTCGGGCATCGACGGGATACTGGCCAGGATCAGCGAGATCGAGGAGATCCTCGACCGCCAGTAGATCGGGTCCGCCTGGCGCGTGTTGCGGCTGGTGGCGGTCGGCGAGCCCAGTCTCCTCATGACGGCTCAGGTTCACGCCGAACCATCTGCCCGAGGCGACCGCCCGTACAGCGTCCGAGCGTGGCCCGTAGCGTCGCAGCTACTCCAGAAGATCGCAGGTGCGCGGGAACCAGTGCAGCTTCTCGCCAACGATGCCGAGATGCCAGGTCCGCCGCTCGGTGATGCCCCCAACGGTGCCGTCGGTGACGACCGTATAGGTGTTGGGGACGATCACGGGTGCCCCTGGGTAGCCGTCGTTCGTCCACAGGGTTGGCCCCGAGACCGAGAGGAGCACCTCTCGCCAGGTTGGGTCGCCGATGAAAGTCGTGTTCAACTCTTCGCAAGCCGGCCGTCCCAGGATGGCGATCGACACCGGGTGGATGCGCTCGAAGAGGAAGAAGCCGTTGCCGGTCTGCCACGCGGTCTCGAAGTTCGAGAGAAACCGGGCGATGGTTTCGATCGAGCCTGGCAAGGCCAGTGTGCCGAACTCGCCTGCGACGGGGAGCCAGTTGGTGTCGCCCACGACGAGCTGGTCGTCGGCCACGCCCTGGGAAAGGGTGTGGCGGAAGAAAAACGTGGTGTTGGACGGCCGGAACACCGCCGGCGTATCGACGCCATCCAAGGTCCCCCAGTCACCGGCGACGAACTGGTCGCCGGGATCGCCGAAGAACATCGTGTCGTCCGCGTTGCCGCTGTCCAGCGTGTTCCGCCAGTAGAAGAAGCCGGTCGATTCGCGATGCAAACCCACCTCGTCGGTGCCGTCGCCGTCCCAGTCGCCCACCACCGGCTTGTCACCCGGGTTGCCGAAGACAAAGTCGAAATCGGCGGCGCCGAGACCGCCCTCGTTCTTACCGAGCTGATTGATGATGAAGAACCGTTGCTCGCTGGGCCGGTAGATGCTGAGCGTGTCGCAGCCGTCGCCGTCCCAGTCGCCGGCCAGCGGCACGTCGGAGGGGTTGCCGAAGAAGAAACGGATGTCAGCGATCCCCTGGGAGTTGGAGTTGCGGAGGTAGGCGAACGCGTCGGAAGTGCGGAACAGGCCCGGGGTGGCGTCCCCGTCGCAATCCCAGTCGCCGATCACCGGCACGTCGCCGGGATTCCCGAAGAAGAACGACGTCACGTTGCCTGAGGCAGGGTCGCGAAGATGCCACATACCGGTCGACGTGTCGACCTGGCCGACGCTATCTGCGGCAGCGGCGCTCCCCGCCGAGCCGAGCAGCGCCACCGCCAGCGCCACCGATATCACGTGTCGCACGGGCGTCCCTCCCGCATAGCGAGCGCCATCGAACCTAGCGCCTGGCGAGTCCTGGCGCCTCCCACGGCCAACGCGTCCCGCGGCCGGCGCCTCCCCCCGCCGCCGCCGCCGCCCTCGGTTAGCCAGGCCTCCGCATCTTGAGCGCGCCCGCCACCCGGGCCATCGTCTGCTCGGCGACGGCCGCCGCCCGCTTCCGCCCGTCCTCGAGCACCCCCTGCATGACGGCCGGGTCGCTCCGAAGCTCGGCGTGCTTGGCCTGCACCGGGCGCAGGGCGTCGACGACGACGTCCGCGACCCGGGTCTTGAGGTCGGCGTAGCCGATGCCCGCCCACTCGCCCGCCAGCTCCCGGCCGTCGCGGCCGAGGAGGCTGGCCGCGATGTCGACGAGGTTGGCGACGCCCTCCGACATGTTCTCGGGGTCGACCTCGCGGCCCGAGTCGGTCTGCGCCGACTTCAGCTTGCGGACCACCAGGTCGGGAGGGTCGGCCAGCAGCACGGCGTGGCCGCTGCGCACGGCGGCGACGCTCTTGCTCATCTTCTCGGTGGGGTCGTCGAGGCCCATGACGCGGGCCCCGGTCTTCGGAACCATCCCCTCGGGGAGCGTGAACACCTCGCCGACGAGATGGTTGAAGCGCTGCGCGACGTCCCGGGTCAGCTCGATGTGCTGGCGCTGGTCGTCGCCCACCGGCACGTAGTTGGCCTGGTACAGCAGGATGTCGGCGGCCTGCAAGGCGGGGTAGGTGAAGAGCCCGGCGCCGACGCTCTCCTTCTCCGTTCCGGACTTGGCCTTGAACTGGGTCATCCGCTCCAGCCAGCCCATCGGCGTGAAGCAGGTCATCACCCAGGCCAGCTCGGCGTGCTGCGGGACCGCCGACTGGGCGAAGATCGCCGCCTTGTCGGGGTCGATGCCGGCCGCCACGTACCAGGCCGCCACTTCGGTCACCGCGTCGGCGAGGTCCGTGCCGATCACCTGGGAGGGGATGGTGAGTGCATGCAGGTCGGCGATACAGAAGAAGCCGTCGATCTCGTCGAGCATGCCCGCCCACTGGCGGAGCGCACCGATGAGGTTGCCGATGTGCAGGTTGCCGTTCGCCTGGATGCCCGACAGCACGCGCGGCCGATCCGCTCGGGCGACGCTGGTGCTGGTCATTGGGGAACCGCCTCCTCGGCGATCCGGCAGGTGCGCCGGACGTCGTTGCGGAGCGACAGGATACCGGCGCCCCCGGCCGCCGGCAGCGGCGCGGCTCAGCTTGCCGGCGCCCGGTTATCCGGTCCGGTCGGGCGCGTGGTCGCGCATGAGGCGGGCGATGCGCATGGCCATCTCCATCGCCTGGTCGTAGTTCAGGCGCGGATCGAGGCTCGTGCGGTAGGCGCGATGGAGGTCGGATTCGGCGAGGCCACGGGCGCCGCCGACGCACTCGGTCACGTCGTCGCCGGTCATCTCGAAGTGCACGCCGCCGAGGACGCTGCCCAGCTCGTCGTGGATGCGGAACGCCGCCTCCAGCTCGCCGAGGATGCTGTCGAAGCGCCGCGTCTTGGTGCCGTCGGGGGTCACCTCGGTGTTGCCGTGCATGGGGTCGGAGACCCACGTGACGGTCTTGCCGGTGCCCTGCACCGCCTCCACCAGTGGCGGCAGCACCTCGCCGATGCGGTCGACGCCCATCCGATGGATGAGGGTCAGCCGCCCCGGCTCGTCGTCGGGGAGGAGCACGTCGACCAGCGCGGTGAGCTGGGTGGCGGTCATGCCGGGACCGACCTTCACGCCGATCGGGTTGCGGATACCCCGGAAGTACTCGACGTGGGCCCCGGCCGGGTCGGCGGTCCGCATGCCGATCCACGGGAAGTGGGTCGACAGGTTGTAGTAGCCGTCGGTGTGGGGCACGGTGCGGGTCTGGGCCTGCTCGTAGAGCAGCGCCAGGCCCTCGTGGCTGGTGTAGATCTCGGCCCGGCTCATGTTGTGGGCGCGGGCGTCGAGGACGTTCTCCATGAACTCCACCGAGTCACGGATCGTGGCGACGATCTGCTCGTAGTCGCCCCGCATGGGCGAATGCTGCACGAAGCCGACGTCCCAGTACTCCGGATGGTGGAGGTCGGCGAAGCCGCCGTCGATCAGTGCCCGGATGTAGTTGAGGGTGAGCGCAGCCCGCTCGTAGCCGCGCAACATGAGCTTGGGGTCGGGCGTGCGGTCGGCCCGGGTGAACGGCGCCCGGTTGAGGAGGTCGCCGCGATAGCTGGGCAGTGCGACGTCGCCGCGGCGCTCCTCGTCGGCGGAGCGCGGCTTGGCGTACTGCCCGGCGATCCGCCCTACCCGCACCACCTTGCGGCGCGAGCCGTGCACCAGCACGAGGCTCATCTGCAGCAGGATCTTCACCTGGGCGACGATCGCCTCGTCGGAGCAGGAGTCGAAGCTCTCCGCGCAGTCCCCGCCCTGGAGCAGGAACATCTCACCGCGCGCGCATGCCGCGAGCTGAGCGCGCAGCGCGTCCACCTCCCAGGAGGTGACGAGCGGCGGGAGCGCCGCCAGCTCCTTCACCACCGCGGCGACCTCGCTGGGGTCGGCGTACACCGGCAGCTGGGCCGCCACCCGCTGCTGCCACGACGTCGGCGTCCAGGTGTCGGTCATCGGCGGTATTGAAGGGAGATCGGCCGCGGGGTGCGAATCCGGATGCGCCCGGGCGGGCCTCAGGCGGCCTCCAGGACCACGACGGGGATGACGTCGCGCGCGGTCTTCTGCTCGTACTCGGCGAACTGCGGCCATTCCTCCTTCTGGCGCGACCAGATCCGCTCCCGCTCGTCGTCGGTGGCGACCCGTGCCCGCAGGGACACCTCCTCGGTGCCGATCTCGGCCGACACGTCGGGGTTGGCTTTGAGGTTGTGGTACCAGTCGGGGTTGTCGTCGGCGCCGGCCTTCGACGCGAACACCGCATAGCCGCCGTCGACCTCCTGGTACATGAGCGGGCTCACCCGCACCGTGCCCGTCTTGGCCCCCTTGTGGTGCAGCAGCAGCAGCGGCGCCCCCTCGAACATGCCGCCCACCTTGCCGTCGTTCGCCCGAAACTCGTCGATGATCTGCTGGTTCCAGTCGCTCATGTGCTCCTCGCTGTTCGGTCTCGTCGGGGCCAACGTACTGCCCGGCGCGGATATGCCGGCGCGTGTAGGTTCGGCACAACTGCCGGAAGGGATCCTGCCATGTGTGTCAGCGCCGTGCCCCACACCCACCACCAGCCTGCGCTCCCGACGGTGAGCCGCCGCTCGTTCCTCAAGGCCGGGGCCACGGCTGCCGCGGCCGCGGCCCTGGTCGGCGTGCCGGCGGTGCCGGCGCTCGCCGCGAGCCCGCGCAGCCGGCGGGTGGTCGACCTCACCCACGTGCTCGGCACCGGGTTCCCCTCGTTCCTCGGCCCGCAGGCCGTGTTCGACGAGGTGCTGTTCACGATCCCCGACGACGGCTTCTACGTGAAGCAGTGGACGTTCGACGAGCACATCGGCACCCACATCGACACGCCCGGGCATTTCGCCCTCGGCGGCTCGCTCGTCGACCAGCTCGACCCGTCGACGCTGATCGCCCCGCTGGTGGTCGTCGACATCAAGGCCAAGGCGCAGGCCGATCCGAACGCCACGGTGGAGGTCGCCGACCTGGTGGCGTGGGAGCGGCGCCACGGCCGCATCCCGCGCGGCGCGATCGTGTGCATGAACTCCGGTTGGGCTGCCAGGGTCGGCGACGGCGACGACTACCGGGGTGGCGCCGGCTTTCCCGACCTCAACTTCCCCGGCTTCGGCGTCGACGCCACCGACTGGCTCATCGCCCGCCGTGACGTCGTCGGCATCGGGGTCGACACGCTGAGCATCGACCCGGGCAACTCCGCGACGTTCGACGTGCACGTCAGCTTCCTGGGCTCCGGCCGCTACGGCATCGAGAACCTGCGCAACCTCGACGGCATCCCGTCCAAGGGCGCGCTGGGGTACGTCGGCCCGATCCCGTGGGAGGAGGGGTCGGGCGGCCCGTGCCGGGTGCTGGCGCAGGTGCCCCGCGGCCGCGGGAGCGACGACTAGCGGATCACCGGCCAGCGAGCGTGGCGGCCGCCTGGGCGTGGGTGGCGGCCCGGTGGCAATTTGCGCCCAGCGTCAGCACGTGCTCGAGGGCAAGCCGGTAGCCGGAGCGGAACGCATCGGCCGCCTCGACGTCGGGCTGGACGCCGGTCCGCTCCCAGTGCTCGCCTGAGACGGGGTTCACCGGGTAGCCCGACGGCACCGAGAACATCAGGTGATCGGTGACGTGGTACCGGTAGTCGAAGTAGGCCGCCCCGGCCGTCGACCCGCCCACCAGGACGGCCCGACCCGCCTGCTGCAGGTCGTAGGCGAGGCCCTCCCCGGCCGAGGCCGTCGCGGCGCCGATCAGCACCCACAGCGGCTTCGTTCCTCCGAAGCGGGGGCCGACCACCGCCGCCGGGTCGGCCCGCCACTCGATGCGCTCCCCGGTGCGGGGGAACACGAGCGCGCTGAGCGGGGAGGGCTCGTCGACCAGGTGGGCGGCGACGAACTCCACCATCTCCGGCTCGCCGCCGCCCCCGCCCCGCAGGTCGAGGAGCAGCGCGTCGGTGCCGGCCACCAGCCGCAGGGCGGCCGCCACGGCGTCCCGGGCCATCGACAGCGGGAACTGGCGCTCCAGTTCGACCAGTCCGACGTTGCCGGCGAGCACCTCGACCCGTCGCACGCCGAAGCCAGCGAGCCGCACCTCCTCGGGGTGGCGGCCCGACTCCGGCACGACGGCGTCGCCGGGCAGCGGGACGACGCTGTGGCGAAGCTGGAGGTGGAGGTCGCCGCTGGTGGCCACGGTGTCGGCAGACACTGCCGCCGCGAGAGCGGCTTCGTCGGCGGCGTCCGCGTAGGCGCCGGCGGCGTGGCGTTTCTGGAGCATCGCCGCAACGATCGCCGCCACGTCCCGGTCGAGGTAGTGCTCATCCAGCAGTGCGGCGAGCCGCTCGATGACCGCCGACCAGTCCATCCCGGCAACCTACCGGAACGCCGGCTCCCGGCTGCGCCGTAGCATGCGCCGGGTGAGCGATTCCCGCCTGTACCCCGGCCAGCGTCAGGCAGACCTCGCCCGGATGGCCGCCGAGACCTTCGACCTCGTGGTCGTCGGCGGGGGAGTGGTCGGCGCCGGCACGGCCCTCGACGCCGCCACCCGCGGGCTGTCGGTGGCACTCGTCGAGCAGCGCGACTACGCCTCGGGGACGTCGAGCCGGTCGAGCAAGCTGTTCCACGGCGGGCTCCGCTACCTGGAGCAGTTCAACTTCAAGCTGGTGATGGAAGCGCTCCACGAGCGCAACCTGATGCTCAACCGCCTGTGCCCGCACCTCGCCAGGCCGGTGTCGTTCCTCTACCCGCTCCAGCACCGGGTGTGGGAGCGCGCGTACGTCGGGGCGGGGGTCTTGCTTTACGACCTGCTGGCCGCGACCGGCGACAACCCGCTGCCCCGCCACCGCCACCTCACCAAGCGGAAGGCGCTGCGGCTGGCGCCGGCGCTCGCCGCCGACGGCCTCGTGGGGGCGGTGCGCTACTGGGACGCCCAGGTGGACGACGCCCGCCACACGATGATGGTGGCCCGCACCGCTGCCGGCCTGGGGGCGGCCATGGCGACCTCGGTACGGGTGACCGACTTCGCCCGGGAGGGCGGCCGCATCGTGGGCGTGAGGGCCGTCGACCTGGAATCCGGCCGCGAGCTGACGATTCGGGCCCGCCAGGTGGTCAACGCCACCGGCGTGTGGACCGACGAC
>JBFKDA010000117.1:0-8312 GCA_041619955.1 Acidimicrobiia bacterium | reverse complement strand
CCGGAGACCGCCCAGGGCATCTTCATCAACTACGAGAACGTGCGCCGCACCGCCCGGCTGCGGCTGCCGTTCGGCGTCGCCCAGATCGGCAAGGCGTTCCGCAACGAGATCACCCCCGGCCAGTTCGTCTTCCGCACCCGTGAGTTCGAGCAGATGGAGATGGAGTACTTCGTGCGGCCCGAGGAGGCCGACAAGTGGTACGACTACTGGGTCCGGCAGCGCTACGACTGGTACGTCGGCCTCGGCATCTCCGAGGACAACCTGCGCACCCGCGCCCACGAGCCCGACGAGCGGGCCCACTACGCGGCAGGCGCCGTCGACGTCGAGTACCTGTTCCCGTGGGGCTGGGACGAGCTGGAGGGCGTCGCCAACCGCACCGACTACGACCTCAAGGCTCACCAGGAATCCAGCGGCACCGACCTCCAGTACTTCGACGAGGAGTCCGGCGAGCGCTTCCACCCCTACGTCATCGAGCCGGCCGCCGGCGCCACCCGCAGCACGTTCGCGTTCCTGATGGACGCCTATACCACCGAGGAGGTGCGAGGCGAACAGCGGACCGTGCTGCGCCTCGACCCGCGGCTGGCGCCGATCAAGGTGGCGGTGCTGCCGCTGTCGAAGAAGCCCGACCTCGTGGAGACGACCGAGCGGGTGGCGGGCCTGTTGCGGCCGCACTGGCAGATCGAGGTCGACATCACCCAGTCGATCGGCCGCCGCTACCGCCGCCAGGACGAGATCGGCACGCCCTACGCGGTGACCGTCGACTTCGACTCGCTCGACGACCACGCGGTCACCGTCCGCGACCGCGACACGATGAGCCAGGACCGCGTGCCCATCGACGGCGTCCTCGGCTACTTGCAGGAGCGGCTGGCGGGGGTGTGACCGGGCGGCGCCGCCCGCCCTGGCGGCTGCTGGCGCTCAGCGTGCTGATCGTGACGCTCAGCACCCAGCCGGTCTTCCTGCTCGGGGCCGGCTTCCTCCAGATCGGCGATGACCTCGGTTTCGGCGCAGCCGGCCTCGGCGCCCTCACCGCGGCGTTCTTCCTCACGGCGTCGGCGGCGTCGGCACCGTTCGGGCGGGTGGTGCATCGCATCGGGTGGCGCACCGCGATCCGCGTGAACGCGATCGTGTCGGGTGCGCTGCTGGTTGCCATCGCCGCCGGGGCGCGGCACGTCGGCGTGCTGGCCGTGCTGCTGGTGGCCGGCGGGGTGGTCTACGGCCTGGCCAACCCCGCCGCCAACCAGGCGCTGGCCGAGCACGTCGACCCCAGCCGGCGCGCCCTGTTCTATGGCCTGAAGCACGCCGGCATCCCCTCGTCGACCCTGCTCGCCGGGCTGGCGGTGCCGGTGGTGATCGTCGGGGCGGGCTGGCGGGTGGCCTACGTCCTCGCCGCCCTGCTGACGTTCGTCGTGCTGGCGCTCGTGCCCGCGGAGACGCCCCGACCGCCGCCGGCGGCGACCCCGGCCGACGAGCGGCGCCGGGTGGCGCCGCTGAGCCCCCGCCGCCTCGCCCTGCTGTCGGCCGGTGCCGCGCTGGCGACCTGGTCGGCGGTGGCGCTCGGCACCTACCTCGTGGCCGCCGCCGTCGACGTCGGGTTCTCCGAATCGGCCGCCGGGCTGCTCCTCTTCGCCGGCTCGGCCGCCAGCATCCTGGGCCGGGTGGCAGCCGGGGCGGTCACCGACCGCGTCGGCGGGCTCGGCTTCGCCGGGATGGCGCTCCTCACCGGGGCCGGGGCGCTGGTGTTCCTGGCGCTCCCGCTGGCCGCGGGCGCCGCCTTCGCGATCCTCGTGCCGGTGGCGTTCGCCACCGGCTGGGCCTGGCCGGGTCTCATGACCTACTCGGTGGTCAACGCCAACATCGGCACCCCCGCCATCTCGTCGGCCATCACGCAGGCGGGGATCTTCGCCGGCGCAGGCCTCGGCCCGCTGGTGCTGGGGTGGGTGGTCAGCGCCCACTCGTTCGATGCGATGTGGCTGCTGGTGGCGGGGACGTCGGCGGTGGCGTCGCCTGGGTCGGCACCGTCGCCGTGCGGCGCTAGCGAGCCGCCAGCCCGCTCAGAGCAGCCGGCCGTTTGCGACGAACAGGTTGCGCATCAGCGGGTCGATGCGGACGAGGGTTCCGGCGAACCGGACCTCCTTGCCGCGCTGCGTGCCGAGCCGGGCCGCGTCGTCCGGCGGGAGCTGCACCACCGCCTCGACGTCCCGCCCGGCGTAGAGGTCGTTGGCCAGCGTGTGCACCCGCACGACGGCCTTCGTTCCTGGACCGCCGCGGAAGTCGAGGTCGCCGCGGTACGGGGTGGCCCGCACCAGGATGCCCCCCCACCGCACCTGGATGCCTTCGTAGCGCGCCTCGAACCGGCGGGCCGTCTCGAAGCTCAGCAGCTTCGGGTCGAACAGCTCGTCGGCGACGGCGCCCGGGTCGGTGCTGACCTCGCCGGATGGCCGGTCGGGGACGGGCTCGAGGTCGGGCAGGGCCTCGCCGTCACGGCGCGCCTGCGCCAGCTCCCGCCAGCGGCGCACCTGCTCGTCGACCGGCAGGTCGCGCTCCAGCGTCTCGAACTCCTCCGCCGCCTCGGCGTGCCGGCCAGCCGCGTACAGGGTCTCGGCCTCGGTGCGGCGCAGCTCCACGTCCCCGCTGCCCCGAGCGGCGGTCCGCAGCCGCTCGGCCGACTCGGCGAGGTCACCCCGGCGCTGGCGGGCGAGGGCCTCGGTCATCGCGCCGGAGGCGGCGCTATGGCCGGAGATCGCCCCTGCGGCGGCGACCAGGCGCCGGATCGAGCTCACCAGCTCGCCGGAGCTGCCGACGACGCCCTTGCGCCGCCACACGATCCCGTTGTCGACGACCCGGGCGCCGTCCAGCTCGCTGAGCAGGCGGTCGATCGCTACCCGCCGGGCCGGGGTCAGGAAGGCCGCCACCGCCTCCGACTGGCGGCCCTCGATCCGGTGGGCGTGGTCGAACTCGTCGTCGCCGACCTCGATGTCCCTGCCGGTGAGCTTGCCGGCGATCCGCCCCCACATCCCGGTGCGGTAGAGCTTGAGGCCGATGCCCAGCGGCGGGTAGCCGACCCGGTACTCGGTCCAGGTCTGGCGGTTGTCCCGCGACCCGTCCCAAGAGGTGCGCGCCCGCACCGGCAACCCGTCGACCGTGCCGCGCATCGAGCGGTGCTGGTCGTCCGCGGGCCGCCAGAACTCGAGTGGGTTGGCACGCCGCGGCGTGAAGCTGAGCCGCAGTTGGTCGGCGGCCTCCTGCCAGGCCGCGTCACGGTTGCCGGCGTACTCGGTGACCAGCCGCACCACCAGCGCGACGACCACGGCGACGAAGACGAGCGCGAACAGCCCGCCCATCAGTCGAGGTCCGAGTGCCGGCCGCCGTCCACGCCGGCGATGGTAGAGCCGGAGGGTCTCGCCGATACACTCGCTGCATGGCGTACCGGCGCGACGATATCGAGCGGGTCCGGGCCGCCACCGACCTGGTCGAGCTGATGTCCGAGGTCACCAAGGTGAAGCGGCGGGGCCGGTCGACGATGGCGATCTGCCCGTTCCACCAGGAGAAGACGCCCTCGATGTCGGTCGACGGCGCCCGCGGCCTCTACCACTGCTTCGGCTGCGGCAAGAGCGGCGACCTGTTCCGGTGGGTCCAGGAGACCCAGAACGTCGAGTTCACCGAGGCATTGGAGCTGCTCGCCCGCCGGGCCGGCATCACGATGCAGGTGGAGCCCGGGGCCGCCAAGCGCCGCAGCGAGCGGGAGTCGCTGATCGCCGCCGTCAGCGCCGCGGTGGACTTCTTCGTCGAGCGCCTGCGCACCGGCGCCGACGCCGGCCCGGCCCGCGCCTACCTGCGGGGGCGGGGCTACGACGCCGGCACCGTCGAGCAGTTCTCGCTGGGCTACTCGCCGGACGACTGGGACTCGCTGGTGGGCCACCTGCGCGACGCCGGGGTGGCGGAGCGCCAGATGGTGGCGGCCGGACTGGCGATCAAGAGCCGGCGGGGGCGCCTCGTCGACCGGTTCCGGGGCCGGGTCATGTTCCCGATCTACGACCTGCGGGGCGACCCCGTCGGCTTCGGCGCCCGCGTGCTGGAAGGCGACGGCCCCAAGTACCTCAACTCGCCGGAGACGCCGCTCTATCACAAGTCGCGGCTGCTGTACGGGCTCAACTGGGCGAAGGGCGACATCGTCCGGGCCGGGCATGCGGTGGTCGTCGAGGGCTACACCGACGTCATCGGCATGCACGAGGCGGGGATGGGGGTCTCCGTCGCCACCTGTGGCACCGCGCTGGGCGTCGAGCACCTCGACCTGCTGCGCCGCTTCTCCGAGAAGGTGGTGCTGGCGTTCGACGCCGACGCCGCCGGGGCGGGGGCGTCGCTGCGGGGCTTCGAGCACACGGTGCCGGGCGACCTCGACCTGCGCGTCGCCCGGCTCCCCGAGGGCCAGGACCCGGCCGACCTCGTATCGGCCGGCGAGCAGGAGCGGCTGGCCAAGGCGATCGAAGAGTCGGAGCCGCTGCTGGCGTTCCGGCTGGAGCGGGAGCTCGCCCGTTTCGACCTCTCGGAGGCCGAGGCGCGCGCCCGGGCGGTGCGGGCGTCGGCGGCCGTCGTGGCCCGCCACCCCGACCCGGTCGCCCGCCACGAGTACTCGGTGATGGTCGCCCGGTCGACGGGCGTGGATCTGGCCGTCGTCGAGGGGGCGGTGCGGGCGGCGGGTCGGGACGCGGCGCCGCCGGACGCCGCGCCGGCGCCGCCGGTGCAGCGCCTGACCGGCCTGCAGAAGGCCGAGCAGGAGCTGCTTCGGCTGCTCGCAGCCAACCACCCGGGCATGGCCGGCCTCGAGGTGGCGCCCGAGATCTTCAGCGATCCGCTGCACGCCCGCGCCTTCGAGGTGCTGGTGCCGCTGGTCGGCGCGCTGCCGGCCGGCGAGCAGCCCGACCTGGGCGGGGTCGCCGGCGAGGACGAGGAGCTCGCGGGCTTGCTCGCCAGGCTGGCGACGATCGACCGGCCGCTGCCGTCGCCGGTGGAGACGGTGCGGCGCGTGCAGGCGGGGGCGGTGGAGGTCGAGATCGAGCAGCTCGAGCGGCGGCTGGCGCGCCTCGACGAGGAGTCCGACCCGGAGGCGTATTCCGACACTTTCCGTGAGTTGGTAGCTTTGCAGCGGAGACGTCGAGAGCTCGGAGGCCAGTCCTGAACCCCGTCGCCGCATCTGTCGTCGACACGCTCGCCGCCCGGGCCCGCCAGCGCGGTTTCGTGCTGATGGCCGAGGTGCTCCAGGAACTGGAGGACGCCGAGGCGCCGCCCGAGTCGTTCGACCTGGCATTCGATGCGCTGCGCGCCCGCAAAGTCGACATCGTCGAGACCCAGAGCGAGGAGACGGACCTCGCCCATCGGCTCGGGGACGACGAGCTGGCCGTGTCCGATCCGGTGCGCATGTACCTCCAGGAGATCGGCCGGGTGTCGCTGCTCACCACCCAGCAGGAGGTGGAGCTGGCGATGCAGATGGAGGCCGGGCTGCGCGCCCACGAGAAGCTCGCCGCCGCCGACGGGGAGCTGAGCGAGGCGGAGCGGGTGATCCTCGAACGGGACGCCCGCGCGTCGCAGCGGGCCCGCAAGCGGCTCGTGGAGGCCAACCTGCGGCTGGTGGTGTCGATCGCCAAGAAGTACGTCGGTCGGGGGATGTCGCTGCTCGACCTCGTGCAGGAGGGAAACCTGGGGCTGATGCGGGCGGTGGAGAAGTTCGACTACCGCAAGGGCTTCAAGTTCTCGACCTATGCGACGTGGTGGATCCGTCAGGCCGTCACCCGGTCCCTCGCCGACCAGGGCCGCACGATCCGGGTGCCGGTGCACATGGTGGAGACGATCAACAAGCTGGCGCACACCCAGCGGTCGCTGATGCAGGACCTGGGCCGGGAGCCGACGATCGAGGAGATCGCCGGCGACCTCGAGCTGGCGCCGGAGAAGGTGTCCGAGCTGCGGCGGATCGCCCAGGACCCGATCTCGCTGGAGGCGCCGCTCGGCACCGAGGACGACTCGACGCTGGGCGACTTCGTCGAGGACCGGGACGCCGAGGTGCCGGTGGAGGCCGCGTCGTTCAAGCTGCTGCAGAGCTATCTGTCGCTGGCGCTCGAGGAGCTGAACGAGCGGGAGCGGCAGGTCATCGTCATGCGCTTCGGCCTCGCCGACGGCAAGGTACGGACACTGGAGGAGGTCGGCGCGCACTTCCGGGTCACCCGGGAGCGGATCCGCCAGCTCGAGACCAAGGCGCTCGCCAAGCTCCGCCAACCCGCCCGCGCCAAGCGCTTCGAGGGGTACCTCGAAGGCGGCTGAGCTCGTCTCGCCGGTCGGTGCAACCTTCTCGCCGGGCGGGGCATCGGTGGGGTAGATGGGCGAGGAGGTGGCGATGACCGAGGTGCCGGCAACCCATGTGGTGGCGGCCGAGCGCCGCAGCAGGGAGCGCGGTGCCCGGCTGGCCGACCTCGAGGCCCTGTACCGGGCCGAGCATCCGGGCATGGTGCGGCTGGCGCACCTGATCCTGGGCTCCAACGAGGTTGCCGAGGAGGTCGTCCACGACGCGTTCCTGAAGCTGCACGGGGCGTGGCGGCGGGTCGACCGGCCGGGTGCGTACCTGCGCCAGATCGTCGTCAACGAGTGCCGGTCGCGGCTGCGGCGGCTCCGGGTCGAACGGCGCCATCTTCCCGACCCGCCCCGGCCCGAGTGGCCCGCCGAGGTCGACGAGACGTGGGTGGCGCTCGCCCGGGTCCGGCCCCGGCGGCGGGCGGCGCTGGTGCTGCGGTACTACGAGGACCTGCCGCTGGCCGAGATCGCCGAGTTGCTGGGCTGCCGGTTGGGCACCGTGAAGTCGCTCATTCACAGGGGGCTGGCCGAACTGAAGGAGGTGCTGGGCGATGCATGACACCGACGTCGAGCGCCGGCTGGCCGAGACGCTGTCCACCGTCGCCGGGACGGCCCGGGCGACCGACCGCTGGGCCGACGTGGCCAGCCGGCGGCGCTGGCCGGCGTTCGTGCGCGTCGCCGGCGGGTTCGCGGTCGCCGCGGCGGCGATCGTGGTGGTCGGCATCTGGTTCACCGGCACCCAGCCCGAGGCGCCGGAGCTGGCGGCCCCGGGCGGACCGGTACCCACCGTGCCCGCCGATCCTGTGGCAGGCGAGCTGCCGCGGCTGATCCTCGACCTGCCGGGAGCCGTGCTCGACGCGGCGTTCGTCGACGAGATCCCGTTCGCTAGCGAGTACGCCGTGGACGCCGGAGTCCACCGCTTCTACGGGGGCGGCGGGCAGGCGGCGATGCTGCCGGTGCTGGAGCTGGCCTCCTACGCCGATGCCGCGACTGCGGCGATGGCCCGCGGCGACCTGCCCCCCGACGGGCTCCGCTTCGAGGGGCAGTGGGTCGCGTGGTCGATGGTCACCGACACCGGCGGGTGGGTCGAGGCCCGGGCGGTCGGGGTGAACACGGGCGAGCTGATGACGATCGTCAGCGCGGTCGGGCCGGCGTTCGACGGGCAGGCGGACGAGGTCATCGCCCAGCTCGGCATGCAGCCGGTGGCCGGCCCCGCGGTGCCGGTGGGTGGCCCGACGTCGGTTGCTGGGGTCCGGTACCTGCTCGAGGGGGGAGGCCGGGCAGAGCTGGCGCTCACCCAGAGCCCATTCCCGGGCGAGCACGTGGTGGCGCGGCTCATCGAGTGGGCGGAACAGACCGGCGGTGCGGTCGACGTCGCCGACGTTGCCGGGATTCCTGCGCTGGTCTTCGATCACCTGGAGCGGGGGCGGGTCGCGGTGTGGGAGCCGGCGCCCGGTGTTGTGGCACAGCTCGTGGTGTCCCGGGAGCCGGCGCGGATCGAGGAGGTGCTGGCAGCGGTGGTCGAGGTCGACCAGGCCGGTTGGGAGCAGCTCACTGCGGACGTGCCGGCCGCGGCGGAGACTGCGCCGGCCGTCCTCGATCCCAGCACGGTCGACGCGCTGGTCGGCGACTTCGAGGCGGACCTCGGTGGGACGCTCGGGGAGCTGGTGGACCGCAACCTGGAATGGACCACGGAGTCCCTCATGACCGAGCTCGCGCGCGCCGGCATGTGTCAGCTGGCGGGCAACTGGCTGGCGGGCGACGTCGCCACCCAGGAGCGGGCGGCGATCGCGGCGGCGCAGATCGTGGCGCGGTCCGACGTCCAAGCGCTGGCGGCGAACAGCGACACGGTCGTCGTGCTCGACCGGCTGGCGAGCGCAATCGAGCGCGGTGACCGGGTGGCGCTCGCGGCGGAGTTCGGGACGGAGCTCACCGGCTACGGCCCGCCGATGTGCGGTGGCCGGTGAGGCTGG
>JBFKDA010000116.1:0-8386 GCA_041619955.1 Acidimicrobiia bacterium | reverse complement strand
GGCAGCCCCGAGCCCGCCCTCGTTCTGGCCCAGCTCGTTGATGATGTAGAAGCGCTGTTCAGCCGGGCGGTAGATCGACACGGTGTCGCAGCCGTCGCCGTTGAAGTCGCCGGCGAGCGGCAGGTCGCCGGGGTTGCCGAAGAAGAAACGGATGTCGGCGATGCCCTGGCTGTTGGAGTTGCGCAGGTACACGAACCCGTCCGACTGGCGGTACAGGCCCGGGGTGTCGGTGCCGTTGCAGTCCCAGTCGCCCACCATGGGGACGTCCCCCGGGTTCCCGAAGAAGAA
Source organism: Acidimicrobiia bacterium (assembly GCA_041619955.1). Taxonomy (GTDB): domain Bacteria; phylum Actinomycetota; class Acidimicrobiia; order Spongiisociales; family JAOTWH01; genus JBFJZV01. The sequence continues at coordinate 8,098 of JBFKDA010000116.1, read as the reverse complement.
GGAGTGGACGATGCTCTGCCGCGGGCGCGACAGGTGCCACTCGCCTTGGGTGACGTCCACGAGCCCGGTGAGGTCGGTGGTGGTGAGGGTCATGGACGCGTCGGCCGTGCCGTAGGGCGCCACCACCACCTCCTCCTTTCGGTTGACGCCGAAGAATTCGGCCGCGTAGTCCCAGCCCGCGCAGTCGTAGTACACGATCTCGTACGTCCCGGGCGCCACGTCGACCCGGAAGGTGCCGTCGGCCGCCGTCTCGGTCTCGGCGGCGATCACCACCGGGAACCCGTTGAACGGCGACACGTCGACGCACAGGCCCCCGATGCCGACCCCGGTGTGGCGGTCGGTGACCGTGCCGGCGATGGCGCCCCCCGGCGTGATGAGGTGGAGGCTGGCCGGCTCGGCGCCCTCGTGGAAGCTGATGAAGAACGTGTCGGCAGGCGTCGCCACGATCTGGTTCGGCAGGTCGGGCCACTCGCGGCCGAGGTCGATGCGGCGCGACCGGGCGAGGGTGGCGGGGTCGAACTCCTCCACGAGCAGCGTGCGCGGGCCGGCGACCTTGCCTGCTGTTACGACCTTGGCTGCGGTCGGATGGCGATCCACGGCCGAGAGGCCGGCGTCACTGGGAAGGGTGCCCGCCAGGACAGGGGTCGGCCCGCCGACGTCGACGACGTCGCCCGATCGGGTGAAGAGCCGGTTGCCGAACCGGGCGTCGAGCCGCCCGCCGAACCCCGTCGCCGTCGCCGTGCGATGGGCGCCGGTGCCGTCGATGGCGATGACGTGGAGCTTCTGCGAGAAGTCGGAGCCGTACAGCGTGCTGCCATCGGCGCTGAACAGCAGCGACCGGGCGCCGTCGCTCGCCGGCGTCGTGTCGGGCCGGAGGGTGGCGCCGTCGTAGACGGCCACCCCGCCGGCGCTGAACACCCCGGCGCTGCGACCCACCGCGAACGATGCGGGGGCGCCGGGCAGCACCGCGATGTCGCGGGCGAGGAACGGGTCCCCCGGGTTCGCCATCCCGAGGTGGATCTCCAGGTCGACGGTGAACGTGGCCAGTGCCACCCGCACGACCTTGCCGTCGCCGCGGAACCCGACGTAGAGGAACGAGCCGTCGTCCGACAGGGCCAGCGCCCACGGATCGGTGCCGACGGGCACGCTGTTGAGGACCGCGCCGGTGGCGGGGTCGAGCCGGACCACGCGGTTGGGGTGGGTGGGGTCCGTGTCGTCGACCGCCGCGTACACGACGTTGCGGACCGGGTCGTGCTCGATCGCGTTCGCCCGGATCCCGAGGTCCTTCCGCTGCCCGGTCGACTGCGCCGCCGCTTCGGCCGCGCCCACCACCAGCAGCGCGCCCACCAGCGCGCCGAACATCACCAACCGTCGCACGATGCCCACTCCCGTGTCGCCTATCTGATCTCGCCCTGAGGCGCCGGGAATATAACAGCGGCCGATCAGGCCAGCCCGAACAGCTCCATCATCCCGGCCACCAGCTCACTGCCGAGCGTCTCGTAGAACGGCGCGCCGGTGGGGGCCGGCGGCGCCGTGCGGTCCTGGTTGTTGCCGTGGCCGATGACGAACGCCTGCTCGCCGCCCCGGTAGAGATCGACGACGATCGGCACTCCGTCGCTGGTGGACAGCGCGACGCGCTCCGGGGCGGGGCCCGGCAGCGTGAAGTCGAACAATGGCCCGGTCACGGTGGTCACCGAGGCGGCCGGCGTCGCCGTCGTGCTCGCAGCCGTGGGGGCCGGGGCGGTGGTGGCGGGCGGTTCGGTCGAGGCGGTGCCCGAGTCGGAGCACCCGGCTGCGACGAGCCCCACGGCGGCGACGGTGAGCAACGCCCGGTGCATCGGCCAACCTACCGCAGCGTCGCAGCTCTGCCGGGCTAGCGTCCCCGCCCATGGAACTTCACGACGCCGAGGTCAACGGCATCCGCCTGCACGTCGCCACCGCGGGGCCGACGGATGCCCCGCGGCTGGTGCTGCTGCATGGCTGGCCCGAGTCGCGCCGGGCCTGGGACCCGGTGATCCCGCTGCTCGAGGGCGACTTCCGGCTGATCGTCCCCGATCAGCGGGGCTTCGGCCGCTCGGACCGGCCCGACGGCACTCGCAGCTACGCCATGGGCATGCTGGTCGGCGACGTGCTCGGCCTGATCGAGTGGGCGGGCGGCGGCCCGGCCGGCATCGTCGGCCACGACCTCGGCTCGGCGGTGAGTTGGGCGGTCGGGGCACTGGCGCCGCAGCGGGTCACCCGGATCGTGGCGATGTGCGCCCCGCATCCCCAGCACTTCCACCGAGTCGGCGCCGGGAACCTCGGCCAGCTGCACCGCGCGTTCTACGCCTGGCTCATGAACGCCGGCGATGCGGGCGAGCGGCTACTGGCCGCCGACGACTTCGGCCTGCTCGCCCGGTTCGCCTTCGCCGGGTCCGGGGTCGACCCGGAGGTGATCGCGGCGTACCAGGAGGAGTGGCGCCAGCCGGGGGCGTTCCACGCCATGTCCGAGTGGTACCGGGCGATCTACAACCCCGACCTGCTGAACCCCGACATCGACCTCGTGCTGCCACCGGTGACCGTGCCGGTCCGGTACGTCCACGGCGAGCGCGACATGGCGTTCGTCCCCGAGATGGCCAGCGGCTCCGGCGACTTCGTCGCGGCCGACTACAACGAGCACCTGCTGGCCGGGGCCTCGCATTGGGTGGTCCACGAGCGGCCCGCCGAGGTGGCCGACCTCGTCCGCGACTGGATGCAGCGCGCCTGAGGACCGGAGAGGCGCCCCAGAGGCGGCCGCTCCCTATCATCGGCCGCCTCCCCACGAACCGGATCCCCGCTTCATGCACTACGACTTGACCATCCTGCCTGGCGGTTTGCGCGTGATCTCCGAGCCCATGCCCGAGATCCGCTCGGTCGCCGTCGGCTGCTGGGTCGACACCGGCACCCGCGACGAGCGGTCCGGAGAGGAGGGCTCCTCGCACTTCCTCGAGCACCTGCTGTTCAAGGGCTCCGAGCGGCTCAGCGCCCGCGACATCTCCGAGGCGTTCGACGCGGTGGGCGCCCAGTCGAACGCGTTCACCTCCAAGGAGTACACCTGCTTCTGGGCGCGGCTCAGGGACGAGGACCTGACGCTGGGGCTTGGCCTGCTGGCCGAGATGATCCGCCGCCCGGCGTTCCGTCCCCACGAGATCGACTCCGAGCGCCAGGTGGTGCTCGAAGAGATCAACATGAACGAGGACGACCCGGGCGACGTGGCCCACGAGGAGTTCACCCAGGCGCTGTTCACGTCCCACCCGCTCCAGCGTCCCATCCTCGGCTCGAGGGAGTCGGTGCTCGCGCTGGACGCCGACTCGATCGGCGCCTACTGGCGGCGCCGCTACGTCCCCGGTTCGCTGGTGGTGGCCATCGCCGGCAACGTCGACCACGAGGAGGTGGTCTCCCGGGTCGAGACCGAGTTCGGCGACTGGACCGGCGCCACCGAAGTCCGGCTGCGCCGCGAGCCCGAGTTCACGGCGGCGGTGCGGGTGCGGCCCCGCGATACCGAGCAGGCCCACCTGGTGCTGGGCGGGCCAGGGCTGGCCCGCGACGACAAGCGCCGCTTCGCCGCCTCGCTGCTCAACCACGTGCTCGGCAGCGGCATGTCGTCACGCCTGTTCCGGGTGATCCGGGAGGAGCGCGGGCTCGCCTACGCCGTCTACAGCTTCCGCATCCCCTACATGGACACCGGCGGCTGGGGGGTGTACGTCGGCACGACCCCGAGCCAGGCGACCGAGGTGCTGCGGCTCGTCCGCAAGGAGATCGCCTCGGTGGCGGCCAGCGGCATCACCCCCGAGGAGCTGGAGCGCGCCAAGGGCCACGTGAAGGGCAGCCTCGCCATCTCCATGGAGGACGCCAACAGCCGCATGACCGCGCTGGGCCGCGCCGAGCTGACCGGCGTCGAGCACCTGGGCATCGGCGACCTCGTCGAGCGCTTCGACGCCGTCTCCGAGGACGACATCGTCGAGGTGGCCCGCGAGGTGTTCGCGGGGCCGCTGTCGCTCGGGGCCGTCGGCCCCTTCACCGAGGACGACCTGGCGGAGTTCGTGACGTGATGCGGGTGGCCGTGTCGGGCGCTGCGGGCCGCATGGGCCGGCTGGTCGCCCGGGCGGTCGAGGCGGCCGCCGACCTCGAGATCGGCGGCCGGTACGACCCCCACGGCCAGGGCGAGGTGTCAGCCGATCCCGAGGTCGTGCGGGGGGCCGCCGTCGTCGTCGAGTTCACCCGGCCCGACGTGGTGATGGAGAACCTGGCGCGGTGGAAGGCCTTCGGTGTGCACGCCGTGGTCGGCACGTCCGGGTTCGACGCCGGGCGCCTCGACGAGGTGCGCGGCATGTGGGGCGCCGGTCCGCCCAACTGCTTGGTCGTGCCCAACTTCGCCATCGGGGCGGTGGTGCTGATGCGGCTGGCGGAGATCGCCGCGCCGCACTTCGAGGCCGCCGAGGTGGTGGAGCTGCACCACGACGGCAAGGTCGACGCCCCGTCCGGCACCGCGATCGCCACCGCCGAGCGGATCGCCGCCGCCGCGCCCGGCGCGGTACGCCCTGGCGAGGGGCGGGGCAGCGACGTGGCCGGCGTCCCGGTGCACGCGGTGCGGCTGCCCGGCCTGGTCGCCCACCAGGAGGTGCTGTTCGGCACCACCGGGCAGACGCTGGCGATCCGCCACGACACCACCGACCGGGAGGCGTTCGTTCCCGGCGTGCTGGCCGCGGTGCGACGGGTGGCGGACCTGCCGGGCGTGTCCGTGGGCCTGGAGGCCGTGCTCGGCCTGACCTGATCCGCCGGCGAGGGCGTCAAGTCGAGGCGCCGGCGTGCCGACAACCTTCATGAACCGGCGGTTGGGCGCGCCGACGCCGTCCCGGAGGGAGATGAGAACCGTGCGTGCCCGAATCCTGCTCGCTGGCCTCGCCGTGGTCGCCGCCGCCTGCGGCGGTGGAGGCGGGGGAGAGACCGTCGTCGCGTCGTCCGGGGAGGCGCTCGCCGCGCCGCTGGCGTATGCCTACGTCGGCGGCGAGGAGGTCACCTACCACTTCGACGGCGCGGTCTCGATGGACGCGAGCGTCGAGGGCAGCGGCGGACTCGCGGCCGGTGGCGACATGGGCGATATCCGCATGGCGGCCGGTATCGAAGGCACGCTGACCGTGGGCACTGCAGAGGGCGAGGAGCCCGGCACCACCGTGCTCACGATGAGCATGGACGTCGATGATCTGGCCCTCGACGAGCTCACCGTGGCCGGCGAGGACATGTCTGCCGGCGACCCGTCCGGCTTCGTCGACGGCTTCGACTTCCCCCAGACCGAGATCGTCGTCGACTCGCAGGGCAACGTGCTGTCGATGTCGGTCGCCGGCGAGGAGATCCCGGCCGCGTTCGCCATGGGCGGCGGCGGGTTGGGCCCGGCCGGTTCGGGCCTCGACCCGGCGATGTTCCTGAACCCCGCCTTCCCGGAAGGTGAGCTGACGCTCGGCAGCGAGTGGGTGGTGGAGGACACGGTGCCGCTGCCCGGCATGGGCGACATGACCACGCGCACCGTCAGCAGTGTCACCGACACCGTCACCAAGGGCGGCCACAGCCTGTTCAGGATCGACACGACGACGTCGATCGGGCGCATCGAGGTCGACCTGTTCGAGATGATGGCCGAGCTGGCGGCGCTGGATCCGGAAGCGGCCGAGCTGGATGGCATGGACGCGTTCTTCCCGGAGGGGATGGAGATGCGGATGTCGCTCGAGCCCGGCGACATCGCCGGCACCACGTGGTTCGACGCAACCAGCGGGCTGGTGGCGAGCGCGTCGATCGACATGCCGATGGACATGGCGCTCTCCATGACCGTGCCAGGCGAGGGGTCGGCGAACTTCGACGCAGCCATCCGCATGCAGCTCGACCTGACGTTCGTGGACCGCGTCACGGCCTGACGGGGACCACCCAGTAGCGTCGCCCCCGCCCGGAGCGACGCGAGGAGGGTCCGATGGCTGACGAGGTGGCGCCCACGATCGAGCAGGCCGAGGCCGCGGTGGCGCTGACGTGGCGGATCGCACGGGGGGCGTACATCTCGGCGGTCGTGGTCGGTTTGCTCATCATCGCCGGCGGCGCCGACTTGGCGTCGAGCGACTACTACATGTCGGCAGCCAGGGAGATCGGCGTGGCGTTCGTGACGGCAGGTGCCGTCGGCGTCGTCCTCGATCCGGTGGCACGAGCCCTGCGCCAGGCCGAGCGGCTCGAACACACCATCGTCGCGCTCAGGGAGGAGTCCGGGCAGGAGGCCGCCGGGGAGTCGGGCGGCGAGCCCGGGGACTTCGGCTAGCGACCTGGATCGACCTACGGTCGCCGGGCATGGCTGCCATCACCGGTCTCGGCCGGCCCATCGACCCCCGCCTCCCCTCGAACCGCCACGCCGTCGCGGCGTCGGCCGCCGCCGGAGCGGTGGCGTTCCTGGTGGTGATCGTCGGCGGGGACGGGCTCGGGGATGCGCTGCGGTGGGGCGTGCGGGGCGGGCTCGCGGCGTTCCTGGCCTGGGCGACCGCCCGGGAGCTCGACCCCAACCACCCCGCATCGGCCGCGATCGCAGCGCCGGTCGCCCTCGTCGCGCTGCTCGCCGGCCCGCCGTCGCTGTTCGCAGTGGCCGCCGCGCTGCTGGCCACCCGGATCGTGGTGCGGACCACCGGGCTCTGGCCCACCTGGCCCGACCTGGTCGCGATGGTCGGCCTTGCGGGCCTGGCCGGCTGGCAGGCACACGGGGTGTGGGCCGGCGTCGCCCTCGCCGGCGCATTGGCGATCGACACCCGGCTCCCGAGGCCGGCGCCGGTCCGCAGCCTCGCCGTCGCCGGTGCGGCGCTCGCATCCGCGCTGCTCGCGGCCGCCGTCGGCGACGGCATCGGCGGCGGGTGGGAGGCGCCCGGCCTCGAGCAGGTGCTGGTGCTGGGGCTCGGCGCCGCCGGCGTGCTGGGCCTGCGCACCGGCGTCGGGGATTCGACCGGCGACTCCACCGCCCGCCCTCTCGACGACACCCGGCTGCGGGCCGGCCGGCTCGTTGCGGCCGCGATCCTGCTCGCCACCGGGCTGGCGGCGGGCGGCCCCGGGATCGCCGCGCTCAGCCCGCTGGGGGCGGCGTTCGCAGCCGGCGCCGGCCGGGCGCTCGTGTCCAACACCGGGGACAGGGCGGCGGCCGGTTCCCGCCGCTGACCGGGGGCGCGCGGAGCGGGGGTTGGGCTGGCCCTGCCCGGCGCCTCAGAACAGGTGGTTGGCCAGCTCCCGCCGGTAGATCGGCACCAGCGGGTGCTCGTTGCCGAGGAGCCCGAAGATGTCGAGCAGCGCCTGGCGGGCCTCGTCGCGTCGCGGGCCGCGAGCGGCGACGACCTTGAGCAGGTGGTCGAACGCCGGCTCGTACTCCTGGCGCCCTGCCAGCGCCTGGGCCAGCTCGATGCGCGCCACCTCGTCGGAGGGGTCGGCCTCGAGGCGGGCCTCCAGCGCCGGGATGTCGGAGCCCTGCGACGCCGCCAGCCGGGCCGCCGCCTGCAGCCGCTCCACCTCGGGTGTGGGGCTGAGCCGGCCGAGCACCTCGAGCGCCTCGTCGGTGTCGTTGCGGGCGATCAGCAGCGAGGCCAGCCCGCAACCCGCCTCGACGTGGCCGGGGTCCTCGGCGACGACGCCCCGGAACAGCGCCTCGGCGCGGTCGTCGTCTCCCGCGAGCGCCGCGTCGCGGGCTGCGTCGACGGCGAGGTCGGCCGGGGATGGCAGCAGGTTGTCGATCCACTGGCGGACGGCGTGCTCGGGTAGGGCGCCGGTGAACTGGGCGGCCGGCTGGCCGTTGCGGAAGCCGAGCACGAACGGGATGCCCTGCACCCCGAACTGCGACGCCAGCGCCTGGTTGCGGTCGACGTCGACCTTCACCAGCTCGAACCCGCCGTCGTACTCCTCGGCGAGGCGCTCCAGCACCGGTCCGAGCACCCGGCACGGCCCGCACCACGCCGCCCAGAAGTCCACCACCACCGGCACCTCGTGGCTCCGCTGGAGCACCGCCGGCCCGAAGGCGTCGCTGTCGATCTCGCGCACGTTCGTCATCCGGCTCCGCAGGATATCGCGCACCCGC
>JBFKDA010000115.1:0-8395 GCA_041619955.1 Acidimicrobiia bacterium | reverse complement strand
TCGACGGCCGGCACCAGCCCGGTGTCGACCGCCCACCGGCCCAGCGCGATCGTGGCGTGGCCGCACATGGTGCTGTAGCCCTCGTTGTGGCAGAAGAGGACGGCCAGGTCGGCGTCGGGGTGGTCGGGCTCAACCGGGATCACCCCGTACATCCCCGCATGGCCGCGCGGCTCGAACATCAGCAGGCGCCGCAGGTGGTCGAGGTGCTCGCGAGCGTGTCGCCGCTTGGCCAGGATGGTGGCACCGGGCAGGTCGGGATACCCGCCGGTGACGATCCGCACCGGCTCGCCGCCCGTGTGCATCTCGGTGGTGTGCAGCTCGGGCACCCGGCCAGTGTATGGGCGTAGTGTGCCGCCGGTGAGCCGTTTCGACCCGGCGGTGCTCGTCAACGACCCCACCCGTCGCGCCGTCGTCGTCGGGATGCTCGACGCGGCGCTGGCCGCCGCCGACCCCGGCCCGGCGGTGACCCGGGCGCTCACTGGCGGCCTCGCGCCCGACGGGCCCGCGGTCCTGATCCTCGCATTCGGCAAGGCGTCAGCTGCGATGGCGGCGGGTGCCGCCGCTGCGCTCGCCGGGCGGCGGCTCTCGGGGCTGGTCGTCGCACCGGTGGCGGCTCCCGTGCCCGCCGGGTGCGAGCTGATCGTGGGCGGCCATCCCATTCCCGACGAGGGCAGCGAGCGCGCCGGCCGGCGCGTGTTGGAGCTGGCGGCCGACTCGCCCCCCACGGTCCCGGCGCTGGTGCTCGTCTCGGGCGGGGCCTCGGCGCTGCTCGAAGCCCCCGCCGCCGGGGTCACCCGCGCCGACATCGTTGCGACGACCGGCCTGCTGCTGCGGTCGGGCGCGTCGATCGACGAGGTCAACACCGTGCGCAAGCACCTGTCCGCGGTGAAGGGAGGGCGGCTCGGGGCGGCGCTCGGCCGCCGGCGGGTGGTGACGCTGGTGGTGTCGGACGTGGTCGGCAACCCGCTCGACGTCATCGGATCCGGACCGACGGTGCCCGACCCGACGACGGCGGCCGACGCCCGGCGCCTCCTCCCCGCCGGCGCGCCTGCAGCCGTGCGCGCCCACCTCGACGGCCCGAGCGCCGAGACCCCGAAACGCCTCGACATCGACCAGGCCATCACGGTGGTGGCCGACGGCAGCACTGTCGCGCAGGCCGCCGTGGCGGCAGCCGAGCACCAGGGGCTGGCCGCCGCGCTGGTGTCGACGGACTTGACCGGCGAAGCTCGCGAGGTCGGCAGCCGGCTCGCTCGCGACGCGGCGCCAGGAGTCCGTGTCTACGCCGGCGAGACGACGGTCACGGTGACGGGTGAGGGTCGCGGCGGCCGCAACCAGGAGCTCGCGCTCGCCGCCGCGCTCGCGATCGAGGGCCGAGCGGACGTCGTCGTGGCCGCGCTGGGCACCGACGGCGTCGACGGCCCCACGCCGGCAGCCGGTGCCGTCGTCGACGGCGCCACCGTGGCGAGGGCCGAGGCGCAGGGCCGCAGCCCGCTCGAGCACCTGGCCCGTAACGACGCGTACCCGCTGCTCGACGCGGCCGGCGACCTGTTGGTCAGCGGTCCGACCGGCACCAACGTCGGCGACCTCACCGTGGTGTGGCGGTCAGCGGCCGGCGAGTAGCGCGTCGGCTTCGTCGACGATCGACTGCAGCACCTTCGCCGCCGGCAGGATCTCGTGGATGAGGCCGGCGCTCTGACCGGTGAACGGCACGAGCCGGTCGGGCCGTCCCTCGGCGAGGGCGGCGCGGACCTCGGCCTGCAGTTCGGCGGCCGCGGCGCGCGCCTGCTGGGGCCGCTCGTTCCAGCGGTCGACGAAGTCGGTGCGCAGGACCCGTGGCGTGTGCTGGTCGAAGCCTCCTGCCGACGGCGGTGGCAGGAAGCTGTCGACGAATCCAGGCGTCAGCCGCACCGTGTCTTCGGCGTCCGCAGCCACGATCGCCGCCTTCCAGTCGTCGCTGATCTGTGCTTCGTGGGTGGCGAGGAAGCGGGTGCCGACGTTCACCGCCTGCGCGCCGAGCATGAGGGCGGCGGCCAGCCCGCGGCCGTCGACGATCCCGCCCGCCGCGATCACCGGGAGCGGCGCCACCGCGTCGACCACCTGCGGCACCAGCACCATGGTGCCGACGCCCACCGCCGCCCCGAAACCACCGGCCTCGCCGCCCTGCGCGATGATCGCGTCGGCGCCCCGCGCGGCTGCCAGCTCGGCCTGGGCGCGGCTGGTGACCTGGGCGAGGAACAGGATGCCCTCGTCGTGGGCCCGGCGTGGCAGGGCGCCAGGGTCGCCGGCGGTGTACGACAGAACGGCGGGCTTCGCCGCCAGGCTCGCCGCGAACGCGGCCTCGTCGAACGGTCGGGCACCGTGGTTGATGACGAACGGCTTGCCGGTGAGCTCCCGCAGGTGCCGCCATTCGGCTTCGAGGTCGGCCAGCGGCCGGGCGGCTGCCCCGACGCTGCCCAGCCCGCCGGCGTTGGAGACGGCCGCCGCCAGGTTGGTGCTCCGCCACGGCCCGAACGGCGCCTGCAGCACAGGCACGTCGATGCCCAGGAGGTCGCAGATGAGGGTGCGCACGATCACCTCCGGAGTTCCCAGTACCGGCAATGTACGCCGGGGCCGCCGTGCTGAAAACCCCCCCCGGCTGCGGTCCTTGCGCTCCGACTCCGCCGGGGAGCCACCCCGGGCCGCAGACCACCGGGGATGCGGGAGCTACGTCCGGGCGAACTCTGCGAGGGCGATCGCCTCGGCCAGCGCCGCCCTGTGGAACTCGCCGAGGTCGAGGCTCTCGTCGGGGCCATGGGCGCGGCTGCGCTCGTCGGCGGCGCCGGTGAGCAGGATGCTCGCCGCCGGGTACGCCTGCGCGAGGGCGGCAACCATCGGGATCGAGCCGCCGACCCCGATCTCGACCGGCGCCGTGCCCCACGCAACCTCCATGCCCGCGCGGAAAGCGTCATAGGCGGCGCCCGAGGTGTCGAGCTCGAACGGCTCGCCCGACGAGCCGCGGTGCACCGTCACCCGCGCGCCCCAGGGGGCATGGGACTCGAGATGGTCGGCGAGGGCGTCCATCGCGCGAGCCGGGTGGTCGCCGGGAGCGAGCCGCATGCTCACCTTGGCCCTCGCCACCGGCACGAGCTGGTTGATGGCCTCGGCGACGCGCGGCGCGTCCACCGCCAGCACCGACACCGACGGCTTGCGCCACATGCGCCCGGTCAGCGAGCCCGACCCGATCAGCGCAACGCCGTCGACGGCGCCGGCGTTCGCCCGCAGCTCGGTCTCCGTGAGGTCGAGCGGCGCGGCGTCGCCGGCCACCAGTCCGGACACCGAGACCTCGCCGTGCTCGTCGTGCAGGGTGGCGAGCAGCCGGCTGAGCGACGTCAGCGCGTCCGGCAGCGCGCCGCCGTACATGCCACTGTGCACGCCCACGTCCAGCGTCCGCACCTCGACGACGCAGTCGACCAGCCCGCGCAGCGACGTCGTGAGCGCAGGCTGCCCGGTCCGCCAGTTCGCAGAGTCGGCGACGACGACGGCGTCGGCCGCGAGCAGGCCGCCGTGCGCGGCGAGGAACGCCTCGAGGTTGACCGACCCGATCTCCTCCTCGCCCTCGACCAACACCTTCACGCCCACCGGCGGCGCACCGCCGAAGGCCCTGACCGCCGCTGTGTGCACGACGATCCCGCACTTGTCGTCGGACGTGCCCCGGCCGAACAGCCGCCCGTCGCGTTCGCTCGGCGAGAACGGGTCGGTTGCCCACTGCTCCGCCGGGCCGGCCGGCTGCACGTCGTGGTGGGCGTAGAGCATGATCGTCGGGGCGCCGTCCGGCGCAGGGATCTCGCCGAACACCGCCGGGTGCGCCCCGTCGACCTCCAGCGTCCGCACGCCGCGCAAGCCGGCCGCCTCGAGCAGCTCGGCGGTCGCGCGGGCGGACCGCCGTACCTCTCCCGGGTCGAACCCCGGGGCGCTGACCGAGGGGATGCGGACGAGCTGTTCCAGCTCGCGTCGCATGGTGGGGAACAGCTCGTGGATGGCGGTGCGCAGGTCTGCATTGGTCATTTCCGGGAGGCTAGGTTGCAGCCATGGCACCTCGCATCCGCTTCGCGCACAACGGCCCGATCGTCGTCGAGGGGTTGGAGACATTCCGCGACGGCGACGGCACTCCGCTGGAGACACGGGATCGCATGCGGCTGTGCCGCTGCGGCGCCTCGAAGAACAAGCCCTACTGCGACGGCACCCACGCCCGCATCGGCTTCGACGACTCCAAGAGCGACGACCGGCTTCCCGACGAGCGCGAGGACTACGCCGGCCCCGAGGTTACCGTCCACGACAACCGGGCGATCTGCTCCCACGCCGGCTACTGCACCGAGGGGCTCCCCGCCGTGTGGAAGACCGGCGTCGAGCCCTGGATCGACCCCGCCGGGGCCGGCGGCGACGCCATCGTCGAAGTCGTCAAGATGTGCCCGTCGGGAGCGCTGAGCTTCTCGATCGACGGCGTGGAATCGCGGGACCGCGACCGCCCGCCCGCGATCCACCTCGCTCCGGACGGGCCGTACCTCGTGACCGGCGGCGTCGAGCTGGAGGGCGTCGAGTGGTTGGAGGGCGCGTCACGCGAGCACTACACCCTGTGCCGGTGCGGGGCATCCTCCAACAAGCCGTTCTGCGACGGCAGCCACTGGTACGTCGACTTCACCCACGGCGCCGGCGAGAAGCTGTACGCCGACGAGGCCACCAACTGGTACCGGGTGCTCGACCCAGCCGAGGTCGCCGACGGGGAGGTGGTCACCGCGCAGGCGGGCACCACGCCGGTCGCCGTCGCCCGCATCGGCAACGAGTACACGGTGCTCGACAACCGCTGCCCGCACCAAGGCGGGCCGCTGGGCGAGGGCCTGATCGAGGAGGGCTGCCTGCGCTGCCCGTGGCACGGCTGGGCATTCGACCCCACCACCGGGGTGTCGGTCGACGACCATGCCGACCGGGTGCGCACCTACCGCAGCGAGCTCCGCGACGACGGCCTGTACGCCGCGATCGTCGAGCCCGCCAAGCACATCCGCACGGTCTCCGACGTGATGGTGGAGACGATGGTCAACTGGGGCGTCACTCACGTCTTCGGCATGGTCGGCCACTCCAACCTCGGCCTCGCCGACGCATTCCGGCTGTTCGAGGAGTCGGGCGACCTCACGTACGTCGGCATCCGCCACGAAGGCGCGGCGTCGTTCGCCGCGTCGGCGTTCGCCAAGCTCACCGGCCGGCCCGCCGCGTGCTTCGGCATCGCCGGGCCCGGCTCCACCAACATGCTCACCGGCCTGTGGGACGCGAAGATGGACCGGGCGCCGATCCTGGCGCTGTGCGGCCAGGTCAACACGCAGGTGTTCGGTCCCGGCGCGTTCCAGGAGATCGACCTCGCCAAGGCGTTCGCCCCGGTGTCGGCGTTCTCGCAGACCGTGCTGCCGAACTCCGATCATCCCGAGCTGATGGCCCTCGCCCTCAAGACGGCGATCGTCGAGCGGAACGTCGGCAACCTCATCTTTCCCGACGAGGTGCAGACGATCCGCGCCGCCGAACACGTGCAGGCGTCCAAGCCGGACGGGCGCCTCAGCCCGACGGCCATCGTCCCCCCGCCCGAGTCCGTCGCCGACGCATGCCGCCGCATCGCCGGGGCCTCGTACCCGGTGATCATCGTCGGGTACGGCGCCCGCGAGTCGATGGGCGCGATCGTCGAGCTGGCCGAGCATGTGCGCGCCCCCGTCATCACGACGTTCAAGGCCAAGGGACAGATCTCCGACGCCCACCCGCTCGCCGGCGGCGTCCTCGGGAGGAGCGGCACCCCGATCGCCAGCCACCTGATGGAGCGGGCCGACCTGTTGGTGGTGTTCGGGGCGTCGTTCTCGAACCACACCGGCATCGACGAGCTCAAGCCCATCATCCAGGTCGACTTCGACCGCATGGCGCTCGGGAAGTTCCATCCCGTCGCCGTGCCGGTGTGGGGCGACGCCACCGCCACCGCCCGCCTGTTCCTCGCGGGGATTCCTGCCGAGAATGAATGCCGCGACCAGACCGCGGACATCGCCCACCGCTGGGGCATGTGGCGGGAGGAGAAGGGCCGGCGGGCCGCCAAGACCTCGCAGAAGGGCCTCAACTCGGCCGCGATCTTCGCCGCGCTCACCGATGCGGTCGACGACGACGCCGTCATCGCCGTCGACGTCGGCAACAACACCTACTCGTTCGGCCGCTACTTCGAGGTGAAGCGCCAGACCGTGCTGATGTCGGGCTACCTCGGCTCGATCGGCTTCGCCTTCCCCGCCGCCATGGGCGCCTGGGCCGGCGCGGGCGGTCGCCAGGTGGTGTCGGTGAGCGGCGACGGCGGGTTCGGCCAATATATGGGCGAGTTCACCACCGCCGTCAAGTACGGCATGAACCTCACCCACGTGCTGCTCAACAACAGCGAGCTGGGCAAGATCTCCAAGGAGCAGCGGGCGGGGGAGTGGCCGGTGTGGCAGACCCGCCTCGTCAACCCGAACTTCGCCGAGTATGCGCGGCTGTGCGGCGGCCACGGGGTCCGGGTCACCGACCAGGCCGAGCTGGAGGCCGGGCTGCGGGAAGGCCTCGCCCACGACGGACCCGCGCTGGTGGAGATCGTCACCGACAGCTTGCTGATCTGACGCCTGAGTCCGAGGCGCGGCTAGGGTGCGCGCTCAATGGCGTCGGTAGTCGTGGAGGGACAGTCGGCGGAGCCGCAATCGGCCCGGGCGCGGCGCGCGCCGCGCCGCGGGGGGTCGAAGGCGTGGATCTACCTGGCGCCGACCCTCGTCGTCCTCGGGGTGTTCGTCTACTACCCGATCTGGCGCTCCCTGTGGCTGAGCCTGCACCGGGTGGCGCCGTTCGGCAGCCAGAAGATCTTCATCGGGCTCGAGCACTACGGCGACCTGCTGTGGGGCTCGCGCGCGTCGGAGTTCTGGAACAACGTCAAGGTGTCGCTGTGGTTCATGCTCGGCACCGTGCCGGTGGGCATCGCGCTGGCGGTGGCGATCGCGCTGCTGCTGTCGTTCCCGGTCCGCCGCCTGTCGTGGGCGCACCGGATGCTGATCTTCGTGCCGGTGGTGATCTCCAGCGCGGTGGCGGGCGTGCTGTTCCGCTGGCTGTACAACCCCGTGGTCGGCCACTTCAACACCTGGCTCGACGCGGTCGGCGTCGACGGCCCCAACTGGCTCACCAGCCGGACGTGGGCGCTGTTCGCGGTGACGGTGGCGGTGGTGTGGCGCCAGCTCGGCTTCAACGTGATCATCGCCCTCGCCGGCCTCCAACAGATCGACGACATGTACTTCGAGGCGGCCAAGGTCGACGGCGCCAACGTGTGGCAGCGCATCCGCTACATCACGCTGCCGATGATGTCGCCGACGCTGTTCTTCCTCGTCGTGATCAACGTCATCACCAGCCTGCAGGCGTTCGGCGAGATCGACATCCTCACCCAGGGCGGGCCGGGCCAGGCCACCGAGAACCTCGTGTACTCGGTGTTCGTCGACGGCTTCGTGGGCACCCGGTTCCAGGGCCTGGCGTCGGCGCAGGCGTTCCTGCTGGCGCTGATGATCATCGCCGTGTCGATCATCCAGTTCCGGGGCTTCCGCAAGCGGGTGCATTACCAGTGACCACCATCGACACCGACGTCGTCGTCGCGCCACCCGCCGAGCGGGCCGCCGCTGCGAAGGGGGGCGCCCGCGAGCTGCCGGTCCACCTGATCCTGTTCGCCATCGGGTTGATCGTCTCGACGCCGATCATCGTGGCGATCTTCACGAGCTTCACGCCGCTGCCGCGCATCCTGTCCGACCCCAACAACATCTGGTCGGTGCCGTGGACGTTCCAGAACTACGTCACCGCCTGGACCGCCACGCCGTTCGGGCGCTTCATGGTCAACAGCTTCGTCCAGACCGGCATCATCACGATCGCCCAGGTGCTCTTCAGCATCCTCGCCGCGTACGCCTTCGCGATGTTCGAGTTCCGCGGCCGCAACCTCATGTTCGGACTGGTGCTCGGCAGCCTGATGGTGCCGTTCGAGCTGACCTTCATCCCCAACTTCGTGCTGATCTCCGACCTGGGCTGGGCGAACACCTACCAGGGCCTCACGATCCCGTTCCTGGCGAGCGCCTTCGGGGTGTTCCTGCTGCGGCAGTTCTTCCTCAGCTTGCCTCGGGACCTGTACGACGCGGCGAAGATCGACGGCGCCACCGACTGGTACTACCTGTGGCGCGTCGTCGTGCCGCTGTCGAAGGGGGCGATCGCGGCGCTGACGATCTTCAGCTTCCTCGGGGCGTGGAACCAGTACCTGTGGCCGCTGGTGATCACCAACGAGGAGTCGATGCGGACCGCCCAGATCGGGATCCGCTTCTTCCTGGCCAACCAGGAGCGCGCCACC
>JBFKDA010000114.1:0-8553 GCA_041619955.1 Acidimicrobiia bacterium | reverse complement strand
CGGTCCAACCACGGCCTGCAGGCGGCGGTGTTCACCTCGACGCTGGAGAAGGCGTTCTGGTACGCCGACCGGGTGCGCTCGGGCAGCGTCATCATCAACGACTCCACCGACTTCTGGGAGACGTTCCAGCCCTTTGGCGGCGCCGCCGGTACCGACACGGGCTGGGGGCGGGGCCGCCTCGAGGAGTTCACCGACGTCCAGACCGTGGTCATCGACTTCGGTAGCCTCGGCAGCTAGCCGTGCCGGCCCGGTTCCTCCGTCCCGACGGGCCGATCGCCCTCGGCCGGGCCCTCGGCCCGCTGCGCCGGGGCAGAGGCGACCCGACCCACCGCTTCGAGGGCGGCGAGTACTTGCGAGCGACGCGCACGCCGGACGGGCCGGCGACGATCCGGCTCGCGCACGCCGGCTCCGGCATCGAGGTGGAGGCGTGGGGGCCCGGCGCCAGATGGGCGCTGGAGCACGCGCCGGAGCTGATCGGGATGGCCGACCCGGCCGATTTCGACCCGCCGCCAGGCGTGCTGCACCGGCTCCACCGGCGCTTCGCGAACCTGCGCTTCTGCCGCACCCGGGCGGTGTTCGAGGTGGTGCTGCCGACGATCATCGAGCAGAGGGTCACCGGTAAGGAGTCGAAGCAGTCGTACCGGCGGCTCGTGTGGGGCTACGGCGAGCCGGCGCCCGGTCCGGGCGGGCTGCGCCTGCCGCCGGCGCCGGCCGTGCTGGCGTCGCTGCAGTACGAGGACTACCACCGTTTCGGCCTCGAGCGCCGCCGCACCGAGACGATCCGCTTCGCCGCGCAACGCGCCGCACGGTTGGAGGAGGTCGTTTCGACGTCACGCGACGAGGCGTGGCGGCGGCTCACCGCGTTCGCCGGGATCGGGCCGTGGACCGCCGCGATCGCGCTGCAGGTTGCGCTCGGCGATCCCGACGCGGTCGAGGTGGGCGACTACCACCTCCCGAACATCGTGGCCTGGAACCTCGCCGGCGAGGCCCGGGCCGACGACGACCGGATGCTGGAGCTGCTGGCGCCGTTCGCCGGCCACCGCGCCCGGGCGGCCCGCCTCCTGCAGATGGGCGGCAGCCCGCCCCCCAAGTTCGGCCCGAAGAACGCGATCCGCGACATCGCCCATATCTAACGAGCGACCGCCGACCTCGGCCGGCTCAGCCGGACAGCGGGACCAGGTGGGCGGCGGAGGCGTCGCCGCCGGTGATGGTGGCCAGCGCCGACTCGAGGTCGAGTGCCTCCGTCACCGAGCCGTCGAGGTCGAAGATCAGGAACCGGTCGAAGTTCCGCATGAACCAGCGGTCGTGGGTAACCGCGATCACGGTGCCGGTGAACCCCTCCAGCGCATGCTCCAGCGCCTCCGACGACACCAGGTCGAGGTTGTCGGTGGGCTCGTCCAGCAGCAGCAGGTTGTTGCCCTCGGCCTCCAGGGTGAGGATCTGGAGGCGGGCCTGCTGGCCGCCCGACAGCTCGGAGAAGTCGCTGCGGGCCACCCAGCTCAGCCCGTAGCGGCCGAGCGCCCGCATCGCCCGCTCCTCGTTGCCCAGCGGCCGCAGCAGCACCTCGAGCGGCGCCCGTCCCACCAGATCGTGACGCTCGTTGGTCTGGCTGAACATCGCCGCCTGCACGCGGGCGCCGAGGTCGAACGCGCCGCGGTGGTCCACCGGCTGCCCGGCGAGGAGCCGCATGAGGTGCGACTTGCCGGACCCGTTGGGACCGAGCACCGCCACCCGCTCGCCGGCGAAGACCTCCACCGTGAACGGGTCCGTCAGCCCGGTGAGCTCCAGGCGCTCGCAGCGGAGCACCCGCTTGCCGCTGCCGGCGCCACGGAGCTGCATGTTCACCCGCTGCTCGGACGGCGGCTCCGGCGGCGGGCCGGCGGCGACGAACTTCTTCCAGCGGGTCTCGGCCGCGTCGGCCTTGGCGGCGTTGGCGTCGCTGATCGCAGCCCGCTGCTTCATCGTCTTGAGGTACCGGTACAGCCGGCGCTCCTCCTGCTTCCAGCGGTCGACCGCATCGCCGAGCCGCTCGTTGCGGGCGGTGCGAGCGGCGTGATAGCCCGCGAACGACCCGCCGTGCACCCACGCCCCGTTGGCCTCGACCGTGATCAGCTTGCCGACCGCCCTCGTGAGGAGCTCGCGGTCGTGGCTGATCATCAGGATCGTCTTCGGCGACGCGGCCAGCTCGGCCTCCAGCCATCGCTTGGCGGGGATGTCGAGAAAGTTGTCGGGCTCGTCGAGCAGCAGCACCGCAGCCTCCGACCGCAGCAGGAACTCGAGGGCCAGCCGCTTGCGCTCGCCACCCGACAGCTGGTTCACGGGGCGGTGCTGCGCCGCGGCGAACGGCTGGCGCAGCACCGCCGTCGTGCCGGCGTCCCACTGGCTCTCGATCTCGTAGCCGTTCACCTCGGCCCACTCGGCGTGGGCCGATGCGAGCCGCAGCCCGCTCCCCGTGGTGGGCTCGGCCGCATTCGCCGCCTCGGCGTCCCACAGCGCTCTGGCCGCCCGGCCTACCCGCTCCGGCGCCAGCCGGGCGAGGAACTCCCGCACCGTCACCGGGTCGTCGTGGAGGCCGATCGCCTGCGGCATGTACGCGACGGCGCCGTCGATGGCGACGTGGCCGTCGGTGGCGGCCAGCTCACCGGCGAGCACGCGCAGCAGGGTCGACTTGCCGGCCGCGTTGTCGCCGATGAGCCCCGCGTGCTCGCCGGCGCCCACCTTGAACGAAACCTCCCAGAACAGCGGGTCCCGGCCGGGGTACGCGAACTCGAGGTCGGCAACGACGATGGCCACGCCGGCGAGGCTACCGGCGCGCCAGCCAGTCCTCCCACGTGGCCTCCCCGAGGGCGCGCTCCGGGACGGTGTGGAGGCCGGCCCGGAAGCCGGCGCCGACCGGGCCGGGCACCGGGAACGCCGCCACCCGGGCGCGACCGTCGCGGGCGCCGCCCCAGGCCGCGGCCAGGTCGGCGATGCTCCGCACCTGGGGACCGCCGAGGTCGGGTGCCCGTCCCGCCGGACCGGCGTCGACGAGGGCGGCGAGCGCGCTCGCGACCTCGGCGGCCGCGATCGGCTGGAAGACGAACCCGCGGGGCACGAACTGCACCGGGCCGCGGCGCATGCGCCCGAGCAACCAGGCGATCAGCTCGTGGAACTGGGTGGCCCGCAGCACCGTCCACGGCAGGTGCGAGCCCGCCACCACCCGCTCGGCGGCGGCCTTGGTCTTGTAGTAGCGCAGCGGGATGCGGTCGCAGCCGACGATCGACGGATAGATGAGATGCGGCGTCCCGCCGGCCTGGAGCGCGTGCTCGGCGACGGCCCGGGTGCCCTCGACGTTCACGGTGCGCTGGCGGCGGGTTGGTGCGCTGGCGGCGTGGACGATCGCATCCACGCCGGCCACCGCCTCGGCCAGTCCTGCTTCGGTGGCGAGGTCCCCGTGCACCGCGGTCGCCCCGTCGGGCAGCCGTGGTGGCGTGGTACGGGTCAGCACCCGCACCTCGTGGCCCTGGGCGAGCAGCGTGCGCACGAGGTGTGGTCCGAGGAAGCCGGTGCCGCCGGTGACGAGGACGAGGCTCACTTGCGCACCCTATCGCACGAGGTATGCCGCCACCGTGGCCACGCTGTTGATGCCGGCATGGGCCAGCAGCGGCGCCAGCAGGCTCCCGCTGCGCAGCCGCAGCCAGGCGAAGAAGAGGCCGCCGGCCGCGGTGAAGGCGACCGCGCCGGCGACGATTGCCGCCTGCTCCGGCCCGGCGGCGCCCGGCGCGTTGATGGCCACGAGGTCGAGGGCCGGGCGCACGTGCCACAGGCCGAACACTGCGCTGCTGCCCAGGACGCCGCGCAGCGGCCCGGCGGCGCGCGCCCACCCAGCCAGCAACACCCCGCGGAACGCCACCTCCTCCAGGAGGGCGGTTCCGAAGGGGATGCGCACGAGCGTCCGGTAGGCGAGGAGGCCGATGCCGATGCCCTCGATGCGGCGGTCCTCCAGTAGCGGGTGGAGTGCCGGCACCGCCACCGCGATCACCGCCAGCAGCGCGGCGCCGGCAAGCACTGCGCCGCCGACCGCCAACCCGCGCGATGCCGCCTCCGGAGCCAGCCCCAGCTCGGGTCGCCGCAGTCCCACCCGGCGGGCCAGGAGCAGCAGCAGCACGGCGCTGCTCACGTTGAGTGGCACGTAGAGCACCGGGTAGGTGGGGACGAGGAAGATCGCGGCGTTGTAGGCGAGTAGCAGCGCGCTGAGCGCCGCGACGAACGCCAGGCCGGGCGCGGACCTCGACGGCACAGGGCAATGCTGGCACAATGGCCGGGGAGGACCATGACGGCGGACACCGACCGGCTGCGTGCTGCGGAGCTGGTCGCACGCACGCCGCCCGATCGCAACCGCTACGTCGACTTCCTGCGGGTCGTGTCGCTGGGTGTCGTGGTGGCGGGCCACTGGCTGATGGCCGGCATCTGGATCGACGACGGCGAGATCACTGGGCGCAACGTGCTCGAGCTGGTGCCGGTGCTCCAGTACGCCACCTGGGTGCTGCAGGTGATGCCGGTGTTCTTCATCGTCGGCGGCTACGCCAACGCCGCCTCGTGGCGCTCGGCCGCCCGCAAGGGCACGGTGTACGCCGAGTGGCTGCGGGGCAGGATGGCCCGGCTGCTGCGGCCCACGCTCGCCTTCGTCGTGGCGTGGAGCGCGATCGCGGCGCTGCTCGCGGAGGTCGCAGGCGTCGACGGCGATCTGGTGGCCTCGACCGCCCGGCTGCTCGCCGTGCCGCTGTGGTTCCTCGCCGTCTACGTGCTGGTGATCCCCGCCGCCCCGGCCATGCTGCGCCTGCACGACCGGTACGGGCTGGCCGCGCTGGCAGGGCTGGTGGCTGCCGCCGCCGCGGTCGACGTGGCCCGGCGGTTGCTCGGCATCGACGTGGCGGGTTGGGCCAACTACCTGTTCGTGTGGCTCGCGATCCACCAACTCGGCTTCTTCTGGCACGAGGGCCGGCTCGCCGCCCGCCGCACCCGGGCGGCGATGGCGATCGCAGGCCTGGGCGCCCTGGTCGTCTTGACCGTGACCGACCTGTACTCGCACAGCATGCTGGGCGTCGGCGACGAGGGCAACAACGCGCCGCCGACGATCATGCTCGTGGTGCTGGCGGTCTGGCAGCTCGGCTTCCTGCTGCTCCTCGAGGGCCGGACAAACCGGTGGCTGCAGCGACCTCGGGTCTGGAAGGTGGTGATCGTCGCCAACGGGATGGCGATGACCGTCTACCTGTGGCACCAGACCGCCATGGTCGCGGCGGTGGTCATCGCGCTGGTCAGCGGGTTCGGGCTGCGGCGACCGCTGCTCACCGGGAGCTGGTGGGCCACCCGACCCGTCTGGATCCTCGCGCTGATGATCGTGCTGGCGCCGCTGCTCTTGCTGTTCCTCCGCATCGAGCGGGCTCCGCCGAAGGCGCGGGCGGGCGGGAGCACGTGGGTGGCGATTCTCGGTGTGCTGGCGACCGGGGCGGGCCTCGTCGGCCTGGTGGTGCAGGGGTTCCTGCCCGGCTCGGGGCCCGGCGGGGTGGCGGCGATTCCGCTGCTGCTGCTCGGCACGGGGGCGATGCTGCTGCTCCGCACCCGGCCCGGCCGCGCGTCGTAGACTCCGCGCATGGGAGCGCTCTGGCATCCGTTCGCCGACATGGCGGCCGTCACGGCGAGCGGCCCCCTCGTCATCGAGCGGGGCGAGGGCTGCCACGTCTGGGACACCGACGGCAACCGCTACCTCGACGCGATTGCCAGCCTCTGGTACTGCAACGTCGGCTACGGCCGCACCGAGATCGCCGACGCCGTCGCCGGCCAGCTCGCGCAGCTACACGCCTATCACACGTTCGGCGACCTCGGCAACCTGCCGGCGATCGAGCTGGCCGACCGCATCGCTGCGCTGGCACCGGTGCCGAACTCGAAGGTGTTCTTCACCTCCGGCGGCTCCGACTCGGTCGACTCGGCGGCGAAGCTCGCCCGCCGCTACTGGCACCGGGTGGGCGAGCCGGGCCGCACGATCATCATCACCCGCGAGCGCGCTTACCACGGCATGCACGCGTACGGCACCGCGCTCGCCGGAATCGAGGCCAACAAGGCCGACTACGGCGACCTCGTGCCCCATGTCGCCACCGTGCCGTGGGACTCGGCTACTGCGCTGGCCGACGCTATCGACGAAGCCGGCCCCGACCAGGTGGCGGCGTTCTTCTGTGAGCCGATCGTCGGGGCCGGCGGCGTGCTGTTCCCGCCGGCCGGTTACCTCAAGGAGGCCGAGCGGCTCTGCCGGGAGCGCGGCGTGCTGTTCATCGCCGACGAGGTGATCACCGGCTTCGGCCGGGCGGGCGAGTGGTTCGCGTCGGCCCGCTTCGGGCTCGAGCCCGACATCATCATCTTCGCCAAGGGGGTCACCTCCGGCTATGCGCCGCTCGGCGGCATCGTGGTGGCGCCCCGGGTGGCGGCGCCGTTCTGGGACGCCGACGACGCCGTGATGTGGCGGCACGGCTACACGTACTCCGGCCACGCCGCCGCGTGCGCAGCCGGGATCGCCAACCTCGACATCATGGCGCGCGAGAACCTGCCGAAGCGGGCGCTGGCGATGGAGGCGGACCTCGTCGAGATCCTGTCGCCGCTCGCAGCGCACGACCTCGTCACCGAGATCCGCACCGGACCGGGGTTCCTGGCCGCCGTGCAGTTCGATCCCCAGGTCGTGGCGGCAGACCCGTCGCTGGGGGCGCGGGCCACCGCCGCGGCGCGGAAGGCGGGGGTGCTGACCCGCTACATCACCGGCGGCGCGTACCAGGTGTCGCCTCCCCTCGTCATCGACCGCGCCGGGCTCGAGGAGCTGGCCTCCGGCTTCGACGAGGCGATCGCCCGCCTCTGACGGCGGCCCTTCAGGCGGGCCGGGGAGGGTCCGATATCCCCTCCGTGGATGCCGTGCCACCTCCGTCGACACGCGAGCGGATCCGAGAGGCGATCTGGGCGCGCGTCGAGCAGCGCCTGCCCGCGCCGATGCTGGTGTTCGCGCACGACGCGGTGGGGGTGCTGTTGCGGTCCGTCCTCGACGGGTTCTGGGTGTGGTTCGACGCCGACCGGGTGTCCGACGAGGTCGTGGCCGACCTGCACGCCGCCGGGCAGGAGGTGGCGCAGCGCGTGGCCTGGGCCCTGATCGACGAGGTGCTCATCTGCGTCACCGAGACGCTCGTCGACCACGCTTACGCCGAGGGCTGGGCAGCGCCGGGGTGGGTCGCCCGGGGCGCGCAGACGGTCGGCAACCACTTCTACGACGGGTATTGGGTGTTCGACGGGCGCAAAGGTTACGAGCAGGCACTCCGCTTCGGGCGGATGGCGGAGCGGCTGCCGTCGCCGGTGTTCCTGGCCGACGGCGGGGGGCGCATCGTCTTCGCCAACACGGCGCTCGAGCGATTGCTGGGGATCGAAGCCGACGCCGCGATCGGCCGCGAGATCGGCCAGCTCTTCGGGGACGAGCTGGCGCTCGCCGACGGCGTGGCCACCGACCTCGTGCTGGGGCACGACGGGGACCAGCCGCACCACCTCCGGGTCACGGTGCTGGTGATCCCTGGAGAGGAAGAGTTCGAGTATTTCGGCGCCGTGGAGGACCGCACCCACGAAGTGGCGCTGGAGGTGACCCGCGACCAGGTCGTGGCGACGATCAGCCACGAGCTCCGCACCCCGCTGACCGCAGTGCTCGGCTACATCGAGCTGCTGCTTGCGGGGGCCTCGGCCGAGATGTCGGAGGACGAGCGGCTCGGCGCGCTGCACACCATGCACGACGAGGCCGAGCTGCTGCTGCGGCTCGTCCACGATCTCGTCGACTACGCCCACCTCGAGACCGGGCGGATCGAGGCAGACCCGTCGGTGTTCGAGCTGGCCCAGGCGGTGCAGGCCGCGGTGCGGCGCACCCACCTGCACGACGAGCCGGAGCCCGCGGTGCTCGTCCCGGCGGACTTCAAGGTCCGGGCCGACCGACGGCGGCTCGAGCAGGTGTTCACCAACCTCTTCACCAATGCCCAGCGGTACGGCGGCGACCGGGTGACGGTGGAGGCGTGGGCCGACGGCACCGACGTGGTGGTGCGGGTGACCGACGACGGTCCTGGCATCCCGCCCGACCGCCGGGACCGGATCTTCGAGACCTTCTACCGGGCGCACGACGACATCGGCGTGGGTGCGGGGATCGGGCTGGCCGTGTGCCGCGCCGTGGTGCGGGCCCACGGCGGCACGATCTCGTTGGAGAACCGCGCCGGCGCCTCGTTCCGGGTGGTGCTGCCCGACGCGGTGGCCTGACCTCGCGCGGCCTAACCTCGGATGCGCGATGCGCACCGCACCCTTCTGGACCGACGACTTCCCCCACCCCGGCGATGTCGGGCTTGACCCCCTGCCCGCCGAGGTTGACGTCGCCGTGGTCGGCGGCGGGATCACCGGGCTGATGGCGGCCCGGCGGCTGGCCGCAGCCGGGCGCTCGGTCGCCGTCCTGGAAGCGGCGCGGGTGGGCGCCGGCGCCAGCGCCATCAGCGGCGGCATGACTATCTATGG
>JBFKDA010000113.1:0-8640 GCA_041619955.1 Acidimicrobiia bacterium | reverse complement strand
TCCTCGGAGGGCAAGCGGAACACCACGTTCATCAGCGACCGGCTGCCGGCGTCCACCGGGTTGCGGTAGAAGCCGTCGCTGCCGTCGATGGCGTCGTACACCAGGCCGGCCTTGCGGCGCGCCTCCACTTCCATCGCCACCACGCCGCCCCGGTCACGCACCCAGCGCAGCGTCTTGCCGATCACCCAGATGGCGAACACCGGCGGCGTGTTGTACAGCGACGACTTGTCGCGGTGCACGTCGTAGCGCAGGTAGGCGCCGAGGTCGCTCCGCGCCGCGTCGATCGCCGCGTCCCGGGCGAAGACGAGGGTGGCGCCGGCCGGGCCGAGGTTCTTCTGCGCCCCCGCGTACACCAGGTCGAACCGGTGCCACGGCAGCGGGCGGGACATGATGTCCGACGACATGTCCCCCACCAGTGGCACGCCGACCTCCGGCCAGTCCCACATCTGGATGCCGCCGATGGTCTCGTTCGACGTGACGTGCAGGTAGCGCGACCCGTCCTCCACGGCCACCTCGCCGGGCGCCGGCATCCGGTCGTAGCCGGGCTCGCCGTCCCAGGCGGCATAGGCGTCACCGTAGATGCGGGCGTCGGCCAGCGCCTTCTCCGCCCACGACCCCGACACCACGTACCCGGCCCGGTCGCCGTCGTGCAGCAGGTTCATCGGCACCATCGAGAACTGGAGCGTCGCCCCGCCCTGGAGGAACAGCACGGCGAAGTCGTCGGGCACGTCGAGCGCCTCCCGGGCCAGCGCCGCCGCCTCGGCGTGGACCGCCTCGTACTCGTCGCTGCGGTGGCTCATCTCCACCAGCGACATGCCGGTGTCGCCGAACTCGGTCAGCTCGGCCTGCGTCTCCGCCAGCACCTCGGGCGGCAGCGTCGACGGCCCGGCCGAGAAGTTGTACACCCGGCTCACGACCCCTCCCCCGCCCGGCGGGGCTCCACCGACACGCCGATGACGTCCGGCAGCTCCGCCGCCGCCGCCTGCACCGCGGCGTCGGCCTCGCCGGTGAGCTGGATCGTCGCCGCCGCCGCCTCGCCGCCGGCGAAGATCCGGTTGTCCATCTGCTCCACGTTCAGGCCGGCCTCGCTCAGCACCCGCAGCACCCGGGCCAGCACGCCCACCCGGTTGAAGTGGCGCACCACCAGCGTGGCGGTGCCGCGCAGCCCCGAGTCGAGGTTCACGGCGGTGTCGATCTCGCCCGACGCGAACGCCTCGATCATCCTCACCACCTCGTCGGCGATCGCCTCCTGCGCCTGCTCGGTGGAGGCGCCGATGTGGTGGGTGCCGTACACGGCGGGGTGCTTGGCGAGCCGCGAGTCGAACTCGCCGGTGCCGGACCCGGGCTCGTCCCGGTAGACGTCGAGCCCCACCCGGAGGCCCTTGGCCTCGATGGCCTCGAGCAGGGCGTCCTCGTCGACGACGTCGCCGCGGCTGGTGTTGATGATCACCGCCCCCTCCCGCACGCGTGCCAGCAGCTCCCGCCCCACCAGCCCCGCGGTGCCGGGGGCGGCGGGCACGTGGAAGGTGAGCACGTCGACGGCGGCCGCCAGCTCCTCCAGCGTGTCGTGGAAGGTGACATCGAGGTCGTCGAGCAGCTCCACCGTCGCCGCGTCCCGCCCCGGCTTGGCGACGGCGTGCACCCGCATCCCGAAGGCGGCGGCCCGCGTCGCGAACTCCTGGCCGATCGAGCCCAGCCCCACCACCCCCACCGCCCGCCCGTAGACGCCGCGGGCCTGCTGGTAGCGGGCCTTGTCCCACCGGCCGGCCCGCAGGTCGGCGACGTTGTCGGGGATGTTGCGGTCGATGGCCAGCAGCAACCCGAACGCCAGCTCCGCCACCGCAATGGCGTTGCGGCCGGGGACGTTGGCGACGTACACGCCCCGCCGGGCGGCGGCGGCGACGTCGATGGTGTTGACCCCGGCCCCGGCGCGGATCACCAGCTCCAGGTCGGGTGCGGCGGCGAACACGTCCTCCCCCACCCGGGTGCTGCGCACCACCAGCACGTCGGCGCCGTCCGCGGCGGCCGGCAGGTCGGCGCCGGTGAGATCGGGCTCGTGACGCACGTCGAAACCGGCGGCGCGCAGCCCGTCGGCGTGGGCCACCGGGAATTTGTCGGCGATCAGGACCCGCACCGGGCGAGCCTACCCGCGGCCGGCAGCGCACTGCAGAGCACGTATCTGAGCGCTCCGCTGCGCGTCGGTTCCTACGAGGAGGGGTGCCCATGTGGGCTCTTTATCGGCGGCGCATCATGAACGCCGCCATCGGTGCCATCGGGGGGCTGCTGACCGGCCTCGGCCTGGCGGTGACTGTGAGCCAGGGGGGCCGCATCAACCCGGCCGAGTCGGAGACCATCGCCGGCATCGCATGCGCGATCCTGATCGGCGCCGCATTGGGTGCCGCCGACCTCGGCAAGTGGGGCAAACGGGCGCTCGTCGTCGTCACATTGAGCCTTCCGCTGCTCAGCCCGGCGGCGACGGCCCAGCAGGCACCCCGCTGCACCGACGTCGCCTCGGTTGCGGTCACGGCGTTCATCGGCGAAGAACCGGTGGTCGTCGACGTGGCCGGCGCTACGGAGTCCGAACCGCTGGAGCTGGATCTCACTCGGCTCGATGGCCTCGGGTTCGCGGTCGAGCTGACCGACCCGACGCTGCAGGGCAGCTTTACGCTCGAAGTGGCCGAGGTGCGGCCCTTCGGGTTCCTAGGCGGCACGGGGCTCGTGTACCACGGCCCCGTAGACCAGGGCTTGGCCAAAGGCAACATCGAGATCCGCGGGACCTGGCCGCTCCAGGTCACGGCCGGTAAGAGCACGGCCACCATCAGCGAAGTGCCGCTTGGCCGACTCCGGCTCGATGCCACCGTTCGTGACGCCGCCGCAAGTGCCGACAGCTCAGGCGACCTCAACGCCGGCGCGCTTTGCGAGCAGCAGGTGTGGATCCGGCTCGGCTCATCGCCGTTCGGGCACCCGCTCGGGCTGGTGGCGCTGGCGATGCAGGCGCTCGGTGCGCTGGCGATCAGCGCCGCCGGCTGGCGAAGCGCCAAGGCCGACGCCACGCCCGACAACGAGCCAACCGACGTTCCGCCGGCGGGCGACGGGCAGGTACAGATCACGACGAGCGAAGGGACCGCCGTCGATCTACGTCGAGCGCTTGAACCCGGCGCCGGCTACATGCTGAAGCTGAGCCCTGGCATCGAACTCCGCGACCGCACGAAGGACCCGGCAGTGGCCGCCGTGACCGCCGCCGGTCTCGACGCCGACGAGCTGGTCGTCGACCTGACGGTCGGCGGCGGATTCCTCCACTTCGGGATCCCGTTCCGGACCCTGCGCCCTGGACGATCCCGGCTGGAGGTCGACCTTCTCGAAGGCGGCTCGCTGCGGAGACGCGAGCGAGTCGACCTGACGGTTCGGCACCGGTTCGGGTTGCGCCGGTCCCGACCCGTGACGCACACCACTGAGCTGGATGTGCCCGGTCTGGAGCCGACTGCTGCCGTCCGGGACGCAGTGGTCATCCTGCACGGCGCCGGCCGCCGGATCGGACGGCGTGCCTTTGCGGCGACGGGCCATCGCCTGACTCCGCACGCTCGCCTCAACGGGCGCCGCCTCGGTGCGGCCGCCACCGATGCTCACGCGGCGCTCGCCGCTGCGCTGGCGAGTCCCGACGACGAGGCCCTGGCAGAGCTCGCCCGCGCCGGACGCTCGCTCCACGACGTGCTGTTCCCCGGCCCCGAGCTGTTCGACGGCGTCGCCGGGCCCGGGTCGGTGCTCCAAGTGGTCACGGGAGCGACGGTGGCGCCGGTCCCATGGACCCTGCTGTACGACGTCGAGGCTGCGTCGGCGCGGCGTACCTGCCCGTCGTTCGCCACCCACCTGCCCGAGGCGTGCCCCGCCGCGGACGATCCCGCCGTGGCCTGCCCGCAGCGCTTCTGGGGGCTCCGTTACCTCGTCGAAGCCGCGCCAGTCAGGCAACCGGAGTCGGCGACGCTGCAACACGTCGACGGCCGTCCCGTCGAGATGGCAGCAATGCTCGCGGGCGACGAGGGGCATCTCGCCGCCGAGCTTGCGCGCAGTATCCAGCGCAGCGCCGCTCAGGGCGAGCCGCTCGGCGAGGCACTGCGGCTGGCGGGAGGCGAGGTGCTCGCTGCGACCGGCGCACCGATCGGGCTCGCGTACCGGGTCGCCGGTCGGCCCGATCGGGCTCCGGTGTTGGTGGCGCCATGAGAAGGCTGGCGGTAGCGCTCCTGGCCGCAGCGCTCGCCGTGTCGGCCTGCGCCGTCGCCAACGCCCCGTTCGCGCTGGACGACAGCTATGACGTAGCGGTCGGCCAACTCGCAGTGCTCCGCGTGCTCGCCAACGACTACGTGCCTGCGGAGCGCGACCTGGAGCTGCTCGACCCGCCCGCTTGGGCGGAGGTCGACGGTGAGACCGTGACGGCCGCTGTCCCGCCGGACTTCGAGTACGCGACGTTCGACTACCGCGTGACGGCCGACGACGAGGTGGCCAGCGCGTCGATCGAGTTGCGCGGCGTGCACGTGCGCGCCCGCCTCGAGCCGGTCCGCCCTGCGGTCGCGGCCGGAGACCGCCACCAGGTCGCCGCCGTGGTCGAGCGACGTGTCGCCGACGGGCCGTGGACGCCGCTCTCAGGCGCCTCCGTCACCGCGGTGATCGCCACCGACACCGCCGGCGCCCGCTGGGACGGTGCTCCGACGTGCTCCACCGACTCAGACGGCTCGTGCCCAGTGGCGCTGCGAGCAGGGGAGCCGGGCCGGGCGACCTTGGCGTTGGCCGCCATCGAGACGGGCGGTGTTGCGATCACGCCGGACGGCGTCCAGACGCAGACTGTGGCCTGGGTCGACGCCCGCGTCCGAATGAGCGGCGACGCCACCGAGCTGGTCGGTCGGCCGTCGACCGTCGCCGCGACGCTGGAGGTGCACGACGGCACCGAGTGGACCCCTGCGCCCGCCGGCACCATCGAAATGCAACGATCGGCGGGCAGCTTGGCGGTACCGCGCCTCCGGTGCGACATCGCCAGCGACGCCGCGTGCGAGCTCCGTCTCGTCGCCGACGCGCCGCAAAGCGTGCATTTGGCCGCCGCGGCCGAGGTCACGGTCGAGGGGGTGTCTCTCTCGGCGGTGCTGGACGGGCGCACCAGCCCCATGGGGAGCGTCGCATGGGCGCAGGCGATCGTCGAGCTGAGCCCGGACACCGACGCAGTCGCAGGCGGCAGACCGGCGTCGGTCATCGTGTCGGTCCGAGCCCACGATGGCGCGACCGAGGCCGCCGCCGCTGACGCCCAGGTGTCGTTCGAGCTGATCGCCGACCCGGACTCCCAACGGCCCGACGCCGAGTTCGTAGGCCAGTCTGGCTGCGAGACCGGACCCGCCGGAACCTGCTCCGTGGAGCTGGCAGCGTCGAACGCGGGCCGGGTGCACCTTGCGGCCAAGACCGTGGTGATTATCGATGGTCTCGAAGTGCCAGCCGAGGCTGACGGGCTGATGACCGACCGCGGGTCGGTTACGTGGCTGGCACCGTCCCTCCGACTGCAGCCTCCGAGCCGGGCGCTGGTGGGCGAACGCGTGACCGTCTCCGCATCGGTAGTGGTGGACGACGGTATCGAGCCGACGCTGCGCCGAGGGCCCAAAGTCGCGTTCACGATAACGTCGGCCGGCAACGGCGCCTCGTTGGTCGGCGGCCGCCGGTGCAACGCTCCGTGCGCAGCGACGCTGCGCGCCGATGAACCCGGGCGGGCGGTGGTGAGCGCCAGCGCCACGGTCCGTATCGCCGGCGAGCACGCCGCAGTGGCGGACTCGACGACCGTCACGTGGGACCGGGTGTCCGTGATCCTGACGGGCGGCGGGGTCGCCGAGGCGGGCGAACCGATCTCGTTCACCGCCGCCGCTCGTCGCGGCGAAGCGGCCTCGCCCGCGCCGGGCGTCCAGGTGACGTTTGCTCCGACGCTTGGCGCTTTGGAACCTTGCACGACCGGCGCCGACGGGGCGTGCACCACGACCGCGTCCTCCACCGATCCGGCGACGGGCGAGGTCACGATCGCCGCCGCCCGGTTAGACGGCAGGGAGATCCCGGCATCTGGGACCGCTACCGCTCGCTGGGTCCAAGCGTGGATAGAGATTCCAGCAGCGACGGTGAGCGTAGGCACCTTCCCCGTTGCGGCGACAGTCTGGGGCCACGACGGAGACCACCAATTCCGTATCGCGGACGACACGCCGTTGACGGTGGACGGCTTCGGTACTTGCCGGACCGGCGAGGATGGCTCGTGCGAGGTGATGGTGGCGCACAACTCAGGCGGCCCGCTGGCGGTGGAAGCGAGCGCCCCCGTCCGGATTCACGGCGTCGAGGTCGAGGCCCGAGGCACCGGCACGGTCACCGTGCTGCAGGGCGTCCTGACGCTGCATGTGCTGCCGCCGCCGCCGGGCCGCCTCCACTTCGGGTATTTCTACGGCGAGGCGCAGGAGCTGCGCGCCGACCTCTCGTCGGTGGGCGGGCCCGGTCCGGGCTCCGGCGTGGAGATCAAGCTGTCGCGCAGCGACTCGGACGTGCTCGTCGTCGGCAGGACCGACGCCGCGGGCGGGTTTACCTTCCCGGTTGCGGCGAATACCCGTGAGGTGACGTTCACCGCGGCCGCGGCCTGGGACACCGATGCGGTCGAGGTGTCGGCAAGGAACTCCGTCACGCTGTCCTGGATCCCGTTGCCCGAAGAGACCATCCCTACGACCACCACCCTCGACGTCGAACCCTGATTCCCCGGTACGGTGGCGGCCGCATGGCCGACGCCCATCCCACCGACCACGATCACGGCCACGCCGAACCCACCGGGCGGCTGAGCGCCCTGGTGCACCGCCTCCGCGAGCTGGCGCCGCACGACCACGGCCCACCCGTCCCGCTGGCCGACACCGGTGCCGAGGGCATCCGGGCCACCAAGGTGTCGCTCGTCGGGCTGGGGATCACCGCCGTGCTGCAGGCGGTGATCGTGGCGTTCACCGGGTCGGTGGCGCTGCTGTCGGACACCCTCCACAACCTGACCGATGCCCTCACCGCGGTGCCGCTGTGGATCGCCTTCTCGCTGGGGCGCCGCCCGCCCAGCCGGCGCTTCACCCACGGCCTGCACCGGGCCGAGGACCTCGCCGGCATGCTGATCCTCGCCGCCATCGCGGTGTCGGCCGGGGCGGTGGCGTGGGAGTCGCTGCAGCGCCTGTTCGACCCCCGCGAGCTGGACTACGTCGGCTGGGTGATCGCGGCCGGGTTCGTGGGAGCGGCGGGCAACGAGCTGGTGGCCCGCTACCGCATTCGGGTGGGGCGGCGGATCCACTCCGAGGCGCTGGTCACCGACGGCGTGCACGCCCGCACCGACGCGCTCACCTCGCTGGCGGTGGTAGCGGCCGGCGTCGGCGCCGCGTTAGGGGCCGAGTGGGCCGACCCGGTGGCCGGCCTCGTCGTCGCCGGCATGATCCTGGTGCTGATGCGCCGCTCGGCGGTGGCGATGTTCGGCCGCTTCCTCGACGCCGTCGACCCGGCCCTCGTGGACCGGGCGGCCGGCGCGGCGGCGGCCGTGGCCGGCGT
Source organism: Acidimicrobiia bacterium (assembly GCA_041619955.1). Lineage (GTDB taxonomy): Bacteria > Actinomycetota > Acidimicrobiia > Spongiisociales > JAOTWH01 > JBFJZV01. The sequence continues at coordinate 1,065 of JBFKDA010000113.1, read as the reverse complement.
GGAGCGGGTCGACGCGCTGCGGCTGCGCTGGCGGGGCCACCGCCTCGACGCCACGCTGTCGGTGGAGGTCGACCCCGAGCTGTCGGTGCGGGCGGGCCACGACATCGCCCAAGAGGTCGCCCACGCCCTGAAGCACGAGTTCCCGCAAACCGTCGACGTGGTGGTGCACGTCGACCCGGCCGGCGAAGCGCACGAATCGCACCAGGCCACCGACCATCACGGCTGACGCCCGGCTGATGGCGCCCGCTACTGCATCACACCGCCGGTGGAGAACGCTTGCAGCACGCGGCCGGCGTCGGGCTCGACGGCAACGACGTAGGCCACCCCGCCTTCCGTGGAGTTGCGCACCGGCAGTGTGGCCGCCTCGACGTTGCCGGCCCGGACAAGGTTGAACCCGAGGCCCATGAGGTCGCGCAGCCCCAGCCGGCTGTCGGCCGTGACCGCCGCCCCCACGTCGCCCGCCACGAACGGCAGGTCGAACAGGCGGGCCGGGGACGTGGCCTTGTCGAGGAGCTGGCTCAGCACCTGCTGCTGGCGGGCGGTGCGCCCGGTGTCACCCTGGTCGACGCCCACCCAGCTCCCGCCCTGCAGCTCCTCGTACTGGCGGGACCGGACGAAGGCCACGGCCTGCGGGCCGTCGAGCTTCACCGTGCCGGCCTCGACGTTGAGTCCCGACTTGTTGTCGCGTGCCGGGTTGGGGAACGTGACGGTGACGCCGCCGAGGCCGTCGACGACGTCGGCGAATTCGCCGAAGCCCACCTCGACGTAGTGGTGGATGGGCAGCCCGGTGGCCCGCTTCACGGTGGCCACCAGCAGGTCGGGGCCGCCGAACGCGTAGGCGGCGTTGACCCGGTTGGTGCCCGAGCCGGGGATCTCGACCTTGAGGTCACGGGGGATGCTGAGGAGCTGGGTCTTGCCCGCGCCCGGCACCACGTGCATCAGCATGATCACGTCGGCGCGCTGGCCCTCGAAGTCGCCGAAGAACCCGCCCAGCTCCGGCTCCAGGTTGGCGCGGCTGTCGCTGCCGACGAACAGGTAGTTGACCGGGCCGCTGCCGACCGGGTC
>JBFKDA010000112.1:0-8696 GCA_041619955.1 Acidimicrobiia bacterium | reverse complement strand
TCTCGCCGGGCGGGACGATCAACCTGTCCCGGGACGGCAGCGCCTCCGGCACCCTGCCGCTGATCCTGTCGGACAACAACAACACCGGCGGCGGCGGCTCGGCGGTCACCGACCCACCCGATGCGGTGGCACCCACCGGGGGGCCGTGGGTGGCGGCCAACCCGGTCACCTTCGTCAACACCTACCCCACCCTCCCGGTCATCCCCTAGCGGCGACGGTTTCCGCCGCTGCGGCAGCTGCGCCCCGAGCGCTTCACCGCTCGGCGAGTGCCGCTGCGTCGTCGGCCTGCCACTGCAGCGCCCAGGAGCCCTGCCAGTCGCACCACGGGGCGTGGTGCGAGAACAGCCGCCGGCTCTCGGGCTCGCACGCCGGGTCGGCCGGGTTGGGCCAGATGTCGTGCCATCCGACCGTGAAGCGGCTGCCGGGCGGCGGCACCCACGTGAACGCGTCGGCGCACACCACCTCGATCGCCTCGCCGTGCCGCTCGGCGAGGTGCGGTCCGGCCAGGGCAACGACGTCCGTCGACGCTTCGACCACCGTCACGCGCTCCACGGCGCCGACGGGGCTGGCCAGCATCGCCTCGGCCACCAGCCCCAGGCCCAGCCCGGTCAGCAGCACGTGGCCGCCGCGCCGGGCGGCCTCCTCGAGCGCCGGGCGCTGGGTCCACAGCTCGTCGACGAGGTCGGTCATGTAGACCTCGTCGCCGCATCGCAGGCGCGTGTACATGCCGGGCGGCGACACCGCCCACGCAGGACGCGACTCGGGTACCGCCGGGTTGGGCGGCGGTACCTCGAACCGCTCGACGACCCATGCACCCGCGCGGCCGGGCGGCACGCCGGACGCCAAACGGGCGCCTTGCGTGAGGCCGGTCAGGAGCGCGGGGGGTACACGCCCACGAGGGCGACGCAGTAGCGCATCACCAGGTAGGGCTGCTCATTGGGGTGCGCCTGGCCGCCCCCGGTGTTGGCGAGGTTCTTGAACGGCGTCGCCGCCGTCGTCGTGCCGTACAGGTTGCTGCTGCGCCCGCCCGGGTTGGCCGGGTAGTGGTTGTCAGGCGTGCGCGAGAGGTTGGTGACGGCGTTGTCGGCGACGACGGCGTGCGTGTGCTGGGCCATGTTCGAGGTGGACAGCGTGACGGTGGTATCGCCGTCCTTCTCCCCCAGCCTGCGGGGAGTGAGGCCGGGCCCACGTCCCTCTTTCATCGCCGCCCGCCCCTGCAGGCTGGGCACCCCCATGGTCGTGCGCCCGTCGCCGCCGTAAGTCGTCCCGAATAGCGAGAACAGCGCGGTGTTCTGCGCGATCGGCAGCAGCTGCCCGTTGCAGTCGGCCCAACCCCGCGGCGCGAAGTTGTACGGGAAGATCCGAATCTCACCGGTGAATGGTTGAGTCACAGAGATCTCCTCCTAGGTCCGGCTCGGGTAGATGCCGAAGAGCGATATGCAGTACTGGATCGCCAGGAACGGCTGCATGTTCTCGTGCGATCCCGTCTGGCCTGCGTTCTGCACCATGCTTGCGCTCATGTTCGCCGGTGTCTGCGGCGGGTTGCTCTGGCTGTAGATGCTGTTTCCGGTCTCGGCGAGGGCGTTGTTCACCGGCGTTCGGTTCTGGGCGCCGGCGCTGGTGGACTGCCACGTGTGGGAGTGGCTGCCGGTCTGGCTGGCGGTCAGCGTGACGTTTTCCGCGCCGCCCTTGGCTCCGATCCTGCGCGTCGAGAGGCCGGGCCCGCTCCCGTCGTGGATCGGTATCCGACCCCGCAGATCGGGGAGCCCGAACGTCGTGCGCCCGTCCCCGCCGTAGGTCGTGCCGAGCAGCGAGAAGAGCGCGTCGTACTGGTTGATGGCCAGCAGCTGGCCGTCGCACTTGGCCCAGCCGACCGGGGCGAACGAGAACCCGACCATGCGGACCTCGCCCACGAATGGTTGCACCATTGGTTGTTCCTCCTTCGTGGGAGAGTCAGTTGCGAGACGGGAAGAGGCCTGCCAACGCGATGCAGAAGTTGATCGCGAGCCACGGCATCATGTTCTCGTGGGGCTGGCCGCCGGTCGTCCCGATAGCGGACGTGTTGAGGTTGCGGTCGAGGGTGGCGGTGGCGTCCGAGTACACGTTGCCCAGTCCGGACGCGGCGCCGGCGTACATCGCGCCTTGCGGCGAGCCGGTGGTGCCGTCGGCGTCGGTCGCCTCCATCGTGTGGGTGTGGCTTGGGATCTGCGCCGCGGTCAAGACGACGGTCTCGGTACCGCTCTTCTGGCCGAGGTCGTACCCCGGTCCGAGGTGGAGCGTGGCGCGGCCCCGCAGCTCCGGGAGCCCGAACGTCGTCCGCCCGTCACCGCCGTAGGTCGTGCCGAGCAGCGAGTAGAGCGACTGGTACTGCTGGATCGGCAGGATCTGCCCGTCGCAGCGGGCCCACTGCCGCGGAGGCCAATCGAAACCGAATATCTTTATCTCCCCAAGAAACGGCTCTGACACCGTCTGCACCTCCCACTGACGAGGAACCCCAGCGAATCCCCCTGGTGCGACCACCCTAGCCACGCCCAGCCGCCGGACTCCGGAGAAATCGCCTGGTTCCTTCTGGAACGGCTGTGTGCGGTAGTCTGCAGCGGATCATGGACGTATCGCTGCGCACCGCCGGGGACGGCGACGAGAGGTTCCTGCGGGGAGTGTTCGCCTCGACCCGCGATGACATCACGGCCTCCCCGCTGACCGATGACGACAAGCGGCGGCTGCTCGACCTCCAGTTCCGGGCGCAGGCCGGCGACTACGAGGTGCGCTTTCCGGGGGCCGACCTCGACGTGGTGGTGGTCGACGGCGAGGACGCCGGGAGGCTGTGGGTCGACCGCTCCGACACCGAGCTCCGGCTCCTCGACATCGCGCTGCTGCCTGAGTGGCGCAATCGCGGGATCGGCAAGGTCGTGCTGGACCGCCTGATCGCCGAGGCTCAGGAGGCGGGCCTACCGCTGCGCCATGCCGTGTTCAACGGCAACACCGGGGCGCTGCGCTTCTACCGGCGGCTGGGGTTCGAGATCACCGAGGAGGCGTCCGCCTACGTCTTCATGGAGTGGCGCTCGGGGTCCGGCTGAACACGGCTTCGTACTGCGTGCCACGCTCGTCCTGGCCAACGGGCACGAGGAAGATCTGGAACTCGCCGAGTTGCGTGTGGCGCAGCGCATGGATCTGCTGGTCGTAGGCGGGGTGGCTCGTCTCCCGGAAGAGCAACGCGAAGCCCTGCGTCATGCGAGGGCTGGCGGGCAGGTCGTTGCACTCGGTCAACTCCAGCTCGAGCTCCGTCCCGTCGAGGAGCGTCGAGGCGAAAGTGTCACCGACGTGCGGAGCGAACTCGGCACTGGTCACTGTTGCGATGTCCATCGGCGGCAATCTACACGCTCCCGGTAACCTCGCCACGATGACGCTGGCCGCCGATCTCGCCGAGTCGCTGGGCCCGTCGCGGGTGAGGAGCCACCCGCTGGAGCTGCACGTCTTCGGCAAGGACGCCGGCGTGACGCGCGGCCCGGTGGCCGCGGTCGCCTTCCCGGAGACGGCCGAGGAGGTGGCCGGATGTGTGCGGATAGGGCGGGCCCACGGCGTGCCGGTGATCGCTCGCGGCGCCGGCACCGGCCTCTCCGGCGGCGCGGTGCCGACCGACCCGGCATTGCTCGTGGTGCTGACCCGCATGAACCGCATCGAGGAGGTCGACGCCGAGTCGCGCACCGCGTGGGTCGGCCCGGGCGTCGTCAACCTCGACCTCTCCCACGAGGTGGCGGCGCACGCCCTGTACTACGCGCCCGACCCGTCGTCGCAGCAGGCGTGCACGATCGGTGGCAACGTCGGAACGAACGCCGGGGGCCTTCACTGTCTGTCGGCCGGCACGACCGTCGCCCACGTCCTCGGCGTGGAGTTCGTCACTGCCGAAGGCGAGATCGTGACCGTCGGCGGACCGGCGCCCGACCCCGTCGGCCTCGATCTGCGGGCGGTCATGGTGGGCTCCGAGGGCACCCTCGGGATCGTGACCCGGGTGCTGGTGAAGCTGCTGGACACGCCTCCCGACACGCGCACGCTGCTGCTGGCCTTCGCCACCATCGAGGACGCGGCCGCCACCGTGTCGGGGATCATCGCCGCCGGGCTGGTGCCCGCCGCGCTGGAGATGATGGACCAGGTCACGGTGCAGAACGTGGAGAACTTCGTGCACGCCGGCTTCCCCACCGATGCCACCGCGGTGCTGCTCGCCGAGGTCGAGGGCCACCCGGCGGCGGTCGAAGCCGAGGCCGACCTCATCGCCGCCATCGCTGCGCAACACCGCGCCTCGGAGGTGCGGGTGGGCCGCGAGCAGGACGAGGTCGACCTGTGGTGGAAGGGCCGCAAGTCGGCATTCGGCGCGGTCGCCCAGTCCGCGCCCGACTACTACCTCCACGACACCGTCGTTCCCCGCACCAAGCTCGTCGAGGTGATGCGGGAGGTGTACGCGATCGGGGAGCGCTACGGCCTGGTGATGATGAACGTGTTCCACGCCGGGGACGGCAACCTGCATCCGCTCATCGCCTACGACGGGTCCGACCCGGACGCGCTCGCGAGCGTGCAGGCCGCGGCCGAGGAGATCGTGCGGGTGTCGATCGACGCGGGCGGGGCCCTGTCCGGCGAGCACGGCATCGGCCTCGAGAAGCGCGACCTGATGCCGCTGGTGTTCGGGCCCGTCGACCTCGACGCCCAGGCCCGGCTGCGGGAGGCGTTCGACCCCGACGGTCTGCTCAACCCGGGCAAGGTGCTACCACACGGGTCGCGCTGCGGCGACTACGGGCGGCCGGTGCCGGCCGCCGCCGCCTCGTGACCAGCACCGCCGCGGCGCTGCGGCGCCAGCTCGACCGGCTGCGAGCAGAGGTGCCGGGCGCGCCGGCGGCCGGGATCGTGGTGGCCCCGGCCACGGTGGAGGAGGCGGCGGCCGTCCTCGATGCGGGTTCCGAGCACCGCCGGCGGGTGCTGGTCTGGGGCGGGGGCACCCATCAGGGCTACGGGCATCCCGTCCCCGAGCCCGACGTGGTGCTGAGTACGCACCGCCTCGACCGGGTGGTCGCGTGGAGCGCCGAGGACCTGACGCTGGTCGTCGAGGCCGGGGTGCGGGTCGCCGACGTGGAGCAGCGGCTGGCCGGCGCGGGTCAGACCGCCGTGCTGCCGGAGGACCTCGCGCCGGAGGCGACGATCGGCGGCGTCGTGGCGGCGGGCCTGTCGGGATGGCGGCGGCTCCGATACGGGCCCACACGTGACCGGGTGCTCGAGGTGGTGCTCGCCACCGGCGACGGCCGGGTGGTGCGCGCCGGCGGCCCGGTCGTGAAGAACGTCACCGGCTACGACATTCCCCGGCTGGCCTGCGGGTCGCTGGGCTCGCTCGGCGTGATCGGTCGGGTGGCCCTGAAGCTGTGGCCGGTGGGGACCGCCACCGCAACCGTCGAGGTCGACGACGCCGAGCGGGCGCACGCCGTCGCGGTGCGGCCGCTCGCAGTGCTCGAGGTCGACGGCGGGGCCGCCGTCTACGTGGCGGGCACCGCCGCCGAGGTCGAGGCGCAGGCCGCTGCGCTCGGCGGCGACGTCCGGGCGGGATTGCGCTGGCCCGCCCCGCTCGATACCGCGCACGTGCTGGTCTGCCGGGTGCCGCCGCGGTCGACCAGGGCCGCCGCCGACCGGGTGCCGGTGGACTGGTCGTACCGGGCGGCGTTCGGGGTGGGCGAGGTGCGCATCGGCGGTGACGACGCCGACGCCGGAGCGCTGTCCGAGCTGCGGGGATGGGCGGAGTCGGTCGGCGGGGCGCTGGTCGTGGCGCGCGCCCCGGCGCGGTTCTCGGCCGAGCTCGACCCGTGGGGCGCACCGCCGCCCAGCGCGGCCCTGCAACGGCGGGTGAAGGCGGCGTTCGACCCCCTCGGCGTGTGCAATCCCGGGCGGCTGCCGGGCCGCATCTGATGGGCTGGGTGACGCCGCACGCACCGACCAGGGCCGAGCTGGATGCCTGCGTGCAGTGCGGGTTGTGCCTCCCGTACTGCCCGACGTTCCGGCTCACCGGCGACGAGACCGCCTCCCCCCGGGGGCGGCTCACGGCCATGGCGGCCGTCCAGGACGGCGTGGCGACAGTCGATGGGGTCTTCGAGGAGATGATGGGGTTCTGCCTCCAATGCCGTGCCTGCGAGGCCGTGTGCCCGTCGCTCGTGCCGTTCGGCCGGGCGATGGAGGGCGCCCGCGCCGAGGTCGCCGCGCAACGGCCCACGGTTGGCCGCCGGTTGCGCCACGCCGGCCTCGGGCTGCTCGGCAACCGCGTCGCCGTCAAGCTCGCGACGCTCGGGGCGGCGGTCGCCCAGCGGGTGCATGCCGAGCGCTGGCTCCCGCGCCCGGTCGCCCGCGGGCTCGCCGGTCTGCGCCGCCTGCCGCTGCGGCCGGCGACGGTCGTGGGCGGCGACTGGCCGGCCGCCGGTGCCCAGGTCGGGGTCGCCGGGCTGTTCGCCGGCTGCGTGATGGACCCGTGGTTCCTCGACGTCCACGTCGCCACGATCGAGCTGCTGCGGCTGGCCGGCTACCGGGTCGTCGCGCCGGTCGCCCAGACCTGTTGCGGAGCGCTGGCCGCGCACGACGGCGCCGCCGCGCAGGCGGCAGGCTTCGCGTTGCGCAACGCCGGGGCGTTCGCCGGCTGCGACGTCGTGGTCACCGACAGCGCCGGCTGCGGCGCCCACCTGAAAGACCTCGGCCTGCCGGCCGTCGACGTCACCGAGGTCGTCGCGGCGGCAATCGCCGCCGGCCGGCTCCCGACCCTGCCACCGCAGCAGGAGGCGGCGGCCATCCAGGACCCGTGCCACCTGCGCCACGCCCAGCGGATCACCACCCAGCCGCGCGCGGTCCTGCAGGCCGCCGGCTACGACGTCACGGAGACCGACCCCGCCGGGCTCTGCTGTGGCGCCGCCGGCATCTACTCGCTCCTCCGCCCGGCGCCGTCTGCCGAGCTCGGCGCGCGCAAGGCCGCCCAAGTCGTGGCCACCGGGGCGAGGATCGTGGCGTCGGCCAACCCGGGCTGCGAGATGCAGCTCCGCTCGCACCTCGGCGCCGGCTATCGGGTCGCCCACCCGGTCGAGCTGTACGCGGAGGCGCGGCGGCGCGCCGCCGCGGTCGCCAACCCGGATTCCACCGTCGGCCGAGCGGGGAAGGGCGAGGGCTAGGGCCGTCCGGGCTGCAGGCCCGTGACGATCGGCACCTGGGGGAAGCCGCCCGGCCAGGCGACGATGGGGCGCAGCCGGCCAGCGTACGGAGGCACCCCCGGTGAGCGGACAGTTCGTCACGGTCGACGGCAACGAGGCCGCCGCCTACGTCGCGCACAGGCTCAGCGAGGTCTGTGCGATCTACCCCATCACGCCCGCATCGCCGATGGGGGAGCTGGCGGACGCCTGGTCGCAGCTCGGCAGGCCCAACGTCTGGGGGACCGTCCCCGAGGTGATCGAGATGCAGAGCGAGGGCGGGGCCGCCGGCGCCGTCCACGGGTCGGTGCAGGCGGGCGCGCTCACCTCCACCTTCACCGCCTCGCAGGGCCTGCTGCTGATGATCCCGAACATGTACAAGATCGCCGGGGAGCTGACGCCAGCGGTGATCCACGTGGCGGCGCGCACCGTCGCGACGCACGCGCTGAGCATCTTCGGCGACCACAGCGACGTGATGGCGGCCCGCCAGACGGGATGGGCGATGCTGGCGTCGTCGTCGGTGCAGGAGGCGCAGGACATGGCGGCGATCGCCCACGCCGCGACGCTGCGGACCCGCGTCCCGTTCGTCCACTTCTTCGACGGGTTCCGCACCTCGCACGAGGCCGCCAAGATCGCCCGGCTCGGCGACGACGATCTCGTGGCGATGATCGATGCCGACGCCGTACGCGAGCACCGCCGCCGTTCGCTGCACCCCAACCGACCGGTGCTGCGCGGCACCGCCCAGAACCCCGACGTGTTCTTCCAGGCCCGCGAGGCCGCCACCCCGTTCCACGAAGCCGTGCCCGGCGCCACCCAGGATGCGATGGACGCGCTGGCCGCCCGCACCGGGCGGGTCTATCACCTCTTCGACTACGAGGGCGCGCCGGACCCCGACCGGGTCGTCGTCCTGATGGGGTCGGGTTTCGGGGCGGTCCGCGAAGCGGTGGCGGCCCGGGTTGCCGCAGGGGACAAGGTGGGCGTCGTGGTCGTCCGCCTCTACCGCCCGTTCGATACTGTGGCCTTCGCGGCTGCGCTGCCGCCGACGGTGCGCACCGTGGCCGTCCTCGACCGCACGAAGGAGCCCGGGGCGGTCGGCGAGCCGCTCTACCAGGACGTCCTGGCGGCGCTCGCCGAGCAGGGGCGCGGCGACGTCCGCGTGATCGGCGGCCGCTACGGGCTGTCGTCCAAGGAGTTCGACCCGGCGATGGTGATGGCCGTCCTGGACGAGGCCCGACAGCCGAATCCCCGCCGGCATTTCACGGTGGGCATCGTGGACGACGTCTCCGGCTCGAGTCTCGCCGTCGACCCGGACGGCTGGGCCGAGCCCGACGACGTGGTGCGGGCGGTGTTCTACGGGCTGGGCGCCGACGGCACGGTCGGGGCGAACAAGAACTCGGTGAAGATCATCGGCGAGCACACCGATCTGTGGGCGCAGGGCTACTTCGTCTACGACTCCAAGAAGTCCGGCTCGTGGACCGTCTCCCACCTGCGGTTCGG
>JBFKDA010000111.1:0-8713 GCA_041619955.1 Acidimicrobiia bacterium | reverse complement strand
CGGCCCACCGCCAAGCAGAACCGCGGTCGGCCGACCGCACAGCAGACCCTGCTTCTCTCCCCCCTGGTCGCGGGGGGAGTCCCGCCGAAGGCGGGGAGGGCGGAAAGGACGTTCGGAGCCTGCACCCCATCTCCCGGAGGGTGCCAGCCGAATCAGCTCCCCCCGAATGCGGTGAAGCCCGCCAGTGACGCTGCCGCCGGGTCGTCGAGATCGAGGGGTTCGATCGCCGCAGCCAACGCCGCGGCCGGGCGCCGGCCCTCCGCCACCCCCGCGTGGAAGCGCCGCATCAGCGCGCCGGTGGAGGTCGTGTCCGGGACCAGGCCGATGCCGGCGACCACCGTCCCGGTGCCGAGCGCCAGCAGGCTCGCGACGAAGCCCAGCATCTCGCTGCCCGCGACCTCGGCGGTGAGGCCGGTGTCGCACGACGACAGCACCATGAGCGCCGGCGTGACCCGCAGCGACTCGAGGTCGAACACCTTCAGCCGGCCGTCGGCGAGGTCGAGCGAGGAGAACTGCGGGTTGTCGCCGCGGAGTGCGCCGTGCGCGACGATGTGCACGATGTCGTGCCGGCCGATCGCATCGAGCACCGCGCCCACCCGCGCGTCGCGGGCGACGAGGCGGGTGGCACGGCGATGGACGGCGCGCACCATCCGGGTCTCGGCCGCGCCGTGGGCGAGTCGCGGCCCGTTGGCCAGCAGCACGCCGCGCTGCGGCACCTGGCCGCTGCACCGCAGCCACGTCGCCGCCGACGGCGCGATCGTCAGCGGCCTACCCCGCAGCGAAGGCAGCAGCGACCAAGGGACCGCGAAGAGCTGCGCCGGCGGCACCACGACGAGCGGCCCATCGGGCAGGCGGACGCCCTCCCAGAGCAGCGCGTCCAGCGCGCGCCGGTCTGCCGCGGTCCCCCCGTTCCCGACCGGGGGCCGGGCGGGCGCGCGAGCTGCACCGGCGTGGCGGCGGATGGCCACGCGCAGCCGCAAGAGCTGCCCGGTCACCTCGGCGGCGGCGCCGACCGCGTGGTGGCGGACGCGGCCGCGGGCCGCGACGAGCGCATGGATCCGGTCGCCGACGTGGCCGAACATCACGAGCGCTCCGTCGCCGACGCGGTCCAACACGTCGCCCGCCGTCACCCTCGGTAGCACCCTGCCGGCCCCGGCCGCCAGCCGGGAGCGCGCCAGCAGCTGGTGCTCGAGTGCGGCGCGCTGGGCGGTCAGCTCCCGCAGGCGCCGCAACCCGGCGGCCTCCCCGAGCTGCCGCTCGACCCACCTGAGCTGCGCCCGCGCCGCGGCAGCTTCGGGATCGCCGGTGGGAGCGACGGGCGGGAAGCGGAGCGCCGACGCTCTCGACCGCTCCATCCACTCGAACAGCCGGCGCGGCCGCCCGGCCGCCGCAGCCAGCTCCACGCCCAGCCGGCCCAGCTCCCGGCCGTGGGCGGCGACCGCAGCCCGGGTCTCGGTAGCGCCGAGCGCGGCCTGGTGCTCCTCCACGGCGTCGAGCCCGGCCGCCAGCGCCCGGGCGGCGCTCGCCCGGTTGCCGCGGGCGAGACGCAGCCGAGCCGCCGCCAGCCGGGCGCGCACCCGCACCGCCAGCGGGGCGGCGCGGCGCCGCCGGTCGACCCGCGCCAGCCACTCGGCGGCGACGTCGAGCCGGCCGCCGCGCAGCGCCAGCTCGGCGGCCAGAAGCTGCGCCTGGAGCGTCGGCGTGGCCATCCCGGCGGCGTCCAGCTCGGCGGCGACCCTGGCGGCCGCCCGCCAGGACGGGCGCCGGCCTGCGCCGGATTGCGTGCAGGCCTCCAGCGCCAGGTAGCGGCCGTACGCGGCCTGCGCGTCCATCCGCTGGGCGGCCGCGGCCTGCGCCAGCTCGGTCCCGGCGGCGGCCGCCCGGTCGGGCTCGCCCGCGGCCAGCGCGGCGAGCGCGAGGGTGGCCAGCGCCTCGTGATAGCCGGCCGCATGTCCGGCGGCACGCAACTCGTCCGCCGCGAGCTGCGCCGACTGCAGGGCCTCCGCGGTGAGGTGCGCGGCGAGCAGCGCCTCGGCGCGGTCTCGCGACAGCTGGGCGAGCGGGTAACCGAGCTCGGACAGCAGCCGCGCCGCTTCGTCGAAGTATCCGAGCGCGGCGACGACGTCGCCCTGCTGCGCGCTCACCCAGCCCAGGTTGTTGCGGGTCTCGGCCACGAACGCGGGCACCCGGCGCGCTTCGTAGATCTCCTGGGCGGCCAGCAGGTCGGCTTCGGCGTCGCGACGCGACCCGACATACGTGCGGGCCAGCCCCCGGTTGGTGAGCACCCGTGCCCGCCATAGGTCGTCGCCATGCGCAGCCAGCCCGCGCTCCGCCTCGTCGAGGTCAACCAGCGCCTCGGCGAACCTCCCCATCCGCTGCAGGATCAGGCCGCGCTGCGCGAGCGCGCGCACCCGGTCGAGCTCGCCCGCCTGCGCCAGCACCGGGTCGAGGACTGCCAAGCCGCCGTGCGGGTCGCCGGCCCACGACCGCACGCCGGCGTATGTGATGTCGACGGCGACCGCCACGGCCGGGTCGCCGGCTGCTGCGGCGAAGCGATGGGCCCGTTCCAGATGATCCACGGCCACCGGCATGCGGTCGAGCCGCGCCGCAGCAAGCCCCAGCGCCCGGCACGCAACGGCGGCCGCCGCCCACTCGCCCGCTGCCACGGCGGCGTCGGCGACGGCGGGAGCGGCTGCGAGCGCACCGCGAGGGTCCGCCTCGGCCAGCCCGACCAGCCGGTCCGCCTGGTTGCGCAGGTCTGATGGGGAAGATGGCTCGTGCATGTATCACCGGCCGCCGCGCGCCGTCTTGTGTGCTGAGGGACGCCCGAGAGGAGACGCAGCGATGGCCAATGAGCATTATGCGGGATCTGCCCCCGGCAGGCGGGGCAGCTTCCTCCCTGGCAACCCCGACGGACCGCCGTCCGGGGGCATGCTCGCCCCGGTCTGGTCCGTCCCGCGCGCGCTTATCGCCGAGAAATCGGTGTCCGGCGACGTCTCCAAGGCGCTCAAGGGCCTGGCCGGCATGAAGGGCGCGACGGTCCACGAGCCCGACCCGCTGGGGCCCGACCTCGTGCACATGACGTGGGACGGGGGGCTCGGCGCGGCGGCGGCCGTGGCCGAGATCGTCAGCGGCAGCCCGAAGCTCGAGGGCAAGCTCAGTGTCGACGCCATCTTCGTCCCGGCGATGATGCCGGCCATCGGGCCGGCCTCCGACCCAGAGCCCGTCGACCCGCTGCACCTGCCGCCGCTGTTCGACGCCGACGAGAACCTTGCCGACATCGCCGTCGTCGACACCGGGCTGTACCGGCCGAGCGGCCGGCTCGCCGGGCGCGCCCGCACGCCGAAGAACGAACGCGAAGATCCCATCGGCAAGGGCTCGAACATCGCCTACTCGGGCGCGTGCCACGGCGGTGCCGTCGCGGGGCTGGCGCTCGACCGCACCGGGCGCACGGTCGACGTCTACTGCGGGCTGGCGAAGGGCCAGACGTGGATGTGCGACTCGGCGATCTACCGCGCGCTGCTGCGGGCGAAGGATGGCCTGGGCAAGCACGGCGCCATCAACTGCTCCTTCGGCAGCTACGCCACGGACGTCCACTTCCCGATCGCGACCAACCACTTCGTGAAGAACAACAAGGACATCCTCTTCGCGGCCGCCGCGGGCAACGACATGACCGACGACCCCTGGTACCCGGCCGGGCTCGCGGTCGACCACGACCACGTCGTGAGCGTCGGAGCGCTCGACACCACCGGTCCCGGCCCCGCCACGCTCGCCACCTTCAGCAACTTCGGGCCGTGGGTGCGCGTGTTCGCACCGGGCGTGGACGTGGTCACCGACTACGTCGCCGGCAAGTACTTCAGCTACTCCGACGGCACGCGCAGCCTGTTCTGGGGCGCGGCGCGGTGGAGCGGGACCTCGTTCGCAACGCCCACGGCGCTGGCCACCATCGTCGAGATGTGGGGAGGCACCGGCGACCTCGTCGACTGGTGGCAGGCGTGGGTGGGCAACGAGCCCGGGCCGCTGCGCCTGGCGTGAGGGTGGGGGGAATGCCCGTGGGCGAGGGAGCCGATTTCCCAGGCCGGCTCCCTCGCCCCACAGGGCCGGACCACGAGGTGAATCGGTGACGAGAGACGTGAACGGACAGCCGATTACTGGAGCCGCCCGGCGATGGGGGTCTACCATGCCGGATCGGACGCCGCGGGTCGTCGGAGGGAACGGCGGGTCGCAGGGACCCCGCGCGGTCCCGATACGCCGATCTCCCGACCTGAGCGAGGGTGCCATCACCAGGACGCCGCGCGACGAGGACTCCGACGCCACCCTCCTGGCGCGCGCCGCGCAGGAGGACCAAGCCGCCTGGCGCGCGCTCTACGGGCGATACCGGTGGTTCGTCTGGTCGGTGGTGCGCGGCTTCTACCAGCTCGACCCGGCCACCGCTGAAGACGTGGCGATGGCGGTATGGGGCAAGCTCGTCGTCCACATCGACAGCATCCAGCGCCCCGAACGGCTGGCGGGATGGCTGCACCGCACCGCGTACAACGAAGCGATCGGCACACTCCGCCGCCACCGCCGCCAGATACCCACCGACTTCGAGGACGACGTCGAGGACGTCCTCAGCCCGGGGCCCGAGGAGCGGGCCGTCGACGACGAGACGAGCCGCGGCCTCGTGACCGCCTTCAGCCGTCTCGGCGACGAGTGCCGGGAGATGCTGTGGCTCATGTTCTCCGAGCGGGAGCTGAGTTACGAAGGGATAGCCGAGATCCTCGGGCGCCCGGTGGGCGCCCTCGGCCCGACGCGCCGCCGCTGCCTCGACAAGCTCCGCGCGCTGCTCGACGAAGCACTGACCGACGACACACCCAGGTAGGGAGGTCTCCCGATGAGTCAACACCACACCGCATGGGCGGACGAAGAGCTGCTGGCGGAGCTGCGGCAGGCGCTCGAAGACGCCCTGCCGGTACCGGCCGCCGTCGATGAGTTCGCGGAAGCGGTGTTCGACCTCGTCGGGATGCCGCGCCACGTCGCGGCGCTCGTGTTCGACTCGCGCCAGGAAGAGCCGGCCGGCGTGCGCAGCTCCGTGGGCAGCCGCGAGATGTCGTTCCGGGCCCCGGGAGTCGAGATCGAGGTGAGCGTCCTCGCCGAGGGCAGGCGCCACCTGGTCGGCCAGCTGATCCCCCCGCAGCCGGCGACGGTCGAGATGATCTGCCGGGACGAGCGGCGGGAAGCGAGCGCCGACTCCCTCGGCAGGTTCACGTTCGACGACGTCCCGGTGGGGCCGCTGAGCCTCCGGTGCGTGCTCGGCGACGACTCCGCCACGGTCGTGCAGACCGAGTGGATGGTGATATGACCCGCCGCCGGTAGCGTGCCGGAGGTGAGCGACGTCTTCATCAGCTACGCACCGGAAAATCGCGACGCCGCCCGGGCGATCGCCTCGGCGCTCGAGCGCCGCGACCTCGACGTGGCGTGGGACTGGGACCAGCTCGAGGGTGACGCCGTCGCCGAGGAGACGGAGCGGGAACTGCAGGCGGCGCGGTGCGTGCTCGTGCTGTGGTCGGCCGATTCCGTCGCAGCCGGGTGGGTGGAGCCCGAGGCACGGGAGGGGATGCGGGGGGACAGGCTGGTCCTCGCCGCCCTCGACGAAACCCGCCTCCCCCGCAAGCTCCGCCGGATCACCCCGTTCGACCTCAGCACGTGGGACGGCTCACGGGTCGCGCCGGTGCTCGACGAGCTGGTTGCCAGGGTGGCGGCAACCGTCGCAGCGGTGCCGGAGGCGCCGAGGTCGGCCGAGGCTCGGGACCAACCGGCCGCGCCGCTGCCCGGCGCGACCCGCATCGACGTCGAGGCGCTGCTCGGCGGCCGGAGGGCGACGCTCGCCGGCCACGACGGCGACCTGTACGACATCGCATGGTCGCGCGACGGCCGGCGGCTCGGGACGGCGTCGGCCGACGGGACCGCCGCCATCTGGGACCCACGGACGGGCAAGCGGCTGACGGTGCTTGCAGGCCACGACGGCGAGGTCAACGACGTCGCGCTCGGCGCCGATTTCGCGGTGACCGGCTCCGACGACGGCACCGTCCGGTGGTGGTCGGCGGACGGCGGCCGCCAGCAGCGAAGCGCGGCACTCGGGGGCGGTGCCGTGTTCGCCGTCGACCTCTCGCCGGACGGTAAGCACGTCGCTGCGGTCACCGCGGACGGGGTGGTCGCCGTCTTCGACGGCCGCGGCAAGGCGCGCTGGCGCCACGACCACGAGGCCGGGCTGGCGGCGGCGGTCTTCTTCCCCGACGGCACCGTGGTGGCGGCCGGCGACGACCGGGGGCGGTTGCTGCTGTGGGACGCCGGCGAAGGCGACCGGCTGCTGGTGGTCCAGGCCCACGACGACGAAGTGACCACGCTCAGCGTGGCGCCGTCGGGGCGCACGCTGGCATCCACCTCCGAGCATGGCGGCCTGGCCGTGTGGGACCTGCCGGAGGGCACGATGCGGTGGTGGCAGAGCGAGCCGGCCGGGATGGTCTACGGCACGGCCTTCTCGCCCGGAGGGGATCTGCTCGCAAGCTGCGACGACGAGGGCATCACGCTGTGGCGCGCCGGCGACGGCGAGCCGCTCGCCCAGATCGAGGACACCGACGCCACCCGCCTGGAGTTCGCCCCCGCCGGTGCGGCCCTGGCATGGGCTGCCGGGACCGTCGCCCACGTCGTGTCGGCGGGCTGACACCGCCCGACCGCTCGCGCTCAGTCGCCGCCCTGGAGCTTGCGCAGGAAGTCGTCGGCCGCCTGGCCGGCCACCGACTCGCCGTAGCGCTTGTCGAGGATCTCTCGCATCTTGGCGTAAACCTCCTCACGCTGGCGCTCTTCCGCCACCGTGGGGTCGCGCACCAGATGGGTGCCGTCGACCCAGGGCTTCGAGTCGTTGACCGCCCACGGCACGAGTATCAACCACGACCACAACCGCCCGGCGCTGGTCTGCGCGTGCCGGGCGATGCCCACGCAGCCGTACGGCAGCGGCGCCCAGCCCATCGAGGAGATCAGCTCCCGCCCGTCCCGCATGCCAGGAGTGGTCGCACCATCCATGGCTCCACGGTACCGCACGAGACCCGGTACGTATTTCCGCGCGCTGCGTAGTAACACTCCAAGCTGCCAGCAGCGACGTCTCGGGCCGTCGGACGCTGCCGGCGTCGTCGTCACCCACACGCTCCCGGCCGAGCGTCTCCCTGGTGTCGACGGCGGGATGCGGCGAGGACCCAGGTGGCGTGCCCACCTGCAGGCTGGGCGACATCCCCGCCGGCGGGACGGCGTCGACACCATCGAGGTCGGCGTCGACGACGCCGCGAGCTCCACCGCCACCAACACCGCGACGGTCTCGGCCGCCACCACCGACTCCAACCCCCGGGCAACGACACCGCGACCGAGGACACCGAGGTGCTGGGCGCACCCGGCTTGGCCGACCTGGCCGTCACCAAGGACTCGGCCCATCACCGGGTCCAGGGGGGGTCGACGCCGGGATGGGAGCGGCCAGTCGAGACTTCCTGTTCGGCTTCCCAGGCGATGTCCCCTTCGCCGACGACGTCGACGGCGACGGCACCGCCGACATCGGGGGCTACCGGCCGTCCACCGGAATGTCGTACACCCGGCTCAGCCACACCACCGGCCCGGCCGACGGGGTGTTCCCGTCGACCGAGCCGAATGCGCTACGCGGCAGCTTCTTCTCGTCAGGCTGATTCAGCCTCCACGCAAGTCGCCTAGGCTCGCCGAAGGTCGAAAGCCTGGGAGGTAACGGCGTGGTGAGAACGCGCACCGTGGTCGGTGGGGTCGTGCTGGCAATGATGGTCGTGGCACTCGCGCCCATGCCGGCGGCGCTGGCCGCCCCGCCGGCGTTCTCCAAGGTCTTCGTCCCCGACGAGATCGGTCCCGGCAGCGTCAGCACGCTGACCTTCACGATCAACAACATCGCCGAGGGCACCTTCGCCGACGAGCTGGCCTTCACCGACACCCTGCCGGTCGGCGTCGTGATCGCCACCCCCGCCAACGCAAGCACCACCTGCGACCCCGACGGCGGCGGCGATGGGCCCACCCTGTCCGCTCCCGCCGGGGGCGGCACGATCACGTTCAGCGACGCCGGCGTCGGCGCGGGCAAGACGTGCACGGTCTCGGTCGACGTCACCTCCACGTCGGCGGGTATCCACACCAACACGTCCGGCGTCCTCATGTCGTCGGCCGGCGACGGCACCACCGCGACCGATGACCTCACCGTCGCCGCCAACCGGCCCGGGTTCTTCAAGGACTTCTCGCCCGACCCGATCGACAAGGGCGAGCGCAGCACGCTGACGTTCACCATCGACAACACCGCGAATAATTCCGACGTGGCAACGCTCGACTTCACGGACAACCTCCCCAGCGGGCTCCTGATCGCCGATCCGGCCGACGCCAGCACGGATTGCGAGGGCCCGCTCGGCACGACGCTCACAGCGGAGCCCGGCACCTCAGTCATCGTCCTCGACGCCGACGGCGTCGCCCCGGGGAACAACGAGGCACTGCCGAAGTTCAGCTCCTGCACGGTCGACGTCGACGTGGTCGCCACCGCCGGCGGCACGCTCGTCAACAGCTCGGACTCGCTCCTCGCCGATTTCGAGGACGCCGGCAAGGCGACCGCCACGCTCGACGTGTCGGTGGCGGCGTTGCACATCACCAAGGAGTTCACCGACGACCCCGTTCCCCCGGGCGG
>JBFKDA010000110.1:0-8726 GCA_041619955.1 Acidimicrobiia bacterium | reverse complement strand
GCACCACCGCCTCGGTCATCTCGTCGACGAGGAACCAGATGGTCCCGACGTCGAACGCGCCCACGTACGCGGCGATGGCGTCGCTGGGCCGCTCCCCCAGCAGCGTCACGTTGGCGAGGCGCTCCAGGGCCGCAGCCTCGGCGGCCACCCGCGGGTCGACCGGGCCCACCAGCACGAACCGCCAGTCGACCATCGCGGCGGCGACGCCGGCCAGCAGCTCGAAGTCGAACCAGTGCGAGATCGCGCCGTGGTAGCCGGCGATCGGCCGGGCCGGGTCGGCTGGGGGCATGTCGGGCGGGCGGGGCGCCGGGGTGGCGAACGCCGCGGGGTCGACGCCGTTCTCGACCACCAGGAGGTCGGGCGCCTCGGCGCGGTGCCGGTCGGCGAGCACCGGGGCCGAGACCATGACCAGGTCGGCGGCCGCCACCGCGGCGGCGTGATGGGCGGCCACCCGCCGCTCGGGCGGCATGTCCACCTCGTCCGGCTCGTAGATGGTGAGGTCGTCGTGGATGTCGTAGACGACCACCGCGTCGTCGAACAGGTCGAAGCTCGTCCGCAGCGGAGCGAAGTGGACATAGAGGATCACCCCGGACCGGGGGACGTGGGCCAGGCTCGGGACGATGTCGACGCCGTCCACCCGCCGCGCCGCCGGCTCGCGCGGGTCGACGAAGTACACGGGATGGCCGGCGGCGGCGAACGCGGCCAGCAGGTACTGGGGGCGCTGGCGCATCACGTCCCACTGCGCCCACGTCGGCAGGTAGACGACCGCCCGCAATTCGCCCTCGCTGGGGCCCGGCATCCGGGGGCGCCCGGCCAGCCGGCGCCGCAGCCGCCACGCCCCCGGCAGCCGGGCGGCGCGCTCGCGCAGCGGCCGGGGCAGCCGGCCGGCCAGGGCGGCGAGCGCGGCCGGCCGGGAGCGGGAGGAGCGGGTCACCGCGCCATCGTATTGCCCGGCCCGACCGGGCGACCGACGCGTCGTCAGCTCCGCCCGCTCACCAGCACCGGCTCCTGCTCGCTGGTGGCAGCCGGCACCGGCTCGCCCTCGACGTGCACCCGCGGCAGCCACTCGAGCCACGCGGGCAGGTACCAGTTGCGGGTGCCGAGCAGTTTCATCGACGCCGGCACCAGCACCGAGCGGACGATCGTGGCGTCCAGCACCACCGCCACCGCCAGCCCGAAGCCCACCTGCTGCATCGCCACCAGCTCTCCGGCCGCGAACCCGGCGAACACCGCCGCCATGATCGCCGCCGCCCCGGTGATGAGCTTCCCCGTGGTCCGCAGCCCGTAGGCCACCGACCCGGCGTTGTCGCCGGTCTGGTCGAAGCGCTCCCGGATGCGGCTCAGCAGGAAGACGTGGTAGTCCATCGACAGCCCGAACAGCACCGTGAACAGGAACAGCGGGAGGAACGCCTCGATGGCCTCCACCTGCCCGAAGCCGAGCCACCCGGCCACGTCCTTGAAGAGCTCGGGGCCGGTGCCCCGCTGGAAGAACAGCACCACGAGCCCGTAGGCGGCGCCCACCGACAGCAAGTTCATGACGATCGCCTTGGCGGGCACGACCAGTGAGCGGAACGCCACCGTCAGCAGCGCGAACGAGAGGCCGAGGACGAACAGGAACACGATCGGCGTGTAGCGGGCCTGCTGGGCGAGGATGTCGGCGTTGACGGCGGTGTCGCCGCCGACCAGCACCTCGGCGCCGACCCCGGCGAACGCGGCCGGAACCAGCTCGGCCCGCAGCCGGCGGACGGCGTCGATGGCGGATTCGCCGGCCACGTCGCCCGCCAGCGGCACGGTGACGAGCGCCGCATCGCCCGCGGGCGCCAACTCCACTGCCGACGGCCCGAACGCCGAGTCGCCGGCCAGGCCGGCCCGCAGCGCATCCACCGCTGCCATCAGCTCGGGCGTGACGTCGCCGGGGACGACGACCTCCACGGGCGCGCCGAGCCCGCCGGAGAACTCCCGGTCGAGGATCACGAACGCCTGCTTGGACGCCACCTCGTCGGGCAGCGTGCTGACGCCGGAGAACCCGGTGTCCATGGCGAAGAACGGCAGCGCCGCAGCGAGCAGCAAGCCGGCCGCCAGCACCAGGCTGACCACCGGGCGCCGCATCACCGCCCCGGCCACCCGGTCCCAGAACCGGCCCGCGCCGCGCCGCCGGCGGCGGCCGACGCGGATGGCGTCGATGCGGTCGCCGAGCAATCCCAGCACGGCCGGGAGCAGGGTGAGCGACGCGGCTACCGCGACCACCACCACCAGGATCGCGCCCATCCCGATGCTGCGGAACCCGGTGTCGGGCAGCAGCAGCATGCCGAACAGCGCCACCACCACGGTCAGGCCGGAGAACAGCACCGCCCGGCTGGCCGTGGCCCCGGCCCGGCCGATGGCGGCCAGCTTCTCGCGGCCGGCGGCCCGCTCCTCCCGGTAGCGGGACACGATGAACAGCGAGTAGTCGATACCGACCGCGAGGCCGATCATCGTGACGATGTTGGCGATGAAGAACGACAGCGCGAACACCTGGCCGACGAGGGCCGCCATCCCGAGGGCGATGGCGATCGCCATCACCGCCAGCACGATCGGGACGACCCCGGCCACCACCGCACCGAACACGCCGATGAGGACGACCAGCGCCACGACGAGGCCGATGCTCTCGCCGCGGGCCAGGTCCTCCTCCGCGATCCGGACGAACTCGTTCTCGAGGGTGGCCGGCCCGGCCACCAGCGACTCGAAGCCGGCGGGCGGAGTGACGGCGGCCACGGTGGCGCCGAGGAGCTCGGCGTCGTCGAGCACCTGGTCGTGACCGGACGCCGTCAGCGCCACCGGCAGCAGCACGGTGCGGCCGTCGGCGGACACCGGGCCGTCGCCGGTGAGGAAGCTGCCGGCGTGGCGCACCACGTCGGGGCCGAGGCCGGCGATCGCGGCCTGGAGGTCGGCGACGTACGCCCGGTAGGCCGGGTCGGCCGTCGCCACCGGCGCGGTGACGACCACCAGCTCGGTGCCGTCGGGCCGCTCGGGGAACCGCTCCTCCACCACGGCGGCGGCCCGGCTGGACTCGGGCTGGTTGGTGAACTCGGACTCGGTGGTCAGCGTGTCGCCCAGCAGCGAGGACGCCAGCACCCCCGCGACGACCAGCGCTGCCACCCAGGCGGCGAGCGTCCGCCACGGGCGGCGGCCCGCCGCCACGGCAAGTGATTCGGTGGACATCGGCATCTTCCCTCGCTCCTCCGTGATACGTACGCCGTATGCGTACACTGTAAGTGCAGGTCGTAAGCTACAACATACGGCGTAAGCTTGTCAAGGGGGTTTCCGCCGGAGACGCCGGCAGGGGATGGCTCGCCTACTGGGCGGCGCGGAGGCGCTCCAGGCCGTCGAGGATGACGTCGAGGCCGAACTCGAACTCGATCTGGTCGTCGCAGCCCTGGCCGAGGATGGAGTCCTCGTCGTGCTGGATCTCCCGCATCAGCCGGGCGAGGTTGGGGTACTCGTCGGACATCTGGCGGATCATCAGCTCCACGACCTCGGGGCTGTCGGCCAGCTCGTCGGAGTCGTCGAACAGCTCTTGCACGAAGCCCAGGACGCGGCTGCCCAGGGCGTGGACGGCGTGGTGGGTGAGTTCCATGCTGAAGCCGGCGTCCAGGAGGATGCCGAGGATCGCGTCGAAGTAGGCGAGCAGCGGGGCGGTCATGGTCGTGCGGGTCTCGAGGACCCGGATCGCCCACGGGTGGCGCACCATCACCGCCCGCGCGGTGAGGGCCTGGTTGCGCATGCGGTGGCGCCATTCACCGGGCTCGCCGGCGACGATGTCGATCTCGCGCACCACGTTTTCGACCATGCCGTCGAGGAGGTCGTCCTTGTTGGCGACGTGGTTGTAGAGCGACATCGCCTCGACGCCGAGCTCCTGGCCGACCCGGCGCATGCTGACCGCGTCGATCCCGTGCTCGTCGGCGAGCGCAACCGCTGCTTCCAGCACGCGCTCCCGGCTGAGCGGGACCCTGGCGGTGCTGGTTTCGGCGCGGGTGGTCACGCCCGCGATGGTAACTGACGGGGTAAGTCTGCGGAAGGTGCCGCTTCGAGGCGGCGATGGTTGGCGGGGCCGGGCCGGTCGTACCGACCCGGCCCCGCGGTACTAGGCGACCTCGGTGAGGTGCGTCTCGGTCCGGCCGGTCTGGTCCTGGATCTTCTGCGCGACCAGCTCGTTCAGCCGGTTGCCTCCGAGGGCCGACAGGGCGAAGCCGACGAGCAGCCCGGCGAAGGCGGAGCGGGTCAGCACCGCGGCCACCGTGGCGGCGGCGACGTTGGCGAGCGGGGTGGTGGCGAGCAGCTGGTCGGGCCGGGTGCCGAAGGTGGCCTCGGCGCCCTGCTGCTGGCGCTGGTAGACGACGTAGCCGGCGACGGCGCCGACGGTGGCGGCAAGAGTTTTGCCGGTCATGAGGGGGTGTCCTTTCATAGGGAAACGTGCGACGGGGATGACGTACCCGCACCGGTGCCGCCAGAAACGGTCGCATAGGATGCCCCCACCCTCGGCGGACTGAAAGGGCGAGTTCTGATGATGCAGCGGCTGCGGGTGTTCGTCTCGGCGCGCGACCACGAGCTGGCGGCCGACCGCCGGGCCGTCGCGGCAGCGCTGACCGAGCTGGGGGTGGCCGTGGTCGGCGACGAACAGGGCGAGGCCGCTGGCCGGGCGCTCCGCCGCAGCGACCTGTACGTGGGCCTGGCGGCGCTGAGCTACGACGACGGCATGCAGGCCGACTACCTGACCGCCGTTGGCGCCGGGCTGCCGATTCGTATCTACCACCGCCTCCCGAGCGTGGGCCAGGAACGCGACGCCCGCCTCGCGGCGCTGCTGGAAGAGGCAGGCAACCTCCAGGTGGGCGCTGCCGCCGTCGCCACCTACGACACCCCCAGCCAACTGGCGGAGCTCGTCAGGCGGGACGTCGAGGGGCTGGCGCGGTTCTCGATCCGCATCGGCCCGTACGTCTACCGCCACGGGGCGCGGGGTGGGCGGCTGGAGGCGGCCGGGGAGCCGCCATCGATCGAGCGCCGCCCCCAACCGCAAGGGAACTGCGAGCAGCCGCCCCGGCCGGTCGGTGACCGGAGCGCGATCCGCGACCGCATCCTCTCGGCCCTCGATGCCGGGCAGCGGCTGGTCGGCGTGTTCGGCGAGCCGGGGATGGGCAAGTCGGTGGTGCTGGACATGGTCGCCTCGATGGTCGAACCCCCGGCCGACGGGGTGGTGTGCGTGGCGGGTGCGGAGCACACGAACGTCGACGACGTGGTGGCCGACGTCTGGCAGCGCTACTACGACGCCGGCACGCAGTACGTCCCGGACACCGAGCGGCTCGGGCTCGACCTCGGCCCGCTGCAAGCGGTCGTGACGATCGACGACGTCCCTGGCGAGGCGGAGGCTCTCGAGCGTCTCCAGCAGCTCATGCCGGCGTCCCGCTTCGTCGTCGCCGGGGCGGCGGAGGACGACGACCCGCTCGGTGGCCTGAAACTGAAGCTGGACCAGCTCACGGATCCCGACGCCATCCTCGGCATCTTCGAGGAGAAGCTCGGCATCCCGATCCCAACGGACGCCCGCAGCGCCGCGCTCGAGCTGTGCCGGAAGGCCGGGGCGAGCCCGGGGCACGTCGACCTGCTCGCCACGCTGGCGGGGGGCTCCGACCAGCCGCTCGACCTGTGGGCGACGGCGCTGACCCACGAGACCTCGCCCCTGGCGGCGGCCGTGCAGTCGGCGGTCGGCCAGGACGGCATGGGAGTGCTCGACGTGCTGGCGAGCGGCGGCCCCGCGGCGGCCGTGCCCGAGGCGCTGCTCCCGTTGCTGGGCGTGGACGCCGCGCACGTCGCCACGGTTCAGCAGGCCGGGTTGATCGCCAGCGACCCGCGCGGCTTCCTGACGTCGGCGGCCGCGAAGCAGCTCGGTGGCGAAACGCGCGCCGATGCGATCGAGACTGCGCTGCAGGGAGACCTCATGGGGGCGGCGCTGCAGTGGGCCACCGGCGCGCCGGCCGGGGACGTCGTCGGCGCCCGGTCGCTGATCGGCAGCGTGATGCAGATGGCCGCCGGCAACGGCCTCCACAGCCACGTGGTGAGCCTTGCCCGACTGGTCGAGGGACCGTTCGCGTTGGCAGGCCAGCTCGGTGCCTGGCGTGACACGCTCGAACAGGCCCGCGCGTCGGCCGAGGAGGACGACGACGACGAAGGCGCCGCCTGGGCGACCCACCAACTCGGCACCGCGTCCCGCGCCGTCGGCAACGTCCAGCGGGCGCAGGAACTGCTGAGCCGGGCGAGCGACATGTGGGAGGCCCTCGGGGACGACGACCGGGCGGCGCTCGCCCGCGACAACCTCCAGGCGGGCGGCGACGCCGGTGGCCAGCCGACACAGGCCGACCAGACAGTGGCCGACCCACAGACCGACCAACAGCCACAGACCCACCAGCCACAGACCCACCAGCCACAGACCCACCAGCCACAGACCCACCAGCCACAGACCCAGCAGCCACAGACCCAGCAGCCACAGACCCAGCTTCCGGGGCTGCCCACCTTGCCGTCGGTTTCGGGAGCGAAGACGTCCACGAACCTGGCGACCGTGGTCGGGGGTCTGGTGCTGGCCGGGGCCGTCGTCACCGGCGGCATCTTCGGGGTGCGGGCGCTGCTCGACGACGATCCTCCCGCGGTCACCACGCCGACGATCCCAGCCGCGACAATTCCGGGTGCGACAACCCCGGGCGCGACCACCCCGGGCGCGACGACGGCCACGACCGCGAGCACCGGCGGCACCACCTCGGGCACCGTGCAGGCGACGACGGCCCCTCCGCCCGCCGCCACCAACGACGAGGAGATCGGCGCGCAGGACTTCGCTACCGGCGAGCGCCTCGGCCCGGACGACAGCGGGGTCGTCGACTTCGGCGACGTCGCGGTGGGTGACGGCAGGAGCACCGAGGTGGCGGTCACCAACCAGGGCGACGGGCCGCTCGTGGTGGCGGTGCAGTCCGACACCGTCCGCCAGAGCGAGGCGTTCCGGCTCATCGACGACAGCTGCTCCGGATTGACGCTGCAACCCGGGGTGAGCTGCTTCTTCTACGTGGAGTTCTCACCGACGGAGAGCGGTGACGCGTCCGTGGCGGTGCCGGTCACCGTCCAGGAAGGGACGACCCCCCTCCCCGACTGCTGCACGCTGGTGGGCCGCGGGGTCGGCTAGGTCCCGCGCAGCTCCTTCTCGAGCGGCACCGGGAACCGGGACCTCACCACGACGCCGTCCAGCCAGTCCTCCAGGGCGGCCGCTTCGGCGGCGATCGCCTGCTCGGCCTCGGCGCCGGCGTCCTCGAGCAGCCCGGTGACGATCTCGCCGGAGGGCCGCTGGCCCCAGCCGCCCACGACCCGGCCCTCCCACCACACGGTGGGGCCGGCGTTGCCGTTACGGTCGAAGAGGCGGGCCACGTGGTCGTCCTCGAGGATCCAGGAGCGCTCCTTCCAGCCCATCACGGCCACGTCGAGGCCCGGCAGCAACGCCGCCTCCCCCGCCGGCAGCGACGGCACCTCGTCGTCGCCTGGCAAGGCCAGGAGCTCACCGACGTCCATCGCGCCCACCGCCGCCAGCGCCGCCCTCGTGACGCCCACGGTCCAGCCCGACCACCACTTCACGTCGGTGAACGAGGCCGGGCCGTACGCGGCGAGGTAGCGCCGGACCAGCTCGGCCCGGGCGTCCGCCTCGGCGTGGGCCGCGAGGTCGCCACCGAGCCAGCTCGACATCCGGGCCCAGCGGTACTGGCTGGACACCCAGGTACCGAGCGGGCGGGCCCGCACGATGTCGCCCCCGGTGGCCAGCAGGAACAGGAGCCGGGTCGACAGCCCCACCTTGCCCGCCCAGCGCTTGCCCTCGCCGAAGCTGATCTGGCGGCCCAGCTCCGGGACGTCCTCGACCAGCTCACGGGCGGTGGCCTCGCCGCGGGCGTCGAGAGCGGCCAGCATCCTGTCGCGCAGCTCGTCGAGCCACTCGTCGACGGGGCCGTCGGCGAGGCCCTGGTCTACCAGCCAGCCCGCCAGGCGCCGCCGCTCGACCGGCGCGAGCGCGGCTGCGCAACCGGCGTGCAGGAGGGCGGCCAGGTCGGGGGGCACGGCGAACATCGTGCGGCGCATCCCGAGCACCCGCACCAGCGACCGCCGCTCATACAGGGCGGCCTCGAGATCGGCGGGCGCGATGTCGCCAACCCGCGCCCGGGCCGCCAGGTAGACGCTGGTGGGGTCGCTGGCGTGGAGCCCGACGACCCGCCCGGCGGCCTGCTCGACCGTGGCGGCGCGCCCGCCCAGCAGGTGCCGTTCCCAGAGGCGGGCCCGGCGTTCGTCGACCGAGAAGCCGGCTACTCGGCGTCCCCGCCGGCGGCCTTGACCGCCTCCAGCTTGCGGGCCGACAGCACCTGGTCGACGACGCCGTACTCCTTGGCCTCGTCGGCGCCCATCCAGAAGTCACGGTCGGTGTCCTGCTGGACGCGCTCGACCGGCTGGCCGGTGTGGTGGGCGAGGATCTTGTTGGTCTCGTCGCGGGTCTTGAGGATCTCCCGCGCGTGGATCTCGATGTCGGACGCCTGGCCGCCGACCCCGGACATGTGCGGCTGGTGGAGCATGACCCGGGAGTGGGACAGCGCGAAGCGCTTGCCGGCCTCGCCCGCCGACAGCAGCACCGCCGCCGCGGAGGCGGCCATGCCCATGCAGTACGTCGAGATCGCCGG
>JBFKDA010000109.1:0-8753 GCA_041619955.1 Acidimicrobiia bacterium | reverse complement strand
TCGCTGGTCGGCCGCCCCCAGGTGCTGTTCCTCGACGAGCCCACCACCGGCATCGACCCCCGCAGCCGGGTGGAGGTGTGGGAGATGATCGAGGACCTCGTCGCCGGCGGCACCACCCTGCTGCTCACCTCCCAGTACCTCGACGAGGCCGACCAGCTCGCCGACCAGATCGGCGTCATCGACAACGGGAAGCTCATCAGCGAGGGCACCGCCGACGAGCTGAAGGACCGCCTGGGCGGCACCGTCATCGAGCTGACCGTGCCCGGCGAGCGGCGCGCCGAGGCGATGGAGGTGCTCGCCCGGCTCGACTGCGAGCCGCCCGTGTTCGACCCCCACCGGCAGGTGGTCACGGTCGGCGCCCCCGACGGCGCCGAGACGCTGCTCAGCGCGGTCCGGCTGCTCGACGGCGCCGGCATCACACCGGGCGACATCGCGCTCCACAAGCCCACCCTCGACGACGTGTTCCTGTCGATCACGGGCCACGCCGCCACCGCTGCTCCGGACGGCACCGGTCCCGACGGCCCCGGGCCCGACAGCACAGTGGCCGACCCCGGGCCCAGCGGGCGCCGCCCCCGCAGGAGGAACCGCCGATGACCACCGCCACCGTCGCCAGGACCCGGGTCTCCCCCGCCCAGACCGTCCGCAACACCGCGGCGATCACCCGCCGCAACCTGCTGCGGTTCGTGCGGCTCCCGCAGCTCCTGCTGTTCTCCACCGTCCAGCCGGTGATGTTCCTGCTGCTGTTCAACTACGTCTTCGGCGGCGCGATCACCACCGCCCTGCCGGCCGCGGCCGGTGGCAAGTACATCAACTTCCTCATCCCCGGGCTGCTGGTGCAGATCGCCACGTTCGGCGCCGGCCAGACCGCGCTCGGCCTCACCGAGGACCTGTCGGCGGGCGTCATCGACCGGTTCCGCTCGCTGCCGATGGCCCGCTCGGCGGTGCTGGCCGGCCGCACCCTGGCCGACCTGGTTCGCAACGCGTTCGTGTTCACGCTGCTGGTCGGCGTGGCGCTCGCCATCGGCTGGCGGCCGGGGAGCGTGGCCGGCACCGTCGCCGCGTTCGGGCTCGTCCTGGTGTTCACCTACGCGGTGTCATGGGTGATGGCCAGCATCGGGCTGCTGGTGAAGAACCCCGAGGCGGTGCAGTCGGCGGTGTTCCTGCCGGTGTTCCCATTGGTGTTCGCGAGCTCGGTGTTCGTGCCGACCCAGACGATGCCCGGCTGGCTGCGGGCGTTCGCCGACCACCAACCGATCACGGTGACCGTCAATGCGATGCGGGGCCTCATCCTGGGCGGCGACATCTTGGAACCCGGCCAGACGGTGGCGGGCCAGGTGCTGCTCGCGCTGCTGTGGGCGGCCGGCATCCTGGCGGTGTTCGCCCCGCTGGCGGTGCGAATCTACCGGCGCACCGTGAGCTGATCGGGGCCTACGCGACCTCGACGCGGTTCCGGCCGGCGTCCTTGGCCCGGTACATCGCGCCGTCGGCGGCCGCCAGCAGCGAGCTGGGCTCGGCATCGGCGCCGACGGCGGTCGCCACCCCGATGCTCACGGTGACCGTCCGCTCCGGCCAGGCGTTCCACTCGACCGACTTACGGAAGCGCTCGGCCATCACCTGCGCGCCGCCGGCGTCGGTCTCCGACAACACGACCGCGAACTCCTCGCCGCCGTAGCGGGCGACGAGGTCGGTGGCACGGCTCTCGGCCTCCAGGAGCTCGGCGACCCGCAGCAGCACCGCGTCGCCGGCCGCGTGCCCGTGGGCGTCGTTGTACGCCTTGAACGCGTCGACGTCGACCATCGCCACCGACACCGGCCCGCCGGAACGCGCCGCCCGCTGCACCTCCTCGTTGAGGCGCTCCATCAGCGCCCGGCGGTTCTTGATGCCGGTGAGGTGGTCGGTGACGCTCTGCTCGGCGACCGCCGCCATCGCCTCCTCCAGCTTGCGCTGGTACTGCTCGAGCTGGTCCCGGTAGCGGTGCTGTTCGGTGGCGTGCTGCTCGAGATCCCGCACCGCGACCCGCAACTCGAGCTGGGCCATCACCTGGCGGGACAACGCCTCCAGCGAGCGGGCCTGCTGCGGCTCCAGCTCGCGGGGCTGGCGGTCGATCACGCACAACGTGCCCAGCGCGCTGCCGTCCCCCGACACCAGCGGCGCCCCGGCGTAGAAGCGGATCGATGGGTCGGCGGTGACCAGCGGATTGCCGGCGAAGCGGATGTCGACGGTGGCGTCCGGCACCACCAGCAGCTCCTCCGGCTGGAGGATGGCGTGGGCGCAGAACGCCATGTCGCGCGGCGTCTCCCGGACGTCCAGGCCCCGCACCGATTTGAACCACTGACGGTCGCGGTCGACGAGGCTGACCACGGCGATCTCCGAGCCGCACAGCTGCGCGGCGAGGTAGGTGATGTCGTCGTAGGCCTGCTCCGGCAGGGTGTCCAGGACGTCGTACGAGTACAGCCGCTCCAGGCGCTGTTGCTCGTCGGCGGGAAGCGCAGCTCGCATGTCTCCTCAGGGCCCAGGGCGAGGGGGCCTCCCCAAGGTCATCGGTACCAACGAGCCTGCCTTGAGCGTTCTCGGCGGCGTTTTCGGCTCAGCTCCCCGGCAGCGCGACCAGCGGGAACGGCGGCGAGAAGTCGGAGGGCAGCGGCTCGCCCAGCTCCACCAACTCCATGAGCCGGACGAAGTCGCCCCCGCCCTCGCGGGTCTCGAACAGGAGGATCGCACCGGTCTCGTCGTCGACGCACTGGCGGACCTCGTCGAAGTCGGCGCCGAAGCCGGCGTCCGGCGACAGTGTGAAGCAGAGCCCGGAGCGCCCGGCCACCTCGATCGGCTCGGTGCTCAGGTCCACGCCGGGCGTGGTGTTCGATACCGAGAACGCCAGGAACGACGAGAGGAACGGGCTGAGGAACGCCCCGGCGAGCAGCGTGTTGTCGACGCCGGGCTGCTCCGGCGTCGCGAAGCACTGCTCCTGGTCGGCGTCGCAGATCGTCATCGCGCCCCCCGTGAAGATCACGTGGAAGCCGTCGTCCTCGCTGATGAGCGCCGACAGCGGCGGGTCTGCCGTGGGGTCCTGGCTCAGCGTGAGCCGCTGCTCGGAGTCGCCTTCGTCGAACAGGTACGTCGCCCGCAGCGGGGTCGACTGGAACTGCTCGAGCAGCTCGGCGACGTCGCCGCCGCCGCCCGAGGCGGCCGTCGTGCCAGATGCCAGGGTGGTCGTGGACGTGTCGCCGCCCGAGGCGGGCCCGGTGGTCGTCGTCGTGTCGTCGCCGCCGGTGGCGGCGGACGTCGTGGTGGCATCGGCCGTCTCGGTGGTGGTCGTATCGCCGCCGCTGTCGCCGCAGGCGGCGACGACCAGCACGAACACGGCGATCAGCGCGAGCAGCCTGGTCCGCATCGGTCCCTCCCTCTCGGCCAGACCCAAGAGGCTAGCTGTGACGACCCGCCGCAGCGCCGTTCTGCCCGCGGTCAGCGTGCGCTGCGGGTCTAACGTCGCGGCCGATGAATCGCCGCCAGTTCGAACGAATCGTGGACGAGGCGCTGGAGGAGCTGCCGCAGTGGGTGGTCGACGCCGTCGACAACCTCCACGTGGTGGTCGAGGACTGGCCGTCCCCCCAGCAGGACCCCGACGGCGAGGGCCTGCTAGGGATTTACGAGGGGGTGTCGCTGGCGGAGCGCGGCGTCGACTACTTCGGCGTCATGCCCGACCGCATCGTGATCTTCATGGGCCCCCACCTGGAGCTGGGGCTGAGCCGGCGGGACCTGCGCGACGAGATCCGCACCACGGTGCTTCACGAGGTCGCCCACCACCTGGGCATCGACGACGCCCGCCTCCACGAGCTGGGGTGGGACTAGTCATCCCGCGCGGCACCGAGATATCCCTTATCGCCCGGGCCCCGGATGCCGATGCACAAGAGCATGGAACGCGTCGATCACGTTCACGATCCATACCGGCGGTGCGAGGATCACTGCAACCACGACCTCGCTCGCGGCATCGGCGTTGCCGACCTCCTGTCCGGCGACGGGCCCCACCCGGCCGCCCACCTCATCGTGAACTTCTCACTTCAGCGGGCGGTCGTCCTGGACGACGGCACCGACGCCCTCCAGGCCGTTTCCTAGGAACTTTGCGGGCGATCCCGGGTCGTAGCTAACGTCGCACGACCGCGCTCGACGAAAGGGAACTCGTGGACGACCTCATCGCCCAGCT
The DNA here is from genome assembly GCA_041619955.1 of Acidimicrobiia bacterium. Classification (GTDB taxonomy): domain Bacteria; phylum Actinomycetota; class Acidimicrobiia; order Spongiisociales; family JAOTWH01; genus JBFJZV01. The sequence continues at coordinate 4,552 of JBFKDA010000109.1, read as the reverse complement.
CACCGACCGCTTCAACATCCCCGCCGACAAGGCCCAGGGCATCGTCGCCCACGTGGTGGGCTTCATGAAGGACAAGCTGCCCGGCCCGGTCGCCAGCCAACTCGACCGGTTCACGGCGGGCGACGATCGCGATGCGGGAGAGGCTGCGGGCGGCGGCGGCCTCATGGACCAGGCGAAGGGTGCCCTCGGCGGCCTCATGGGCAAAGACTGACCCGAGCGCAGCGAGGGCAACGGGGGCAGGCACCACCCCCCTCCCCCGCCCTGCGGGCGGGACTCCCCCCAAAGGGGTGAGCAGTGTTCCGGGGCGAAATGCTTGGTTCGGAGTGAGCGGCACGGCACAGTAGGGCGCGTCCGCTATTGAGGGAGTCTCCTCATGCTCATCGCTGCGAGTTTCTTCGACGGGTTGGAGGAGGGCCTCGAATCCGCCGGGCAAGCAGTCACCGACTTCTTGCCCAAGCTGGTCGGCGCGCTGCTGATCCTGATCATCGGCTGGATCATCGCCAAGATCGTCCGCAACATCCTCCGCCGTTTGCTCGACCGGGTCGGGGTGAACACCGCGTTCGACCGGGCGGGCCTGTCCGGCCCGCTGTCGACGGCGGGCTATTCGGGCGCCCGGCTGATCGCGACGATCGTCTACGTGATCATGCTGTTCGTCGTGTTCCTGCTGGCGGCGGAAGCGCTCGCAGTCGAGCGGCTGTCCGAGCTGCTGTCCGACCTCGTCGCCTACCTGCCCCTGGTGATCGTCGCCGCCATCATCGTGGTGATCACCGCGGCGGTCGGCGCGTTCCTCTCCGACCTCGCTCGCCCGTGGGCGAACCAGCAGGGCGTCCCGTGGCTGGCGCCGGCCATCCGGTGGGCGCTGATCGCCTTCGGCATCATCGCCGCGCTCAACACGCTCAACGTGGGCGAGGAGATCGTCAACACCCTGTTCACGGTGATCGTCGCCGCCGCCGGGTTGGCCTTCGCAGTGGCGTTCGGGGTGGGCGGGATCGACACCGCCAAGCTGTGGTGGCGCAAGCTGGCGCCCCGCCAAGACCAGGCCTGACCGACCGACTTCGCGACGGCATGCCCGGGTGTGCTTGACTCCCGGGCATGCTGCGCGTCGTGCTCCCTGATCGGCTCGCCGGCGAGCCGACCTGGCCGGCCGCCGGCGATGCGCCGGTGGTGTTCCTCACCGACGCCTCCAGCCGCGTCGAACGGCGGCTGCTCCACGACTGGGTCGCTCGCCACCGGCCCGATTCCGCCGCCGACGTCACCGTCACGTCGATCCCCCGCACCCGGCGCCGCCGACCCGGCGACTGGACGCTGAACCCGCGGCTGCGCGGCCGGCTCCGCCGCGACGACGACCCGCTGCTGGTGCCGCTGCGGGTCGCCTGGCTCGCCCCGGAGCGGGACGGCGAGCGGCGGGCGTCGTGGCTCGACCTGCTGAAGCTCGGCGACCCCCGCGACCCCGACCCGGTCCGCCAGCGCTGGTTCCTGCTCAGCCAGCCGGAGCGCTGCCGCATCGTCATGGGCGACCCCGCCGCCAAGTCGGACGTGCACCAGCGCTGGACCGGCGCCGACGGCGAACCCGGGCTGCCTCCGGTCACCGCCGACGACGTGACCTTCGACGAGTACGTCGCCCTGCAGGCCCAGCTCGCGCTGGAGCGCGCCGAGCGCCGGCTGCGGGGCAGCCGCTACAAGGTCCCGTTGATGGTGCGCGACGAGCTGCTGGCCCGCCGCTCGACCCGGGCCCGCCTCGCCGAGGTGGCGGCCGAGACCGGCGAGCCGCCGGCGCGCGCCTACGAGCGGGCGGCCCGCTACCTCAAGGAGATCGCCGCCCAGCACTCCCCGTACATCATCGACCTCGTCGCGCTCGCGATCCGGGCGCTCATCCGCCGGGCATACGGCACCGAGCTCAACTACGAGCGGGACGAGCTCCAGGCGCTGTTCGAGATGGGCCAGCGCCACCCGCTGGTCTTCCTGCCCAGCCACAAGTCCCAGCTCGACCACCTGGTGCTCCAGCTCGCGCTGTGGGAGAACGGCCTCCCCCAGAACCACACCGCCGGCGGGATCAACCTCAACTTCTTCCCGGTCGGTCAGCTCGTGCGGGGCAGCGGCGTGTTCTTCATCCGCCGCTCGTTCAAGGACAACGAGGTGTACAAGCTGGTGCTGCGCCTGTACCTGGCGTACCTGCTGGAGAAGCGATTCAGCCTGGAGTGGTACATCGAGGGCGGGCGGTCGCGCTCCGGCAAGCTGCGGTCGCCCCGCTTCGGCCTCCTCCATTACGTGATCGACGCCTGGCGGGCGGGCGCCAGCGAGGACGTGGTGCTGCTGCCCGTGTCGATCGCGTACGACCAGCAGTTCGACGTCGCCGACTTCGCGCGCGAGCAGCGCGGCGAGGGCAAGACGGGCGAGAGCGTGCGGTACGTCGTCGACAGCGTGCGCCGGCTCGGGCGCCCGCACGGCTCGGTGCACCTCCGGTTCGGGCGACCGGTCTCGCTGCGCCAGGAGCTGGGCACGGCCGCGGACGACGACGGCCTGGCCATCCAGAAGCTCGCCTTCGAGGTGGCGGTGCGGATCAACGAGGTCACCCCCATCACCCCGATCTCGCTGGTGACGCTGGCGCTCCTGGGCACCCGCGACCGGGCGTTGACCGTGGACCAGACGATGGCCGCGCTCGAGCCCTACCTGGAGTACGTGAAGCGCCAGGCGCTGCCGACCACCGAGCCGCTGCAGCTCGACACGCCGGAGCGCGTGCGCGAGGCCCTGGACGACCTCGCCACCGCCCGGGTGGTGATGCGGCACGACCAGGGGGCGGAGACCGTCTACGGGATCGCCCCCGACCAGCAGATCGCCGCCGCCTACTACCGCAACACGATCATCCACTTCTTCGTGACCGGCTCGATCGTGGAGCTGGCGTTGCTCGCCGCCGCCGAGGCCGGCGAGGACACGGCCGAGGACGTGTTCTGGGAGGAGGCCCGCCAGCTCCGCGACCTCTTGAAGTTCGAGTTCTTCTTCCCGCGCCGCGAGGACTACCGGGAGGCGCTGGAGGCCGAGCTGGCGTCCCACGTCCCGGCGTGGCACGAGCGGCTGGGCGACGGCACGCTGCTGCGCGAGATGCGGCCGCTGACCGCGCATTGGGTGCTGCGGCCGTTCCTGGAGGCCTACGTCGTGGTGGCGGACGCCCTCGCCAACCGCGACCCGGCCGCGCCGTACGACAAGAAGGCCTTCCACGAGGAGGCGCTCGGCCTGGGACGCCAATATCACCTGCAGCGCCGCATCCAGAGCGGGGAGTCGGTGTCGGTGGTGCTGTTCGAGACCGCCCTGCAGCTCGCCGCCAACCGGGGCCTACTCGAACCGGGGCCGGAGGTCGCCGCCGGGCGCCAAGCGTTCGCTGCCGAGATACGTGACGTCCTGCGCCGGATCGACGCCATCGCCGCGCTGGCCGCCGGACTCGCCCGCTGATCCGCCGGGCATAATCCCGCAACCATGCGACTCGATCGCGCCTCGGGCGTCATCCTGCATCCCACCAGCCACCCGGGCCCCTACGGCATCGGCGACCTCGGACCGCAGGCACGGCGGTGGCTCGACTGGCTGGCGTCGACCGGCTGCGGCTTGTGGCAGGTGCTGCCGCTCGGCCCGACCGGGTACGGGGATTCGCCCTACCAGAGCTTCTCCGCGTTCGCGGGCAACCCCTACATGGTGAGCCCGGAGGCGCTCGTCGACGAAGGGCTCCTGGAGGCCGGAGACCTCACGGCGATACCGGCCTTCCCGCCCGGTCACGTCGACTTCGGCGCGGTGATCCCGTGGAAGCTCGGCATTCTCGACCGCGCCTTCACGCGGTTCCGGCGTGCCGGCGAACCATCCCTGGAGCTGGCGTTCGGCGAGTTCCTGCGGGCCGAGGCGGCATGGCTCGACGACTACGCGCTGTTCATGGCGCTGAAGGACGCCCACGGCGGCGGGCCGTGGACCGACTGGCCGCCTCCGCTGCGCCGACGCGACCCCGCCCTGCTGGCCGCCGCTCGTGCGGAGCACGCAACGGCAGTCGAGCGGCACGCCTTCCTCCAGTTCCTGTTCTTCCGGCAGTGGGATGCGCTGCGGGCGTATGCCGCCGGTCGCGGCATCCGCATCGTCGGCGACGCGCCGATCTTCGTCGCCCACGACTCCGCCGACGTGTGGGCCCATCCCGAGCTGTTCCACCTCGAGGACGACGGCCGCCCGACGGTGGTCGCCGGCGTCCCGCCCGACTACTTCTCGGAGACCGGCCAGCTCTGGGGCAACCCGCTGTACGACTGGCCGGCCCACGCCGCCACCGGATATCGGTGGTGGCTCGACCGGCTGCGGGCCATCTTCCGCACCGTCGATTTCGTGCGGATCGACCACTTCCGGGCCTTCGCCGACTACTGGGAGATCCCCGGCGACGCCCGCACCGCGATCGAGGGGCGGTGGGTCGACGGCCCCGGCACCGCGTTCTTCGAAACGATCGGCGCCGAGCTCGGGGAGCTGCCGATCATCGCCGAGGACCTCGGCGAGCTGAGCCCCAAGGTCCCGGCGCTGCTCGCCGCCGTCG
>JBFKDA010000108.1:0-8806 GCA_041619955.1 Acidimicrobiia bacterium | reverse complement strand
CGCCTCCCGGTGTGGGGATGGCCCTGCTGCAGGGGTACCCTCGGGGCATCGCATGACCCGTCGCCGCTTCGCGCTGTTCGCTTGGTCGGTGCTCGCGCTCAACGTCGGCGTGATCGCCTGGGGAGCGGTCGTGCGCGCCACTGGGTCGGGCGCCGGTTGCGGCTCGCACTGGCCGCGCTGCGACGGCGCGGTGCTGCCCGGGCTGGAGGATTCGGCGACCGCGATCGAGTTCGGGCACCGGCTCAGCAGCGGGGTCGCGCTGCTCGCCGTGGCGGGGCTCGCCTGGGGGGCGCGCCGCTTGTTCGCGCCCGGCCACCGCGTGCGGTTCGCGTCCGGGTGGGCGCTGGTCTTCATCGTCGTCGAGGCGCTGATCGGGGCCGCCCTCGTCACGTACGGCTGGGTGGACGACGACACCTCGACGGCGCGGGTGGTGGCGATCGCGGTCCACCTCGCCAACACGTTCGTGCTGCTCGGCTGGCTGACGATGACCGCGTGGTGGGCGTCGGGACGGCCGGCCGTGTCGTTCGCCGACCGGCGGCGGGTCGCTGCGATCGGGGTCGCCCTCGGCGGGCTGGTGCTGGTCGGCGCGGTCGGCGCAGTCACCGCGCTGGGCGACACGCTCTTCCCGGCCGCCACCGTCGCCGACGACTTCGACCCCTCGTCGCACTACCTCGTGCGGCTGCGCGCCGTCCACCCGGTGCTGGCGGTGCTCGCCGCCGGCTACCTCGTGACCCTCGCCAGGCGCTGGATGGACGGCGCCGACGGCGCGGTGCGCGGCGCCGCGGTCGCGGTGGTCTGGCTGGTGGCGGTGCAGCTCGTCGCCGGGGTGGTCAACCTGGCGCTGGCTGCCCCGCTGTGGCTCCAGGTGGTGCACCTGCTCCTCGCGGACGCGCTGTGGGTGGCCACGGTGCTGCTCGGCGCCACCGGCCTGGCGGTGCGGGAGGCCACCGCCGCCGGGATCGAGGTGGCGGCGTGACCCAGCCGACGGTGCGGGTCACGGACCCCCGGGTGGTCACCGGCTCCGCCGGGGAACGGGTCCGCGCCTACGTCGCGCTGACCAAGCCGCGCATCATCGAGCTGCTGCTGGTGACCACCGTGCCGGCGATGGTGCTGGCCGCCGACGGCTGGCCGGGCACGTGGCTGGTGTTGGCGACGCTGATCGGCGGCACGCTTTCGGCGGGCGGCGCGAACGCGGTCAACAACTACGTCGACCGCGACGTCGACGCGCTCATGCGCCGGACCGCCCGGCGCCCGCTGCCCGCCCACCGCATCGAGCCGGCTGCGGCACTGCGGTTCGGGCTGGTGCTCGGCGCCGCCGGGTTCGGCTGGCTGTGGGTTGCGGTGAACCTGCTGGCCGCCGCGCTGGCCACCGGCGCGCTGGCGTTCTACGTGCTCGTGTACTCGATGTACCTCAAGCGGACGACGACGCAGAACATCGTCATCGGCGGGGCGGCCGGGGCGGCGCCGGTCCTGGTGGGCTGGGCGGCGGTCACCGGCGGAGTCGCGCTGCCGGCGTGGATTCTGTTCGCGGTGATCTTCTTCTGGACGCCCCCGCATTTCTGGGCGCTGTCGCTGCGGTACCGGGACGACTATGCCCGGGCCGGCGTGCCGATGCTGCCCGTCGTCGCCGGGACCGACCACACCACGCGCCAGATGCTGCTGTACAGCGCCCAGCTCGCCCTGGTGACGCTCCTGCTGTTCCCCGCCGCGCCGATGGGCCCGCTCTACCTCGTCGCCGCGCTGGTGCTGGGGGTGGCGCTGGTCGCCGGCGCGTGGCGGGTGCGGCGCCGGCCCGAGCTGGCGATGTCGTTCTTCCGCTTCACCAACGTCTACCTGACGCTGCTGTTCGCGGCGGTGGCCGCCGACGTGTTCGTCGGCTGAGCCGCCGTTACCATCGCCGGCCCATGCTCGAACCCTTCGGCGCGACCTCCAACTGGGCACAGCTCGACGGACCGGTGCACTACGCCGAGTGGCCGGGGCCCGACCAGCCGGAGGGCCCGCCGCTGGTGCTCGTGCACGGCCTCGGCGGCTCGCACGCCAACTGGCTGGCGGTGGGGGCCGGGCTGGCCGCCCAGCGCAGGGTCGTCGCCCCCGATCTGTCCGGGTTCGGGCGCACCCCGCCCGCCAGCCGCGGCTCGTCGGTGGATGCGAACCGGCGGCTCCTCGCGCACTTCGTCGACGAGGTCGTCGGGGAGCCCGCGGTGCTGGCGGGCAACTCGATGGGCGGGGCGATCAGCATCCTGCAGGCGGCGGCCGACCCGGCGAGCACGGCCGGCCTCGTCCTGGTGTGCTCGGCGCTGCCGCGTGCCCCCTGGGCCCCGATCGACCCGGCGGTGGCCCGGGAGTTCGCGCTGCACGCGGTGCCCGTCGTCGGCGGCAGGTGGCTGCGCCGCCGCCTCGACCGGCTGGGACCGGAAGGGATCACCCGGGAGACCTTGGAGCTGTGCTGCGCCGACGTGTCACGCGTGCCGGAGGACGTGATCGAGGCCGGCATCGAGCTCCGCCGTGAGCGGATGTCGATGCCGTGGGCGTACCCGTCGTTCCTCGAGGCGTCCCGCACGCTCATGCTCGAGCTGCTGCGGCGCAGCGCGTTCGACGCCGAGGTCGCCAGGGTGGAGGCGCCGGGGCTGATCCTCCAGGGTGCCCAGGACCGCCTCGTCCCGGAGGTCAACGCCCGCCGGCTGGCGAGTCTGCGCCCCGACTGGCGCTACGAGCTGTGGCAGGACGTGGGCCACGTGCCCCAGCTCGAAGTGCCGGAGCGGTTCGTCGAGCTGGTGGGCGGGTGGCTCGCCACGATCCCCGCCCCGGCGCTGGGGGCCTGAGCGCCCGTGCAGCAGCTCACCGGGCTCGACGACTCGTTCCTGAACTTCGAAACCGCGTCGACGCCGCTGCACGTGGCGTCGACGACGATCATCGACGGGGCCGGGTACGACTTCGAGCGGTTCCGCGCCCACGTCGAGTCGCGCCTGCACCTGCTGCCGCCGTTCACGCGGCGGCTCGTCGAGGTTCCGCTCGGCCTCGACCACCCCTTCTGGGCCGAGGATCCGGACTTCGACCTCGACTTCCACCTCCGCCGTATCGCGCTGCCGGCGCCCGGCGACGATCAGCAGCTCGCCGAGCAGGTGTCCCGCATCCACGCCCGGCCGCTCGACCGCGCCCGGCCCCTGTGGGAGATGTACCTCATCGAGGGCGTGGCGGGCGGCGACGTGGCGGTGCTCACCAAGATGCACCACGCCGCCATCGACGGCGTATCCGGCGCGGAGATCCTCACGATCCTCCTCGACGTGACGCCCGAGACGGAGCCGCCGCCCGACCTGCCGCCGCGCCCGAAGGAGCGGATCCCCTCGCAGCTCGAGATGCTGGGCCGCGGGTCGCTGGGGATGCTGACCCGCCCCGCCCACGCGGTGCGCACCGCGCAGCGCACGCTGTCGGAGCTGCCGGCCGTGGGCGCCCGTATCAGCCGGGCGCTGGCCCGGCTGCGCGGCAAGGAGGACGACGGCGTGCTCGGCCGGCCGCACTTCCAGGCCCCACGCACTCCGTTCAACGCCCCGATCACACCGCACCGGCGCTTCGCGTTCGGCTCGGTGTCCCTCGACCTCGTCAAAGAGATCAAGAACGCGCGCGGCACCACCGTCAACGACGTGGTCATGGCCGCGTGCGCCGGGGCGCTGCGCCGGTACCTCGCCGGCCACGACGCCCTTCCGGCCGAGCCCCTCCAGGCGATGGTCCCCATCTCGGTGCGAACCGAGGCCGAACGCGGCGCCATGGGCAATCGCGTGACGTCGCTGGTGGCGATCCTCCCCACCGACGTCGACGTCCCGCTCGACCGGCTGGATCGCACCCACGAGTCGATGCGCATCGCGAAGGACCGCAACGCCGTCCCCGCCGACCTGCTGTCGGACTACACGGCGTTCGCGACGCCGGCGGTGGCTGCCCGGGCCGCCCGGGCCGTCGCGCGGCTCCGGCTCGCCGACCGCTTCCAGCCGCCGGTGAACCTGGTGATCTCCAACATCCCCGGCCCCAGGGTGCCGCTGTACTACGCGGGAGCGCGGATGAAGGCGCTGTACCCGGTGTCGGCGATCGTCGACGGCATCGGCCTGAACATCACCTTGCAGAGCTACATGGGCTCGCTCGACTTCGGGCTCGTGTCCTGCCGTGAGCTGGTCCCGGACCTCTGGGACCTGTGGGAGATGCTGCGAGAGGAGTTCGACCTCCTCGCCGAGGCGGCGGCCGAGGCTTAGGTGACGCCGTTGCCCGTCCCGGCGCGGAACGGCGCCCACTCGCCCGGCGGCTGTGCCAGCCGGTCGGCGATCACGAGCAGCGCCTGCGGGTGGTGGCCCATGCCGAAGTGGCTGGCGTTGACCTCGACGTTCTCGGCGGTGGGGCCCGGGATGTCGAGGCAGGCGCGCCAGTCGACGACGCCGTCGGTGCGCGAGTAGATCGACGTGGCCGGCACCGCGAGCTGGAAGTCGCCACCGAGCGGCGTGAAGTCGGCGTGGTGCCGGCCCGCCGCAGCCTGGTAGGCGGCGCTCACCCGGCTCCGGTCGCCGTTCGACATGCGGAACGGGCTCGCCAGCGTCACCACCTGGCGGACCTGATCCGCGAACACGTGGGCGAGGTGGCGGGCGTAGATGCCGCCCAGGCTCCACCCGACGATGGCGACGGGCTCGCCGGTCGCCCGGTGGATCTCCAGCAGCCGCCGCCGCAACGCGGCCCGGGTGGCGGGGGAGGGGCCCCAGTTGCGCCCCTGCTCCCATCCGTACGTGTCGTGGCCCAGCCGGGCGAGGTATCGCCGCATCGCCAGCGTGCTGCCGTCGCCCGCCATGAACCCCGGCAGGACGAACACCGGGCGGCCGTCGCCGCGAGGCGCTCGGGCGAGCCACGGCCGGGCGGCCACGAACGCGCCCAGCTCCAGGATCGCCCGGGGCTCGAGCGCGGTGTACCGCAGCGGTGGGGCGCGGAATGTGGAACGCACGGGCGCCGAGTCTACGGCGTCGACGTCCCCCGGCGCATCGCCTTCAGCCGTGCAGCGCGACGCATGCTCCGCCCCCGCGAATACACGAACACCGAGACGGCGAAGATGCCGAATGCCGCCAGGCCGACCGGGATATCGGCGCCGGCATCGGCCGTCTCGCCCCCCCCCAGACGATCCCGACGACGCTCACGAAGCCGAAGCCGAACAGCGCCAAGCCCGCCACGATCCCGAGGCAACCGAGCGCGGTGAGGACCCTGCCAACGAAGAGGCGCGCCCGGCCGGGTCGGGCACGGCTCCGCTCCCCGACGGCACGGTTGACGGCGTCGTCGAGCCGGGAGAGCCCGGCGCCTTCCAGCCGGACGCGCTGGCGAGCCCGAAGCAGGAACTCGGTCCCCGGCGCCAGCGGCGTGTGCTCCAGCTCGACGACGACGATCGGCACGCCCTGCTCGGTGGCGGCGACCAGCTCGCGGTCGACCCACTCCGACGCGGCCGCATGGTGCGACAGCAGCACGACGACCGCCGCAGCCTCGCGTATCGCCTGCTCGATCTCCCCGGCCCACCGGGCGGCGCCGCGTATGCCGTCCTCGTCGACCCACACCGACCAACCCTGGCCCTGCAGGTACCGCTGCACCCGCTTGGCGTGCGCCGCGTTCTCGCGGGCGTAGCTGACGAAGATCGTCCGGTCCATCGCTCGGCCCCACCCTACGTCGCGGCGATTCGTGACGCCCGGCCCTCGGTAACCTGCATGTCGTGTTCGCCGCGCTCAGCTACCGCCCGATCCCGATCTTCGAGCTGGGGCCGATCGCGCTGTCCCTGCACGGCCTGTTCGCAGGCGTCGGGTTCGTGGCCGGCTCCACTCTGATCGTTCGCTGGTCGCGACGGCGGGGCATCGACAGCGAGAAGGTGATCTCGGTGATGACGTGGGGCCTGGTGGCCGCGATCATCGGCACCCGGGCGTTCACGATCCCCGCCCACATCGGCGACCCCGGCTACGGATTCTCCGACATGGTCGCGCTCGCCGGCGACTACTCGATCCTCGGCGGGTACGCCGGCGGCGTCATCGGCGGCGTGATCCGGATGCGGATGCTGCGGCTGCCGGTGCTGGCGATCCTCGACGCCGGCGGGGTGGGCATGGCGCTGGGCGGCGTGATCGGGCGGATCGGCGACCTGGCGATCGTCGAGCACCTCGGCAGCCAGACCTCGTTCTTCCTCGGGTTCACGATCAAGCCGGGCCACGACGTCGCCCCCCAGCACGACGCGCTGGAGTGCACGGTGGCACAGGCCGTCGACGGCATCTGCGGCACCTACCACCACACCGCCCTCTACGACCTGCTGGGCCTGGCGATGCTGTTCGGAGTGCTGTGGTGGCTGTACCGCAACTGGCGGGGTGCCCACTACGGCCAGGTCTTCGCCGCCTTCGTCGCGTGGTACGGGTTCCAGCGCTTCCTCGTCGACTTCGCCCGGCTCGGCGCCGCCCAGGACGGGACGGTGGCCGACTCGGTGATGGGGCCCTTCACCGGCTCGCAGTGGGGGGCGCTGGCGGCCGGCCTCCTCGGCGTGGCGCTGTTCTGGTGGTTCGGGCGCCGCACCGACGTCGTCACGCCGGAGCGCGACGCCGAGCTGGTGGCGGCCGGGGCCGCAGCGGAGGGACGGGCCACGGCATAATCGCCGGATGCCCTACCCGCCGGACACCGCGCCGATCCGCGCCGACGAGCGCTTCGACGAGCAGCGGGTGGCGGCGTACCTGCGGGAGCACGTGCCCGAGGTCGGCGACCAGCCCATCCGCTTCGCCCAGTTCCCCGGCGGCAAGGCCAACCTGACCTACCTGGCTCGCGCGGGCGACCTCGAGCTGGTGCTACGGCGCCCGCCACACGGCCCGGTGGCGCCCGGCAGCCACGACATGGCCCGCGAGTACGCGGTCCTGTCGCGGCTCTGGCGGGCCTACCCGCGCGCGCCGCGGGCGTACGCGTTCTGCGAGGACCCGGCGGTGATGGGCAAGGAGTTCTTCGTGATGGAGCGCCGCCACGGCGTCGTCATCAGGGACGAGTGGCCGCCGGGCTTCCCGCCGGACCGCGACCTCAAGCGGCGGCTCGCCGAGGACCTCGTCGACGCCCTCGCCGAGCTGCACCTGGTGGACGAGACCGCGGTGGGGCTCGCGGACCTGGGCAAGCCCGAGGGCTTCGTCGCCCGCCAGGTCGCCGGCTGGAAGAAGCGGTGGGAGTTGGCCCGCACCGACGAGGTGCCGGCGATGGAGGTGCTGGCCGAGCGGCTGGCCGGCTCGGTCCCGCCGCCGCAGGCGGCGACGCTGCTCCACAACGACTTCAAGCTCGACAACACCATGGTCGACTTCGCCGGCAACGTGGTCGCGGTGTTCGACTGGGACATGGCCACCACCGGCGACCCGTTGGTGGACCTCGGCACCGCGCTCGCCTACTGGGCGGACCCCGACGACCCCACCTACCTGATCTTCGGCGACGGGGCGGTGACGCTGGCGCCGTACCTCGGCCGCGACGAGGTCGCCGCCCGCTACGCCGCGCGCACCGGGTACGACCTCGCCGCGCTGGAGTTCTACGAGTCGCTCGCCCTGTTCCGCCTGACGGTGATCATCCAGCAGATCTACGTGCGGTGGGTGCGCGGCCAGACCCGCGACGAGCGGTTCGCCGGGCTCGGCCCGATCGTCCCCATGCTGGCGGAGCAGGGCCTCGCCAAGGGCGCCGCCCTCTGAGCGCGGATATCGCTTTGCCTGGCGGCGGCGGTGCCGATAGAGTCCGTGGACACATGGCAGCGCACGCGTATTTCGGCTTCCTCTTTACCGGGCCCACGGCCCGGGCCGAGGGAGCGCGCTGACACCAAGCCACAGTTCGACCACCCGACGACCCGGAGCCAGGGGCTCCGGGTTTCGCATTTCCCGGAGCTCCCCGAGCGAGGAGCCAGCCCGATGAGCCCCGACCCCAACCTGAAGAGCCATCGCAAACCGGACATCGAGACGACGATCGTCGACGTGGGCCCGGTCCGCTTCGGCGACGGGTCCTACCCGGTGATCGCCGGCCCGTGCTCGATCGAGGACGAGCAGCAGATGATGGAGGCCGCCGCCATGGCCAAACAGGGCGGCGCGTCGATGCTGCGCGGCGGCGCGTTCAAGCCCCGCACCTCGCCCTACTCGTTCCAGGGGCTCGGCGAGGAGGGCCTCTGGCTGCTGGAGCATGCCGGCCACGAGTACGGGTTGCCCACCGTCACCGAGGTGATGGAGCCCGAGCAGGTCGAGCTGGTGGCCGAGCATGCCGACATGCTGCAGATCGGCGCCCGCAACATGCAGAACTTCTCGCTGCTGAAGGCGGTGGGGCGGGCCGAGAAGCCGGTGATGCTCAAGCGGGGCCCGTCGGCGACGATCGACGAGTGGCTGCTGGCGGCCGAGTACGTGCTCGACGGCGGCAACACCGCAGTGGTGCTGTGCGAGCGGGGCATCCGCACGTTCGAGACCCGCACCCGCAACACGCTCGACATCTCTGCGGTGCCGGTGGTGCAGCGGCTCAGCCACCTGCCGGTGATCATCGACCCCAGCCACGCGACCGGCGAGCGCGACCTGATCATCCCGATGGCGATGGCGGGCCGGGCGGCCGGCGCCGACGGGCTGATGGTCGAGATCCACCCGCGGCCGGAGCAGGCGCTGTCGGACGGCCCCCAGCAGCTCGACCTGGAGCGGTTCCTGGCGCTGATGCAGGCGCTCGGCGTGCCGGCGCTCCGTGACGACATCGACCGCATCGACCGGGAGCTGCTGTCGCTGGTGGCGCTGCGGCTGGAGCGCTCGCTGCAGATCGGGCGGGTGAAGCT
>JBFKDA010000107.1:0-8938 GCA_041619955.1 Acidimicrobiia bacterium | reverse complement strand
CGCCGCTTCGACGACTTCCAGCGCAACCTGGGGATCGCCCGCAACGTGCTGGCCGACCGGCTGGCGAAGCTGGTGGACCGGGGCGTGCTGCGGCGCGAGCGGTACGAGGACCGGCCGCCTCGCTACGAGTACCGGCTCACCGAGAAGGGTCGCGACCTGTTCGCGGTGCTGATCGCCATGGCGCACTGGGGCGACCGCTGGGAGGGCGACGGCGCTCCCCCGGTGACGGTGACCCACCACGGCTGCGGCGAGGTGGTGGAGGCGGTGCCGGCCTGCTCGCACTGTGGCGAGACGCTCACGCCGTTCAACATCACGGCCGAGCCGATCCCGATCGGGGTGTAGCGGCGCGCCGGGGCCGTCCCGGTCTCGTCGAAGCCCGGGTAGCGGCGCTGCTACGCCTCGGTGTACCGCGCCACGGCGGCGGCGTCCCGATCGCCCTCACCGCCGAGACGCTGCCCGGCTGGGCCGTGCTCACCGACAACGGCGACGGCATCGGCGACACCGCACCGCCCGCTCGCGGGTCGCCGCCCCCTGACGATCACTGTCAGCTCTTGACGGCCAGGACGAGCTGGCCGGCCCGCACGGCCGTCAACCCCGCGGCCCGCGCCGGGCGTGGCGCCACGGTCACGCCCGGTCCTTCGTGCCGGACCAGCGCACGATGCCGGCGGTCAGCAGCAGCAATCCGAGGACCCCCAGGAACGGGACGTCGACCTCCGGCGTCCCCCCATCGTCGAGGCTCACGAGGTGCGACCCCACGTGCAGCACCGCCCCGGCCCCGCCGCCGAGCAGCGCGGCGGCGAGCGCATCGGAGGTCAGGAAGGCGGCCAGCACCAGCGTGGCGCCGAGGCCCACCTGAAAGGCGCCGATGTCGCGAACGAAGTGGGCGTTGTACGGCTCGAACAGCGCAACCGCGTCGAAGAAGCCGGACGGCGCCACCAGCGCCCATACCCCGAACGCCACGAACGTGAGACCGCCGATCGCCGCGATCACCTTCGGGAACGATTGCGCAGTCATGGAAACCCCCTCCTCCGGCCGCTCAGGCTACCGGAGGCTTCCCGGATCAACCATGCGTGGCGGGCCCGGCGATCGCCCGGTACGCCCGCCCCTCCCCCGGCGCCAGGTTCTCGATGCGGTGGAAGAACCCGTTCGAGGTGAGCCGGCGGTCGACGTCGGCAACGCCGTCGTGCGTCGAGAAGTCCAGCCTTAACTCGACGTCGGCCGCCAGGCCGGGGATTCCGAAGTAGCCGGAGCGGGCTCTCAGGTCGTAGTTGGCGGCGAAGACGTGGCTGGGGTCCTCGCCGGCCTGCGTCCAGACCGCGGTACCGCGCAGGCCGGTGGCGTCAGGCGGCACCAGCCACCGGGTCGTCGTGCCGCCGATCGCCGGCAGCACTCGCTCCGCGTACCGCCGGACGGCGGTCACCGTAGCGAACAGCTCGTCGTTCTCGCCCCAGAGGTACTCGTCGCCGAAGCGCGCCTTCGAGGGGTACACGTTGGACTCCCCCGGTTCCTTGAACACGAACAGCTTCGTGTACCGCTCGTTCTCGACGGGCTCCGCATGGACGTCGCGGATCTCGAACCCGAGGGCCGTGTACGAAGGCATGTCGGGGAGCAAGAGCGCGGTGAACAGCCGAACCTCGTTGCCGACCGCGAAGTACTCGTCGAAGCGGGGATCGTCCTTGTCGGCGGTGCCGGTGGTGAACGCCGGGGCGCACCGCCGGGTGTGGAGGTCGTCGAGGTAGCGGCGGAAGCGCCGCAGGAACTCGGGGCTGCCCACCACCGTCGACTGGAGGTCGCCGAGGGTGGCGTCGGCGAGCGAGGCGTCGAGGTGGTCGAGCTCCTCGCCGTACTGGAACACGTCGCGGGGAGGGAGGAAAGACTCGGCGAAGTACCCGAACCACGGCGCGCCGGCGACTTCCTGGATGTGGGTCTTGACGGCGGCGAGGACGTCGTAGTGCTCATCGACTACGTCGGGCACCCCGCCGGTCCGCATCTGCACGTGCGACATGTCGCCGCGCATGAAGTCGAAGTTGCCGACGTGGCGCGTCGCCGCGTAGTGGCGGCACACGTACTCCCACACGTGGGTGCGGGGGTTGGAGAAGTCGATCTCCCAGGCGGCGTTGTCGTCCCGCCGGCCGTAGAGCTGGTAGCGGGCCAGCGGCGAGAAGACCCGCGCCATGGGCCCGGGCCGGATGATCACGTAGTCGGGCCATGTCATCCCGTGACCGTCGACCACGTCGTTCGCCGGGTCGGGGTCGATCTCGATACCGCGAAACGGCACGCCCATGGTCGCCGGCACCGTCGCCAGGCCGGCGCCGTGGAGGCGCTCGATGAGGTCGACCCGCCGGTCGATGCGACCCCACACGTCGTCCGGCTTCCCGAACAGCACCCGCAGCCGGTCGCCCTCGTCCAGGGCGAACAGCCCGTCGGCGGTTGCCGGGACCTCGTGGCCGGGCACGGCGCTGCCCTTCGCGCGCAGCCAGTCGAACACCTGCTGCTCGACGTCCCGCACCACCGACCCGGAGTGGTCGACGATGCGGCGCTCGGCCACCCGCATCCACTCGAAGAGGGCGGGCGTGCCGAGCGCCATCTCGGAGAACCGGTCGGTGTGGGGGATCACGTCCATCCCCACCGCCTTGCCCATGACGTGGAGGACGTTGGAGAGGGCGCGCAGCTGCTTGGCGGTGGTGTCGAGGTGGGGCTGTAGACGCTGCCACTCCGCGGAGAAGAATTGGCGGTTCAGGTTCCACGAGGCCATCCCGTACAGGCTCTCGACCACGCCGGGCTCCCAGATGGGCAGCAGATGGACGGCGTCGAGTGCGGCCGGCAGCGTGACCGCGTACTTGGCGACGCCGGCGTAGTCGCCGACGGTGCGCACGTTGACGCCCACCATGTTCGTGCGGCGCATCCACGAGGTGTCGGGCTCCCCGGCGTGCGGTGAGGCGACCTCGGCGGGCAGGTCGGCCAGCGTTCGCTCCAGGTCGACGGCGGCCGGGGACATGGCCGCCCGTATCGCGGCGCCGTGCCGCCGCTCGAGCAGGTCGAGCACGTGGGCCAGCGGGGCGCCGAGCACGTCCTGTGGCCGGGCCGCTGCGAGGAACGAGTGCTCGCCGGCGACGTAGTCGCGTTCTCCGGGCAGCATGCGGCGGACTCTATTCCGAGGTCCGCGTCTCACGCTACGCACTGCCTGTTCGTAGAGTCTCCTCACCGTCGGTCGGCGCGGGGTTCACGGCGTCGCTGCTCGTGCGGGTCTGACCGCCGACCGCCTACGCCGACGCGAGTACGGCCCGATCGGTGGCGTTGCGCGCTCGAGTCAGAGCTGACGATCGACACAGGCGCGCAGACGGTGACGGGCGCCGAGGCGGGCCGCCACCTCTACCGCGGCATCATGAAGCCCCTGCCCGGGACGCCAACCCTCGTTGACGGCGCCGACCATGAAGTTGAGCCCGCAATCGAGGGGCTGACCTTCACCCAGGCGCAGATCGACCACTTCCAGGACTTCGCCGACGAGCGCTTCGCGACAGACTGGCCGCCCGGGCCGCGACCCGGGCGGCCATGGACTTCGCAGTCGGCGGGCCGTTCCGCCCCGGCGTCGAGGTGGGCGCGGTGGTCGCCGACCCGGCCGCCTACGTGACGTTCGGTAGGCCGATCCCGAGCTCAACTTCCGGATCGTCAACGACATCCAGGCAGGAGACCTTCTCGATAGCACTCATCGGCAGGCCGGTGGGGTCGCTCAGCCCGAGAGCCGCAGCAGCAACACGAGCAGCAGCGTGGTCGCGCCCGCCCCCAGCGCGGTGCGGATGGCATTCCACCGGTTCCAGCGCGGCTCGAAGGCAAGCCGCGCCTCCTGCAGAGCAGTCGCGTCCATGCCGTCGAGGTCGAAGCCCTGCACCGCGTTGTTCAAGGGGATGTTGATCGTCGCCGTCGGCACTTGCACGCCGAGCAAGTACACGGCGGCCGCGACCACGGCGAGCGCCTGCTCTGTCCCGTCGAGCTCCATGAGCCCTAGGACGCCAGTCGCACCCGCTGCGAGCACCGAGCCGATCCACGCCAGCATGAACAATGGGTGGCGGTCCTGGATGACCCGGTCCATCACCTTGAAACCCCGCAGGAACTCCCGGTCGCCAAGGGTGCCGATGCCCGGCATGGCCACGACCGCGAACCCGAACAGCAGCCCCGTGACCAGCCCGCAGAGCAGGGCGGCGACGATCACGACGATGTGCAGGACGTCCATGGACCCTGACCTCCTCGGCCGAACCTAGCGGCGGGTGACCAGCCTTGGCGACCCGACTCGGAGTGGCACAGGGGCTGTCGCTGTGGAGTCGCCTGCGCGCCGCGTGCCTTGGCATTGGGCATCTCGGCTTCACTGGCTCTCGTCATTTCCCGTCGTATTCCGCCGGCCTGTGTCGGATCGTGTCAGATCCAGGCCGCAGAAGGGTGAACAGGGGCGGGCGTGGTCCACATCTCACCGGTGGCGGTCACCCGGCCGGCCGGGGCCGAGGTGGCCGGGGTGATGCAGTGCACGATCGGCGACGTACGGGACAAGATCCATCGCGGTGCGCTGCCTGCGGTGCGGTAGGCCAGCAGCTCCGTTTCTTTGGAAGGAATTGCTGGCCACCCTGGAGGACCTGGGCGGCGGCGAGGTGGAACCAGCCGAAGGCTGAGGACGAGTCCGACGCACCGTCGCCTCCCGACGCTTAAGCTTGCGACACAACACGCGTTCGTCAAGGAAGGGGGGCACCGTGATCCTCATGCAATTGCCCGGAGTGAGTGGCGACGTCCAGGTGACTGGCCACGAAGGCTGGATTGCCATCGACTCCGTCGGCTACGAGTTCGCTCGGGAGGAATCGGCGGACGCCAAGACCGGCACTCAGGACATCAACCTCGGCGTGGCACGTCGAACCGCGATCAACGCCTCCAAGAGCCTGGATAGCGCTTCGACCCACCTGATGCAGCTGGCGATCGCCGGCGGCGTCGCGGCCAAGACCGCGCTCATCCGATTCATCGAGATCGGGGGCGTGGGTGAAACCAAGCCCACCGTGTTCCTCGAGATACAGCTCGATGCGCCGGTGATCCAGTCCTGGAGCCTGTCAGGAAGCGATGCCGATCGGCCCGGCGAGTCGCTGGCGATCCTCTACAACAAGATCGCGTTGAAGTACTGGACGATCTCCGACGGCAAGCCGGACGCATCACCCAGCACGACCGGCTGGGACTTCGTCTACAACAAGCCGTGGGCCGTCTGAAGGCACAGAGCGTCTCCGGCGTCGGTTTGTGAGCGCGAGTCACCAAGCTGCACGTCGGCCCTCCGAAATCCAAGGCTGCGCGCCGGACGGTGACGATGCCGGCGTTCCTCGTCGATGAGCTCGCCGCGCACCTGGCCCGGATCGGGACGACCGGGTGTCAGCGCGCCGGACGGCGGGCCGATGCGCCGGAGTGGAGCGAAATCCCTAAAGGCGCTGGCGCGATCATCGTTCGTATCGACTCCTTCGCCGAGAGGCGACGTGTGGTGGGTGTGGGGGCCGGGCGGAGTCCCCGGATCGGGCGGATTGCGTCAGTGGCGTGCCGTGATGGGGCGGTCGGGATGCGGCTGCAGCGTCATGGCACTGCTTCCAGCGTTGCCGTCGGCATGTCCTCGACGGTGGCACCCAGCGACGGGACTTCGAAGAACAGGCGATAGAAGCCCGCGTCGGGGAGGGTGAGCTCGACGTCGTAGGTGCCGTCGCCGGAGGCCACGGCTTGGTAGCGGTCGCTCCAGTTGCCGGCCGCCGCGCTGACCACCATCTGCAGGTCGGTGACGCCATCGATCGGCCCGGTGGCCGGATCGGTGAGCAGCACCCGCACGACCTGCGCCTTCCCTGCACGGATGGCGTCGAGTGGGGCGTCGAGAATCTCGAGGTCGACCTCACCCTCAGCGGTGACGGACGCCGACGGGTCGGGGTTGGCCGTGAACTCGAAGCAGTGGATGACCCGGGGCTGCTCGAGGAGGAAAGCGACTTGAAAGGTGCCGGCGGCTGGGATCCGTAGCTTGCCGGTGAAGACGCCGGGTGCGGTCTCCTTCATGCTGCGGTCGACGATCTCGACGGCGCGGGGGACGAGGCCGTGGCCCTGGAAGCTGCCGGACGCGGCGGTGGCGCCCTCCGGGTAGTAGTGGATCTGGTCGTCCGCCGGGTTCGCGACGAACACGGTCCCCGGGGCTGCGAGCAACGCGTCGGCGGCCGCGGTGGCGGCGACAGCGGCCGGGGCCGCCTGGCCGACGGGTAGCGAGGCGGCCGGCACGGCGTCGGCGCCGCCGAGGTCGGCGAGGGGGATGCTCGTCATCGCCGGTGCCTCGGCCGAGCGGATGTACGCGTGGGTCTCGCTGAAGGAGATCTGGTCCGGGGCTCCGTGGACGGGGACGACGTAGCGGATCGCGTTGGCGAGGGCGTCGAAGATGAACACGTTGCCGCCGGCGGCGCTGGCCGCGAAGCCCCACCTGCCGTCGGGGGCGAAGCGGAGCGCCGCGATGCCGGAGTTGACGGGGATCCGCTCCACGATCCGGTGGGCCGACCCGTCGACGACGACGATCTCGCCGCCAGTCGCGCTGCCGACGTACACGTCGCCGCTCGCGGTGGACACCTCGGCCGCGCTCGCGGCCGCCCCCACGTCGATGTCGGCCACGACATCGAGCTCCTCCGTGTCCACCACCGACAGCGTTTCGGCGTCGCCGTTGGTGACGTAGGCAAACGCCCCGTCCGGCGAGAACGTGATCTCGTGGTGGCCGTCGCCGGTGGCGATGGTGGCGACCGACGCCAGCCCGTACGGGTCCACGACGGTGACCCCGCCGAGCCCGTTCCCCGCGTCGTTGCCGACCCAGACGTCGCGCCCGCCGGGCGCCAGCGCCACCCGCACCGGGTTGGGCCCGGCGTCCACGTGGTCGAGCACCGTGAAGGCGTCGAGGTCGGCGACGGCGACCTCCCCGTGGCTCGGAACCGAGACGACCATGCGCTCGCCGTCGCTCGTCTTCACCCAGTCCTCGCCGGGGCCCCTGAGCAGCATCACGCTGAAGAGCTGGGTGAAACCGGCGACGTCGACGTTGGGGTCGATGACCGAGATCGTCGGCCCCTCGTTGAGGGCGAGGAGGAAGAAGCCATTGAAGTCGATCATGGGGCGCTCGGTGAGCGCGCCGGAGATGTAGCCGGCGATCTGCGCCTGGCACTGCTCCTCGCTGGCCGCCGGGCCCGGGTCGAGCCAGGCCAGCGGCCGCGCTGCCTCGATCGGGTTGCCGGACTCGTCGGCGATCTTGAAGATCACCGCGGAGTTGGCGCCGTCGACGATCTCGGAGGCGAGGTCGGCGCCGCGGCCCCCGATGCCGAGGAAGCTCTGCATGGTGAACTCGACGGAGACGCCGTTCTGGGTGACCTCGCCGTAGAAGAGCTCGTCGTGGATGGGATTGCCGTGGTGGTCGAATGCGGCGGCCTCATCATCGGAGCCGCCGTGGTCGGTGGCCGCCGACCCGTCTCCGCCGGCGTCCACGGGGTGATCGTGGGCGACGCTCTCGTCGCCATGGTCGTGGGCCTCGTGGTCGTGGGCCTCGCCGGAGTCCGGGGCCGAGCTGCAGGCACCCGCCAGCATGGCGAGGATTGCGCACAGCGCGAGCCACGAATTCCGCGGCTGGCGCGGCGCTGAGCTGCGCGGGGACGAGGGCGCACTCACCATGCCGCCCTCATGATGCAGCCGCCGCAGCCCCGTGTCGAACCGGTGAGACGACAGGCGGTGGGGTCGACCCCGGAGGGGGGTCGACCCCACCATTGGACCATCCCCTCACTGGACGTTCAGCGTGACGGTCGCGACGTTCGACTCCAAGCCGTTGGCCACCACCTTGTAGGTGAAGGAGTCCGGGCCCAAGTACCCCTGCGTCGTCGTCGTGTAGCTGAACGACCCGTCGGCGTTCAGCGTGACGTCGCCGTGTGTCGCCTGCGAGACGAGCAGCGCAGTCATCGGGTCGTTTTCGGGATCGGAGTCGTTCCCGAGCACGCCCGGCGCAGCGATATTCGTCGTCCGCGGGTTGCGCCGCGTCCACGCCCTCACGTCGAAGGCGTCGTCGACGGCGACGGGCGGGTTGTCGTCACCGGGGTCCGGTGGCTCCGGGGCCTCGAAGCGCAGGATGCCCCACAGGCCCTGGTAGTTGCCGAACGACCCGACATCGCGGAACAGGTAGTCGCCCTCGACTGCGAACTTGCCGCCGGTCTTGCGCGGCACGAAGTCGAAGTGGCTTCCGGCGCCGATACCCTCCTGGGAGCCGACCCACCACGTCTGCATGTTGTGGGTGCCTGGTGTGTGGTGTGCTCCGCTGGAGAGGTCGAGTGCGTCGTGGGTGCGGAAGTCGTCCCCGATCGCCGCGCTCTGGTCGACATACGGCGCATGCTGCCAGGCGTGGCCGTTGATGGTCCACACGATGCCGCGGGCGTTTCCGCCGGGCATGGCCATCCGCATCCGGAACTGCAGGGCATCGTCTACTCCGTCGCCGTCGACGTCGCTGAACGGCTCCGCCGACACGACGAACACCGCCGTCTGCGGGTCCTCACCGACCCCCGGCATGCTGTTGGAGTACAGCAGGTGGTTGTCCGGGTTGTCCCGCAACGCCGGGTCCGAGAACCCGGTGTTGGGCGGGATCGCGAGCCGGAACCACATCGGCTCCGCCCCGTAGTTGATCGCCTTCTGCGCCGAGTCCTGCGGATCCTCGGGCGTGCCGGGACCTTCAGCGGCGATATTGGGCACCGCACACTCCATCAGCTCCGGGATGGCGAACTCACCCGGCGATGGACCGGACAGCGGATCCTCCACACACCCGCCTCCGTACCGGAGGTTGATGTCGTTCTGGAGGACCACGATGAACTCACGGAACTTGGCGGTGGTGCCGTCGTTCCACTCGTGGGTCACCGTCGCCGAGGCACGGCTGTCT
>JBFKDA010000106.1:0-8962 GCA_041619955.1 Acidimicrobiia bacterium | reverse complement strand
TCTCGGGATCGGGGCCGCCGCCCTGGCGGTGCCCCTGCTGGCGCTGCGGTCGCGGCCCGGCGCCGGCGCGCCCGCTACGGGCTGAAGTTCGCGGCGAAGTCGGCGAGGAAGTCGGCGGGGATCCGCACCGGCCGCTGCTTCTCCGGGTGGACCCACACGTACTCGCTGGCGAAGCGGGCCACCGGCCCGCCGGCGGCATCCTCCACGAGGTAGTGCCGGGTGGCGCTGGCGTACGACCGGTCGGACGCGAAGGTGGTCACCGCGTAGTCCTCCCCCAGCCGGAGCGGCCGGTGGTAGACGATCCGGTGGCGGCGGACGACGATCGCGAACCCGGCGGCGGTGCACCGCTCCATCGGCCAGCCGAAGTGGGCGCACAGCTCCATGGCGGCGTCCTCCACGAGCGCCGCATACGTCGAGGGGTTCACGAGCCCGGACGCGGCGACGTCCCGCCATCCCACCCGCCGCTCGTACCGGAACGGCGCGGCGGGAGGCGGCGGAGCGTCGGGCACCGACCCGAGGACGCCGGCGTCCCCCCACTCGCCGAATGCCAGGGCGGCCTGGCCGTCGGGGTGCTCGAACCCGTAGACGAACGCCCCGCGTCCGGCCGGCTGCACCGTCACCTCGACCGTGTCGCCGAACCCGAGCGGACGCTCGTAATGCAGATCCACCCGGCGCAGCTCGGTGGGCACCCGGCCGGCGGCGACCTCCACCTCCTCGAGGTACCGCAGGTAGGCGGTGTTGTTGAGGTGGCCGTAGGCGTCGCACTCGTAGTGGCGGATCCGGAAGGCGCGGGAAGCGGGTGGCATGGCCGACCATCCTGGCAGCCGGGGCGGAGCAGACACCCTGCCGGCCGACGTTATGAACCCATTCCCTCTGCAACCGCCCGCCGCTCGACGCTCCAGTTCAGGTGAGCTCGGTGCGGCCAAGAATCCACACAACGCGAAATATTTCCCAGCAACTCCCTTGTCAGGACCTGGGCGGTCTTGCTATTAGTTACCGCCGACAGACGAAGTTCCCACGGGGACGAGGACCTTCGCCAGTCACGGTGGACCGTGCACTTCCCCCTGGCGGCGACGAGCTGGAAGGAGCGCGTGCACCTGGCCGACCCACTTGGGCACCCCGACCTGGCCCGCCTGGGCCGCGCGATGCGGGACCGCCTCGACGAGACGCTCGAGGCCGAGCAGCACGCGGCGCGGGCCGCGGCCCTGAGGCGCCGCACGCTCCGCGACCTGGTGCTCGAAGCTGAGGACCGCGGCGCGGCGGCGGTGCTGTCCGGTACCGACGGCCAGGTCTACCGGGGCGTGGTCACCGCCGTCGGAGCCGACCACGTCGTACTTGCCAGTTCCGACGGCACCGAGCGATTCGTCAGCCTCGCGCAGGTGGTGTCGCTGGAGGTGAGGTAGTGGCGGTGGTGGGGTTGGATCGGGCGCGCCGACTGTCGCTGCTCCGAGTGGACCGCCGCATGGTGCTCGGAGTGGTGCTCGCCGCCGCGGCTGCACTCACCGTGCTCGTGCTCACCAGGCCGACGCCGACGCTTCCGGTGCTCGTCGCCGCCGCCGACCTGGCACCCGGCGTGCCGCTCGGCGCCGACGACGTCCGGGTGAGGGAGGTGGCGTCCGATCGGGGACTCGTGGGCGGAGACGGCATCGGTGAGCTGGCCGGCTGGGTGCTCGCCGCGCCGCTCGCCGCGGGCGAGCCGCTCCTGCCCTCGTTGCTGCGCCCACCCGAACGTGTCGATCGGCCGGACGCCATGGCACTGTCGGTGCCGGCATCCCAGGCAGTGCTCGGCGGGCTCGCCGCCGGGGACCTCGTCGACATCTACGCGACCGCAGGCGGCGTCGGCACCGACACCCCCGCCACCGAGTTGCTCGCTGGCGGCGTCTACGTCATCGACGCTACGACCGACGCGCAGTCGCTCGGCGGCACTCCAGCCGTGGAACTGCTGCTCGCAGTCGATCGCGACCTCGCCGGCCGGCTCGCCGCGGCGTCCCATCACGCCGAGTTGGACCTCGTGCGGGTGGGCCCGTGACACCCCGAGTGGCCACGGTGCTCTCGGCGCGACCGTGGGAGGCTGCACTGGTTGCCGCTGCCCGCGAATCGGCGGCGGTCCGGCTGGTGCTGCGCGCCTTCCAGCCCGACGACGTCGCTCGTCAGCGCGCCGACATCGACGTCGTCGTGGCCGGAGCCGAGACGTCGTGGGTGACCCCGGCTCAGGTCGCCGCATGGCGGCGGTCCGGCCTGCGCGTCGTCGGCGTCCATCCAGCCGGCGACGAGCCTGCCCGGTCGCTCCTCGAGGCGGGTGGCGCCCACGAGATCCTCGCCGACGACGCGCCGCCCGACGCGGTCCTCCAGCTCATCCGCTTCCTCCAACCCGGGGTGCCGTCGGCGGCCGGCGACGAGGCGGGCAAGGTGGTCGCCGTCACCGGAGGTCGCGGCGCGCCAGGCCGCACCGAGGTGGCGCTGGCGCTCGCATACCTCTGGGCGCGCCGCCACCCGACGTTGCTCGTCGACCTCGATGTCGCTGCCCCGGCCCTGGCGGTCCGGCTCGGCCGGCCGCCGCGTCCCGACCTGACCGATGCCGCCGACCGGGTGCGGGCGAGCGGCCAACTCGCTGCTGACTCGATCCACCGCGTCGGCGATCTCGCAGTGGTCGTCGGCTCGCATCGGCCTGGCGAGTCGCAGCTCCGGACGACGCTCGCCGAGGACGTCGTGGAGGCGGCGGCCGCCGACTACGACGTCGTCGTCATCGACCTCGGCCCGGCGGGCGGGGACGACCGCCTGCTCAAGCGAGCCGACCATGCGGTTCTCGTGTGCGACGCCAGCGCCGTCGGCCTGGTCCGCGCGGCGCGGGCGGCCGCGGAGTGGGCGGGACCGCCGCCGGCGCTGGTCCTCAACCGCGTGCGGCGCCGCGAGAAGGCAGAAGTCATCGCGGCCGCTCGCCAGTGGACCGGACTCGAGCCGGTGGCCGCCATCCCCGACGCACCGCGGGTGCGGGAGGCGGCAGGCGCCGCTCGCCGCCCGGCCCGACCGCTCCTTCGCGCGCTCGCACGGCTCGGGGTGCCGACGTGAGCGCCACCCGTTTCGGCTTCCTCGCTCCGCTGCTGGAAGACCCCAAGGTCGAGGAGATCATCGTGCTCGGCGGCCATCGCACCTTCGTCGTGCGGGAGGGCACGAAGGAGTTGCTCGCGGACGTTTCGGACATCGGCACCGTGCGCCGGATCGCCGACCAGCTCCTGGCAGGCAGTGGCCGCCGGCTCGATCTCGCCCACCCGATCGTCTCCGCGCAGCTCGCCGACGGCAGCCGCGTGCACATCACGGGACCACCGGTGACGCACCCGGACCGGCTCAACATCCAGATCCGCAAGTTCGTGCTGACCGCGGCCCGCCTCGACGCACTCGTGCGGCGCGGGACGCTGAGCCCCCTGGCCGGCCGGCTCCTCGCGGCGGCGGTGCGCGCCGACAAGAGCATTCTGGTGGCCGGCGCCCCGGGCGCCGGGAAGACCACCCTCGTCAACTGCCTCCTCAACGAGGTGCCACCCGACCGCCGGGTCGTGACGTGCGAGGAGGTCTTCGAGATCGAGTGTGACCTGCCCGACCTCACCCAGATGCAGACCCGGGAGCTCGGGCTCGACGGGACCGGCAGCATCACCTTGCGCGACCTCGTGCGCGAAGCACTCCGCCAGCGCCCTGATCGGATCGTCGTCGGCGAGGTGCGGGGGGCCGAAGCGCTGGACATGCTGCTCGCGCTGAACGCCGGCTGCTCCGGCATGGCCACCGTCCATGCCAACTCGGCGCGGGAGGCGCTCGAGAAGATCGTCGGGTACAGCGTGCTGGCTGGCGACAACGTCTCGATCCCGTTCGTACGACGCACCGTCGCCGCGGTCACCGACCTCGTGGTGTTCCTACGCCGGGACGGCCGGCTGCGGCGCGTGGAGGAGATCGCCGCGGTCCCGGCTCAGTTGCACGGCGACGTCTTCACCACCGTGCCGCTGTTCCGCTGGGACGGCGAGCTGGCGTGGACCGGCGCCCGGCCGGAGGACGATGAGCACTACGCCGCGGCCGGCATGGAGTGGCCGGCATGAGAGGGTTGGCCGTCCTGCTCGCCGTCGCCGCTGCGTGGCTGCTCGCCGGTGCCCCGGCCCCACAGGTGCGCATCAGCGCGCCGCGGCTGCCGGAAGTCGACCTTCGCGCCTTCGTCATGAGCATCGCATCGGGAGCGGCCGCCGCGTTCCTCGCGCTCGGCGTCACCGCGGCGCCGGCGATCGCCGGCGCAGTCGGCGCCCTCGCCGCGTCGGCCCCGCTGGCGGCCGCGTCCGCCCGCCGGGCGCGCCAGCGCGCCGACCTCGCCGGGCGATGGCCCGACCTCCTGGCGATCGTGCGAAGCCACCTCGCAGGTGGCGCGGCGCTGCCGGAGGCGTTCGTCGCGGCTGCACGGCGGTCAGGCCCGGTACTGGCAGAAGCGGGGGACGAGGTCGCCGGGGCGATCGCACGGTCCGGCGACACCTTTCCTGCCGCGCTCGGCCGCCTGCAGACACGGCTCGCCGACCCCATCGCCGACCGCATCCTCACGACGCTCGCCGAAGCCCACCGCGCCGGCGGCCACCAGGTCGCGGCAGTCCTGGCGGCGCTCGGCACGAGCGTCGCCGACGAGTTGCGGCTGCGGCGCGCCCACGACGCCGCCCTCACCCAGCAACGGCTGACCGCCGCCGTCGCGCTCGTCGCTCCGTGGGGACTGCTGGTGCTCACCGTCACGACCAACCCACAGGCAGCGATCGCGTACCGCACGTCGACCGGTGCGAGCATCATCGGCGCCGGCCTCGTCGCCACCCTCGGCGGCTACCTGATCGCCCGCCGGGTCGCCCGCCTGTCGCGCCCCCCGAGGGTGTTCGGATGACCGTCGTGCCTGCACTGCTTGCCGGCGTCTCCGTGTTCCTGCTGGTCACGGGGCGCCGCGGCTCGGCCCTGGCGAGCCGGGTCGGTCGGTACGTCGCGTGGGGCGCAGCACCTGTCGATGCACCCACCGACGACGGCCTCGAGCCTCCGGTCGCGTTCCGCCAGGCAGGCCTGCCGTGGACCGCTGCGACGGTGCGGGCCCGGCGAGCGGCGGCGGTGGCGGGCGGCGTCCTGGCCGGTCTGCTGGTTGCTCAGGGCGACCTCGTGGTGGCCTCCGGAACGGCCCCGCTCGCCACCGCGGTCGTCGGGGGCTCGTCGGGATTGCTGGCGTTCAGCATCTGGCTCACCCAGCGGCGCAAGCAACGGGCGGTTCGGCTCCGACAGGAACTGCCGGTGATCGCCGACACGATCGCGCTCCACGTGGTCGCCGGGGAGTCGGTGGCGACCGCGCTCGAGATGGTCATCACCGAGGCGCGCGGGGTGGCGGTCGACGAGCTCGGAGTAGCGCTCCGCCGCTACCGCCGTGGCCGCTCGCTCGCCGAGGCGCTGGTGGCCGCCGGCCGCGACACCCTCCACCCGGATGCGGGACGCCTCTACACCCTGCTCAGCAACGCGCACGAGACCGGCGGCCGGCTCGCCGACGGTCTCGCCGAGCTGGCCGCCGACTATCGCGCCGCGCTCGCCCGCGACCTCACCTCCGAAGGGGGCCGGCGCGCCCTGGCGATGTACGGGCCGATCCTGGCGCTGATGGTCCCGGTCGCGTTGCTGTTCCTCATGTACCCGACCCTCACCGGTCTCACCGAGTTGTCAGGCAACCCCTGACACCCAGCAACCCCTGAAGAAAGGCAGGCGACATGCAGCGAAGATGGGACGACCAAGGGATCACGACGGTGGAATGGCTCGGCATGGCGGCGATCGCAGTCATCGTGGTCGCCGTACTCCTCCCGGGGGTTCGGTGGACCGCCCAGAACGTGTGGAACACGGTCACCGCACAACTCACCGGCCTCTTCTAGAGCGCGGCAGCGCGATCGTCGAGGGCGTCGTCGCCATGGCCGTGGCGTTCCTGCTGCTCACGCTGCTCGTGCAGGTCGCCTTCGCCGTCGCGGCGCGCAACGCCGCCGAGGGAGCGGTCGGCGCCGCGGCCCGCCGTGCCGCCCGCCCCGGCGCCGACGTGGCCCGGGTCGAGGCGCAGCTCGCGAACGCGCTGGCGGCGTCGCTCCCCGGGATGCGGAGGGCGAGCGAGTCGGTGGAGGTGGCGGGCGGGACCGCGTATGCGCAGGCCGAGATCTCGTGGGAGCCGCCGGGGCCGGGCTGGGCGACGCTCACGTTCCGGGTCGCGGCGAGGGTGCCCGTGCTGGAACCGCCGTGACCCGCCTCCGACGCGGCGACAAGGGCGCCGCCCTGTTCGAGGTCATCGTGATCGGGATGCTGGCGGCCGGCCTGGTCGCGCAGACGATCGTCACAGCCGGCCGGCTGCAGGTCGCCGGAGAGGCCGCCGCCGAGGCCGCCGAGGCAGGCGCGGCGCACCTCGCCCGCTATGGCGCCGCGCCTGCCGCCAACCGGCTCATCCAGGACCTGGCGCCGGGAGCGAGTTTCGAAGTGACCGACGCCGGGGCGTGGGTGCGGGTGGAGGTGCGGGCGCGAGTCGCTCTCGTCGGCCCTCCCGGCGCCCCGCTGACCGGCAGGGTCGTGCGCGCTGCCGTCGCGCACCGCAGCCCCTACCAGAGCCGTGATGGGTGACCGCGGCACGGTGCTGCCGGCCATCCTCGTGGTGGTCTTCGGGGCGATCGTTGCCATGGCGCTGGCCGTCGACCTAGGTCGGTGGGCGGCCGCCCACCGCAGTGCGCTCTACGCGGCGGAATCGGGCGTCCACGCGGGCGCGGCGATGCTCGACGAGCGGGGGGCGTACCGCGGCGACCTGGCGCTCGACCCGCTGCGCGCCCAAGCGACCGCGGAGAGCGCGGCATACGCCGCTCGCTCCAACCCCGGCCGCACCGCGTCGGCCCACGCGTCGGCGCTCGAAGTCTGCGTGACGGTGACCCAGCCGTTCTCCCCCGGATTGCTACGCGCGGCTGGGGTGGGCAGCAGCGAGGTACGGGCATCGGCCTGTGCCCGACCCCGCCAGGGCTGAGCCCCGGACCCCGCGAAATCCAGCGCGCGCGATTACTTCTGTGAACTTCGGGTACGTCTCGTACGTTGGAACGTCTGAGGGAACCCGGACGTCATAGCGGGTAAGAGGGAGTGAGATGGCCAGGACGCACGAGATCGCGTCGACGATCCGCCGCCTGTTCGGCGGCGCGCTCGTCGCGCCGCTCGTCGCGTCGGCGGTGCTGTTCGCCGGGTGCGGCCTGCCCGCCAGCCTGCCCTCGGCCGAGCGGCCGCCGATCGGCGCCGAGCCGCCCACCGCCGTCCCCGTTGCCGCTCCCCCTGCCGCCACTCCGTCCGCCGCTCCGGCGGCCGACACCGCCTGGCGCACGCCGGCCGCCACGGTGATGATCTCGCCGGTGTCCGGGACCGCCGCCGGGTGGAGCCAGGCGCTCGTTCTGCCCTACGGCGAGGAGCCCGAGGCGCTCGGCAACGGGATGATGTCCTCGCTCCTGGCCACCGAAGAGCGCAAGGCGGAGCACGGCCCGACCCTCGCCACCGTCGACGCACAAGGCCGGTGGTGGGTGGCCGACCAGTTCAAGCACCGCATCGCCCGCTACGCCGCCGACGGCACCTACCTGGACGCGATCTCCCTCGAGGCCACGGAGCCGCTGGAGGCGCTGGAGGTGTTCGACGACGGCCGCGCCCTCGGCCTCACGGCCGACGGCCGCTGGGTGGTGGCGGCCGACGACCGTGCCACCAACATCAGGGCCGAGCAGAGCATCGTCTTCGCCGCCAACGACGGGAGCACCGCCTACGGCTGGTCGCTGTTCGGCGACCGCACTGGGGCGATGACGGTGGCCGACGACCGCCGCCCCACCAACCGCGAGGTCCGGTGGTTCACCAGCCGGGCGGGCACCCAGTACGGCATCGACTTCGCCGGCGAGGACCAGATCGTCGTCACGCTCCCGGAATCCCGGGTCCGGCTCACCCTCGACGTGATGGCCGAGACCGGCCAGCCCGTGTTCGTGTCGACCGAGTTCGACACGGACCGGGCCGGCAACATCCACCTGCTGCTGATCGGCAACGTCGTGGTGGCACCCGAATCCGAAGACGAGCCCGACGAGCGGTTCGTGACCCGCGCCGCTCACGTGGTCGTGTCGCCACGCGGGGAGCTGCTGGCCAACCGTGCCGTCCCCGACCCGTACGGCATGTGGGACTACGGCGTCCCGCAGCGGTTCCACGTCCGGCCTGACACCGGCACCGCCCACATCGTCACCGTCGAGCCGGACGGGGTGGCCATCTGGCAATCCGGCCAGAGCTGGGCGGCGGCCTCGTCGCCGGACGCCGCCGAGGTCTCGTTCACGCCGTAGGGCACACCCGTGCGGCGCGTCGCCGGCCGACTAGCGTCGGAGCGCTCCAAACCCCGGGGAGGAGGGCCCGTGAGAGACTGGCTGTTGTTCTTCCACATCCTGTTCGCGATCGTGTGGCTCGGGGGGTCGATCTTCCTGCTGCTGCAGGCGATGCGGGCCCGCCAGAGCGCCGACCCCGACGACCGGTTGCGGTTCCTGCACCTCGTGGAGTTCGCGGGCAAGTTCGTCTTCAACATCAGCGGGGTGCTGGTGTTCGTGTTCGGGCTGTGGCTAGTGATCGACTCCAGCGTGTTCGGCTTCGACGACTGGTGGGTGAGCTTCGCGATGCTCGTGGTGATCGCCTCGGCGCTGCTCGGCATGTTCTATTTTGCGCCGCAGACCCGCAAGGCCATCGCCGACCCTGCCGCCCGCGACGCGATCACGCAGCGGATCTACTCGGTGGCCCTCGGTGAGGCCGCGGTCCTGGTGTTCGTGCTGTGGACGATGGTGTTCAAGCCGGGGAGCTAGAAAAGGGGACTGCTCGCAGGTCCCCGGGAGGTAGCAGGGACTGCTCGCAGGTCCCCGGGAGGTAGCAGGGACTGCTCGCAGGTCCCCGGGAGGTAGCAGGGACT
>JBFKDA010000105.1:0-9170 GCA_041619955.1 Acidimicrobiia bacterium | reverse complement strand
GCCCGGTTCCTCGGCGGCGGGGAGCTGCGCGGCGACACGTGGGAGCCCCGCCCGGTGCGCATCGTCGACGCGCCCCGCCACAAGGAGCTCGACGTCGAGATCGTCGTGCCCGTGGAGGACATGACCCGGCCCGACGAGACGATCTCCGCCCGGCAGGGCAGCGACCAGCCCGCCCGGCGGTCGATCTGGCCGGCGGTCTACCCGGAGCTGCTCGACCTGGTGCGCCGCCACGACTCCACCATCGTGTTCGCCAACAGCCGCAGCCTCGCCGAGCGCATCGCCGCCGAGCTCAACGGCCTCGCCGAGGAGGAGGTGGCCCAGGCCCACCACGGCTCGGTGTCGCGGGAGCAGCGGCTCGAGATCGAGGGCCGGCTGAAACGAGGCGAGCTGCCGTGCGTGGTGGCGACGTCGTCACTCGAGCTGGGCATCGACATGGCGGCGGTCGACCTCGTCATCCTCGTGGAGTCGCCGACGTCGGTGGCCCGCGGCTTGCAGCGGGTGGGCCGGGCCGGCCACCAGGTGGGCGCGGCGAGCCGCGCCAAGGTGTTCCCCAAACACCGCGGCGACCTGTTGGAGGCGGCGGTGGTGGTCGAGCGGATGTACGGCGGGTCGATCGAGTCGACCCAGGTGCCGCGCAACCCGCTCGACGTGCTGGCGCAGCAGGTGGTGGCGACCGTCGCGATGGACACCCGGCACGCCGACGACCTGTACGGGCTGGTCCGCCGCGCCTACCCGTACGCCCAGCTCGGCCGGGCGTCGTTCGAGGCCGTGCTCGACATGCTGTCCGGCCGCTACCCCTCCGACGAGTTCGCCGAGCTGCGGCCCAGGATCACCTGGGACAGGGTCGAGGGCACGCTCTCCGCCCGCGGCAACGCCCGGATGCTGGCCGTCACCAACCCGGGCACGATCCCCGACCGCGGCCTCTACACGGTGGTGCTGGCCGAGGGCGGCCGGGTGGGCGAGCTCGACGAGGAGATGGTGTACGAGAGCCGGCCCGGCGACACGTTCGTGCTCGGGTCGTCGGCATGGCAGATCCTCGAGATCACGGCCGACCGGGTGGAGGTGATCCCGGCCCAGCCGGGCGCGCACGCCCGGATGCCGTTCTGGCACGGCGACTCGATGGGCCGGCCGCTGGAGCTGGGTCGGGCGCTCGGGGCGTTCGTACGGGAGGTCGGCAAGCTCGATGCGCCCGCGGCAGCCGAGCTGCTCGAAGGCCAGTACCGGCTCGACCCGTGGGCCGCCCGCAACCTCGCCCGCTACATCGCGGACGAGAAGGAGGCGACCGGCGCCCTGCCCACCGACCGGACGATCGTCGTCGAGCGGTTCCGGGACGAGATCGGCGACTGGCGGATGGTGGTGCTGTCGCCGTTCGGCAGCCGGGTCCACGCGCCGTGGGCGCTGGCGGCCAAGCGGCGCATCCGGGCCCAGCACGGCATCGAGGCCGACGCGATCTGGTCGGACGACGGCATCGTGTTCCGCTTCCCCGACGCCGACGAGGCGCCGCCCGCGGCCGACCTGCTGCTGGAGCCGGAGGAGGTCGAGGAGGTGGTCGTCGACGAGGTCGGCGAGAGCGCGCTGTTCGCGGCGCGGTTCCGGGAGAGCGCCGCCCGAGCGCTGCTGCTGCCCCGGCGCCGGCCCGGCAAGCGCACGCCGCTGTGGCTGCAGCGCCGGCGATCGGCCGACCTGCTCGAGGTGTCGAAGAAGTACGGGTCGTTCCCGATCATGCTGGAGGCCTACCGCGAGGTGCTCCAGGAGTACTTCGACCTGCCGGCCCTGCGGGAGGTGCTCGGCGACGTGCGGAGCCGCAAGGTGCGGGTCACCGACGTGACGCTCAACTCCCCCAGCCCGTTCGCGTCGTCGCTGCTGTTCGACTTCGTGGCGTCGTTCATGTACGAGTACGACGCACCGGTGGCCGAGAAGCGGGTGGCGGCGCTGACGCTCGACCGGAACCTGCTCCGTGAGCTGCTCGGCGAGCCGGAGCTGCGCGACCTGCTCGACCCCGAGGTCGTCGAGTCGGTGGAGCTGGAGCTGCAGCGGCTGGTGCCGGAGCGCAAGGCCCGCTCGGCCGACGGCGTGCACGACCTGCTGCGCGACCTCGGACCGCTGAGCACCGGCGAGGTCGCCGACCGCATCGAGGAGCCAGGCAACGCCGCCACATGGCTCGCCGACCTCGACGCCGCCCGGCGGGTGGTGCAGATGCGGGTGGCGGGCACGCTGGCCTGGGCCGCGATCGAAGACGTGGCCCGGCTGCGGGACGCGCTCGGCGCCGCCCCGCCGCCCGGTGTCGCCGACACGTTCCTCGAACCGGTGCCGGATCCGCTCGGCGACGTGATCGGCAGGTACGCCCGCACCCACGGGCCGTTCACCCCGGCCCAGACGGCGCAGCGGCTCGGGCTGCCGCCGGCCGTGGTCGAGGGGACGCTGGCCCGGCTGGAGAGCGAAGGCCGCGTGGCGCGGGGTGCGTTCCGCCCCCAGGGCGAGGGCCACGAGTGGGTGGACGTGGAGGTGCTGCGCCGGCTCCGGCGGCGGTCGCTGGCCGTCCTCCGCAAGGAGATCGAGCCGGTTGAGGCAGCGGCCCTCGGCCGGTTCCTTCCGCAGTGGCAAGGGCTCGGCGGCGGGCCGGGCCGCATCGGGCGGCTCGTGGAGGTGGTACGCACGCTGCAGGGCGCGGCGATCCCGGCCTCGATCCTCGAGAGCGACGTGCTGCCGGGGCGGCTCGACTACACGCCGGCGCTCCTCGACGAGCTCGCGGCGTCCGGAGAGGTGGTCTGGGTCGGGAGGGGCCCGCTGGGGAACCGCGACGGCAAGGTGGCGCTCTACCTCCGGGACCAGGTGCCGCTGCTGCACCTGCCGCCGGTCGACGAGCCGCCCTCCGGCGAGCTGCATGAGGCGATCCGTGGCCACCTCCACGACCGGGGTGCGTCGTTCTTCCGCGACCTGTACGAGGCGGTGGGCGGCGGCGACCCCGAGCACGTCCTCGCCGGGCTCTGGGACCTGGTGTGGGCGGGGGAGGTCACCAACGACACCCTCGCGCCACTGCGCGCGTTCCTGTGGGGCAAGGCTCGCCGGCGCTCGGGCGGCAAGCCGCACATCTCGGCGTCGACGCCGCCGTCGGCCACCGGCCGCTGGTACCAGGTGACCGATCTGCTCGGGGCGGCGCCGCGGGCGGAGCAGCGGGCGACGGCGTGGGCCGAGCAGCTCCTCGAGCGGCACGGGGTGGTCACCCGCGACGCGGCGCTCGCCGAGGGCGTCCCTGGCGGCTTCGCCGGCGTGTACCCGGTGCTGGCGGCGATGGAGGACGCCGGGCGCACCCGGCGCGGCTACTTCGTGGAGGGGCTCGGCGGCGCCCAGTTCGCGCTGCCGGGGGCCGTCGACGTGGTGCGGGCGGCGCCGGACGGGACCCGGCCGGTGCGGGTGTTGGCCGCCGCCGACCCGGCCAACCCGTACGGGGCGGCATTGCCGTGGCCGGAGGAGGCCGGCGGGCGGGCGAGCCGCTCGGCCGGCGCCTACGTCATCCTGCGGGACGGCGCCCTCGCACTGTTCGTGGAACGGGGCGGGCGGCGGCTGGTCACGTTCACCGCCGATCCCGACGAGCTGGCGGCGGTGGCACCGGCGCTGGCCGATCTGGTGCGGCGCAGGTTCCGGCGGGCCGAGGTCGAGACGGTCGACGGGCGGCCGGTGGGCGAGACGCCGCTGGGTGACGTGCTCCGAGAGCAGGGCTTCGTCACGTCGTACAAGGGGCTGGTGCTGCGAGGCAAGAGTGCCTGAGGGCGACACGATCTACCAGGCGGCCGAGCGACTGCAGGCGCTGGTGGGCGAGCGGGTGGAGCGGGTCGAGGGCTCGCATCGCGCCGTGATCCGCGACGGGAAGCGGCTGGCGGGACGCACCGTCACCGGGGTGGAGTCGGTGGGCAAGCACCTGTTCGTCCACTTCGACAACGACTGGTCGGTGCGCACCCACCTCGGCATGCCGGGCGTGTGGCGGCTGTACCGGCCGGGGCAGCGGTGGTCGAAGAGCCCCGGCATGGCCCGGGTCGTCATCCGCACCCCGGCGCACGTCGCCGTGTGCTACTCGGCGCCCAGCGTCGACGTCCTCCCCCGCCACCTGGCCGAGCAGCGCGTCGGCCACCTCGGGCCCGACCTCATCGCCGCCGAGGAGCCCGACTGGAGCGAGATCGTGCGCGCTGCCCGGGAGCGGGCGCCGCTGACGGCAGCCGACCTGGCGCTCGACCAGCGGGTGATGGCGGGCGTCGGCAACGTCCTGAAGTCCGAAGCGCTGTTCCTGGAGGGGATCCACCCCGCAGCCGACCCGGCCGGCCTGACGGACGACCAGGTGGTCGCGCTGGCCAAGCGATCCCGCCGGCTCCTGCTGGCCAACCGCCAGCCCGG
Organism: Acidimicrobiia bacterium; assembly: GCA_041619955.1. GTDB lineage: Bacteria > Actinomycetota > Acidimicrobiia > Spongiisociales > JAOTWH01 > JBFJZV01. Next base: position 4,781 of record JBFKDA010000105.1, on the reverse strand, counting down.
CCCCCGCAACACCACCGGCGACCGAGGCCGGGGCCGGGGCACGTGGGTGTACGGCCGCAGCCGTCAGGCGTGCCGCCGCTGCCGGGCCGAGATCCAGGAAGCCGAGGTCGGCGCCTTCCCCCGCATCACCTACTGGTGCCCGCGCTGCCAGCCGGAGCCGACCGCGCACTAGTCATTCGGCGCCTCGCCGGCATGACCCGTTCGCGCTAGCCCGAGTGCGCGTCCGGGATATGCCCCCCAAGTTCCACCCCCCTCGCGGACGATGCATGACATGTCGACATCCGTCTTGCCCCTGGAGGCATCTCATGCATCGATGGCCGGCCCGCTTGCGGGCGACGATTTCCGGGCCCCCGCCGATACGCGCAGGCCTTTCGTGGATGCAGGGCACCAGCTCGTTCGCCGTCGAGCGGCGCGGGCTGTCGTGGATGCAGGGGGCCGTCGCCACCGTCGCCGCGCTCCTCCTGCTGCTCACGGTGATGCCGGCGGCCCAGGCGGCCCCGGCCACCGACCCCGCCGTCGCCGAGCCGTCCCCGGCCGGCGAGTACGTGCTCCAGGCCGCCGACATGGACGCCGCGCAGGCGGCGGTCGTCGAAGCGGGCGGCGAGGTGCTGGCAGCGCTGCCCACGGTCGCCGTCGTCACCGCCGGCCTCCCCGCCGGCGCGGCCGACGACCTCCGCGCCGACCCGGCCGTGGTGGCGGTGGCGCCCAACGCCCCCCTCCAGCTGCTCGGCTGGGACGGCAAGGAGTCGCGCAAGGACCGCACCGGCGAGATGTCCAAGATCCGCGGTACGGTCACCAAGGCCGTCGAGGTCTGGCGGTCCGGGTTCGACGGCTCCGGCATCGACGTGGCGCTCATCGACTCGGGGGTCGTCCCGGTGAACGGCCTCCGCGCCCCGGGCAGGCTCCTCAACGGCCCCGATCTCTCGTTCGAGTCCCAGAGCGACGCGCTGCGGCATCTCGACACGTTCGGCCACGGCACCCACATGGCCGGCATCATCGCCGGTCGGGATGACGCGGTGACGTCGGTCACCCAGCCGCGCTCCGAGCGGCACTTCATGGGCGTCGCCCCCGGAGCCCGCATCGTCAGCCTCAAGGTCGCCGACGCCAACGGTGCCACCGACGTCTCCCAGGTCATCGCCGCGATCGACTGGGTCGTCCAGCACCGCAATGCGGATGGGCTCAACATCCGGGTGCTCAATCTGTCCTTCGGCACCGACAGCGCCCAGGACTACCGCATCGACCCGTTGAGCTACGCGGTCGAGGTCGCATGGCGCCACGGCATCGTGGTGGTCGTCGCGGCCGGGAACGACGGCAACGGCTACCCGCTGCGGAACCCGGCCCACGACCCGTTCGTGATAGCGGTCGGCGCCGCGGATGCGCAGGGCACCAACGGCACCGACGACGATTCGATCTCGAAGTTCTCCAACTGCGGCACGGCGTCCCGGTCGGTCGACATCGTCGCGCCGGGCAAGTCGATCGTCAGCCTGGGCGCCCCCGGCTCGGCCGCATGGCAGCAGCATCCGGACGCGATCGTCGACGATCGGTTCATGAAGGGCAGCGGGACCAGCCAGGCGGCGGCGATCATGTCCGGCGCCGCCGCGCTCGTCCTCGACCAGCGCCCGCACGCCACACCCGACCAGGTGAAGGCGCTGCTCATGCAGTCCGCCGCCCCCATCCCGGGTGCATCCGTGCGCTGCCAGGGTGCCGGACTCGTCGACGTGGCGGCCGCCATGACGGCTCCCATGCCGCTGCTGACCCAGACCCACCTGCCGTCGAGCGGGCTCGGCTCGCTCGACGCGGCCCGCGGCTCCGCCCACGTGGTCGACGGCGACGTCGTGCTCGCCGGCGAGCAGGACATCTTCGGCCAGGCGTGGGACGCGGCGGCCTGGACGCACCTCAGCCTCAACGGGGCGAGCTGGAACGGCGGCTCGTGGAACGGCTCGATCTGGACCGGGGCCTCGTGGAACGGGGCATCCTGGTCGGGAGCCTCCTGGAGCGGCGCCTCCTGGTCCGGAGCCTCGTGGAACAGCGCGTCCTGGAGCGGCAGGTCGTGGAACGGCGCCTCGTGGAACGGCGGCTCGTGGAGCGGCAGGTCGTGGTCGGGCGCATCGTGGAGCACGGGCGTCTGGCTGAGCGTCCGCTGAGGCTAAAGGTCCGGCCGACGGCAACCGTTGATAGGGGTGGCGCACCAACCTGGTGCGCCACCTCCGGCGCGTGAGGCACCAACCATGAACACCGCAGCGAGCCACACCGGTCGGTGGGCGTCCCGCTTGCGCGCCCGCCTGGCCGGTCTCTCCGGGACCCAGCGGGTCTGGCTGCTGATCGGGGCGGCCCTCCCCGCGGCAGCCGGTGTCGCCGCGCTCGCCGACCGAATCCCCGGCCCGGACCCGCCATTCACGCTGCCGTGGCCGGTGCTGGCGGTGATGTTCCTGCTCGCCGAGCTCGCCGTGGTCCACTACCAGTTCCGCGAGGACGCCCACTCGTTCTCGATGTCCGAGGTGCCCCTCGTCGCCGGGCTGTTCTTCATGGAGCCGATCCTGCTGGTCCTCGCCCAGGCGACCGGCACGTTCTTCGTGCTGGTCGTGCACCGCCGGCTGCCGCGGGTGAAGGTGGCGTTCAACCTCACCCAGTTCGCGATCCAGACCGGCGCAGCCGCGCTTGTCTTCCGGCTCGTGGTGACCCACGGCGACCCGCTGGGGCCGGCGGGCTGGATCGGGGCGCTGCTGGCCGGGCTCGTCGCGCTGCTGGCCGCCGACCTGCTCATCAACGCCGCCATCCGCCTGTCGGGCGGGCGGCTCGACACCTCGCAGATGCTCGACGTGCTGCTCCTCAGCGGGCTCGCCGCCGCGATGAACGTGGTGCTGGGCCTGGTGGCGGTGACGATCCTCGCGTTGGCCCCCGGGTCGGCGTGGCTGGCGGCCGCGCCGCCGGTGGTGCTCTTCGTCGCCTACCGGGCCTACATCGCGCAGCGCCAGGAGGGCGGCCGCCTCCAGTCCCTGTACGAGGCGACCCGGGCCCTCCACCGCTCGCCGCAGATCGAGAACGCGCTGGTGGCCTCCACCGAGCAGGCGGTGGCGATGTTCGACACCGAGCTGGCCGAGATCTACCTGTACCCCGACCCGGGCAAGGAGAAGTCGTACCTCACCGCGATGGGTCCGGGCGACCGGCGGGCGGTCATGCGGCCCTGCGACCTCGACCTCACCGGCGGCATGTGGCCGTCGCTGCTCGCCGGGCAGTCGGTGCTGATCGCCAGCTTCGCGGACCTTCACCTGCCGCGGCCAGCAGCCGGCGAGCACCCGCTGCGGGAAGCCGCGGCGGTGCCGCTGGTGGGCGCGTCCGGCCCGATCGGCGCGTTCGTCGTCGGCAACCGCCTCGGCGACATCTCCTCGCTCGGGCCGGAGGACCTGCGGCTCCTGGAGGCGCTGGCGAGCCAGGTCGCGGTCTCGCTGGAGAACGGCCGGCTGGAGGACTCGCTCGCCCAGCTCACCGAGCTCAAGGACCAGCTCGAGGCGCTGGTCGCTTCCAAGGACCGCTTCGTCGCCACGGTCAGCCACGAGCTGCGCACCCCGCTCACCGCGATCTTCGGGCTGTCCCACGAGCTGCGCAACAACCGGAGGGACCTCACCTCCGTGGAGCTCGACGAGTTCATCGGCGTCATCGCCAGCCAGAGCTCGGAGCTGTCGGACCTGATCGAGGACCTGCTGGTGGCGGCGCGGGCCGACGCCGACAACGTGCGGGTGTACCCGGCGCCCACCGCGATCTGCGACGAGATCACGTCGAGCCTCGAGGGGATCGGCGGCGCCAACATCGAGGTGCGTCGGGCCGGCCCGCCCGCCCGGGCGATGGCCGACTCGCTCCGCTTCCGCCAGATCCTCCGCAACCTCGTGACCAACGCCCACCGCTACGGCGGCGAGCGGGTGTGGATCGAAGTGGGCAGCGACGGGGCCGACGTGATCGTGGCGGTGGTCGACGACGGCGACGGCGTGTCCCCGAGTGCCGCCGAGCTGATCTTCGAGCCCTACGAGTCGGCCCACGATCCCGGCACCCAGCCGGCCTCGGTGGGGCTCGGCCTGGCCGTGTCCCGCCGCCTGGCGCGGCTGATGGGCGGCGACCTCGTCTACCGGCGCCGGGACGGCCTCACGGTGTTCGAGCTGCGGCTGCTGCCCGCCCCGGCCTGAGCGTTTACCGCAGTCAGGCGGTGGGTAGGTCGGCCGCCATGAGCCTCGAACGTGTCCTCGTCATCGCCATCCTGGTCGTCCTGCTGGTCTTCCTGATCACCCGCATCGCCTAAGCAGCGAGCGAACGCAGGAAGTCCCGCCGCCATTCCTCGGTGGAGGCGACCTGGTTGAAGGTGTAGATGTGGAGATCCTCGATCTCCGCCAGCACCGGCACCAACCCCTCCAGCAGCTCGTCCGGTGCATAGCCGCCAGGACGGACGAGCTTGCCCAGCAGGCCGTGCTGCTTCGTGACGAAGCGGATGGAATCGCCGATCCCGATCCGGGCTGCGATCTGCGCGAGCTTCAGCACCGATGCCACCCCGGGTATACCGACGTGCACCGGCAGCGTGATCCCTTCCTCCCGCCGCGCGGCGATCCAGCGGGCGATGACCCCGGGGTCGAAGCACATCTGGGTGGTCATGTAGCTGGCGTACGGCTGCTTGGAGTGCAGCGCCGCCAGCAGATCCTCGTCGGGGATCACCGGGTGGCCCTCCGGGTAGCAGCCGATCCCGATCTCGTCGAGCGAATGCCCGAGCTCGGCCATGTCCCGCAGCAGCGACAGCG
>JBFKDA010000104.1:0-9234 GCA_041619955.1 Acidimicrobiia bacterium | reverse complement strand
CTTCTGGCCGGCGGCATCGAGGATCCTGGTGAGCAGGGCCTCGCCGTCCTCGTCGGTGGTGGCCATGATGTCGGCGGTGATCTCGATCAGGTAGCTGTCGAGCTTGCCCTCGTCCCACTTGAGGAACGTGGCGTGCATCTCGGGATGGGTCATGCCGAGGCCCGCAGCCATGAGGTGGTAGGCCTCGGCGATCACCTGCATGTCGCCGTACTCGATGCCGTTGTGGACCATCTTCACGTAGTGGCCGGCGCCGTCGGCGCCGACCCAGTCGCAGCACGGCTCGCCCTCGGCCTCGGCGGCGATCGACTGGAACAGCTCCTGCACCATCGGCCAGGCGTCCTCGGAGCCGCCGGGCATGATCGACGGGCCGTGGCGGGCGCCCTCCTCGCCACCCGACACGCCGGCCCCGATGAAGCGCAGGCCCCGCTCGGCGAGGGAGCCGGCGCGGCGGATCGTGTCCCGGTAGTTCGAGTTGCCGCCGTCGACGATCAGGTCGCCCTCGTCGAGGAGCGGCACGAGCTGGTCGATGACGCCGTCGACCGGGTCGCCGGCCTTCACCATCACCATCACCCTGCGGGGGGAGGCGAGGCCGGCGACCAGCTCCTCCAAGCTGTGGGTGCCGACGACGTCGTGATCGACGGCCGGGCCCTGGACGAAGTCGTCGACCTTGGAGGTGGTGCGGTTGTAGACGGCCACCCGGTAGCCGTGGTCCGCCATGTTCAACACCAGGTTTTGGCCCATCACGGCCAGCCCGATCAGCCCGATGTCCGCTTTGTCGCCCGCCAGCGTGTGCCTCCTCGACTCGGCCGGGCGAGGCTAGCGTCGGGCCGGGGTGGCCAGCCGGTTGGCGAGCCGGTGGGGCAGTTCGGGGGTTCCCGGCAGCCTGGTTGCGGAGTACGTTGCGCACCATGCGGGTGCTGCTGGGAATCGTCGCGGTCCTTGCCGCCGTCGCCGCCGGGGTGGCGATCTGGATGGTCCTGGGCGTGCGGGACGACGTCGACCTGTTGGAGGCGCGGGTGGCGGCGCTGGAGGACCGGTCCAGCCCGGTCGTGGTGGCGACCACCGCTCCGCCCGAAGCGGCCGTCACGACCGCCGTCGCCGCCCCGTCGGAATGTGACGAGGTCGTCGACGCCGGCATCGACCTGCTCCAGGGCGTCCTCGACGAGGTCGCCGAGTTGAGCCTCGCCGAGGTGATCGCGCTCGGCGACGAGCCCCCAGCCGCGCTCGGCGAGCTCGAGGCCCGTGGCCGGGACCTGGAGGCGCGCGCCGGCGAGATCGGGTGCTCCGACGAGGAGCTCCAGGCCGGCCTCACCGGTCGCCTGCACGAGTTGGACGCCCGCGGACCGCTCGCCGAGTTGATCCTGGACGGGTTGCGGTCCGAGGGCCTGATCTTCGGGAACTGACGTTCTCGGGCAGTGAGATCGCAGGCGACCGAGGTGGCCGGCGACGAAGGGCCGCCAGGCGCCACCGCGCCGTGGCATAATCGACCCCACACGGTCTCGATCCGGTCCGGAGGTGGCCCGGTGGTTCGGCAACTCGATCGCTCCCGGCGCTGACCAGCGCCGTGTGAAGCTGCCTGCTTGGGGCTGACCTGCCCCGAGTGAGGCACGGCCCCCCAGCCCCGTCTTGATTCGCGCCTGAGCGCGCCCCGAGCCCGAGGACCGACCGTGGTACCGATTCGCCAGTACTGGACTTTGCTCCGCCATTACCTGCGCCCGCAGCGCCGCCGCGTGGCGCTGCTCGCCGGCCTGCTCTTCTCCGGCATCGGGCTGCAGGTCGCCAACCCGCAGCTCGTCCGGGTGTTTATCGACCGGGCCCTCGACGGCGAGCCGCTGGGTCGGCTGGTCCCGCTCGCGGTCGCGTTCCTGGTCATCGCCGTGGGCGCGCAGTTGCTGGCGGTCGGGGCCACGTGGGTGGCGGAGCACGTCGGCTGGAATGCCACCAACGAGCTGCGGGAGGACCTCGCCGACCACCTGCTGCACCTCGACATGGGTTTCCACAAGCGGCGCACGCCGGGCGAGCTGGTCGAGCGCATCGACGGCGACGTCACCGCCGTGTCGAACTTCTTCGGGCAGTTCGCGGTGCAGTTGGTGGGCAACGTCGCCCTGATCGCCGGCGTGCTGGCGCTGATGACGGTCGCCAGCCCGCCGATCGGTGTCGCGATGACCGCCCTGGCGATCGTCGCGTTCGCCGCCATGGTCGCCATTCACCGGGTGTCTACGAAGTGGTGGACCGAGGAGCGCGCCGCCGGTGCGAGGTTCTACGGATTCGTCGGCGAGGCGACCGCGGCCACCGAGGACGTGCAGGGCACCGGCGCCCAACCGTTCGTCCGTCGCCGCGTCGCGGGCCTGCTGCGCAGTTGGCTGCCGCTGGCCGTCCGCGGGTGGCACGGCTGGTCGGTGCTGTGGTCGACGAGCATCGCGTACTACATCGCCGGCAACGCGACGATCTTCGCCCTCGGCGCCTGGCTGTTCACCCGCGGCGACCTCACGCTGGGTGGGGTCTACCTGGTGTTCCACTACTTCGAGATGATTCGCCAGCCGCTCGAGCGGGTCCGCACCCAGATGGCCGACATGCAGAAGGCCGGCGCCGGGATCAACCGGGTGAGCGAGCTGCTGGCGCGGGAGACCGCGCTCGTCGGCGGCGGTGAGCGGCGGCTGCCGCCGGGTGCCCTCCGCATCGAGCTCCACGACGTCGACTTCGCCTACGACGACGAGGAGGCTGCCGGCACCCGGGTGCTGCACCACCTCGACCTGACGCTGGAGCCCGGGCGGGTGCTCGGCGTCCTGGGCCGCACCGGGTCGGGCAAGACGACACTCGCCCGTCTCCTCACCCGCCTCCACGACCCCGAAGGCGGAGAGGTGCGCCTCGGTGGGGTGCCGCTGCGGGCTGCGGTGCTCGACTCGATCAGGGCGCGGGTCGGCATGGTGACTCAGGACGTGCAGCTCTTCCGGGCGTCGATACGCGACAACCTCACCTTCTTCGACGACTCGATCACGGACGACCGGCTGTGGGCGGCGCTCGACGAGCTGGGCGTCGCCGGGTGGGTGCGGGCGCAGGCCGACGGGCTCGACACCGTCCTCGAAGCGGGCGGCGGCGGGCTGTCGGCCGGCGAGGCACAGCTGCTGGCGTTCACGCGGATCTTCCTGGAGGACCCGGGCCTCGTGATCCTCGACGAGGCGTCGTCCCGGGTGGACCCGGCCACCGAGCGGCTGATCGACCTGGCGATGCGGCGCCTCCTGGCGGGGCGCACCGGGGTGATCATCGCCCACCGGCTCGAGACCGTGGAGCGGGCCGACGACATCGTCATCCTCGACGACGGTCGCATCGTCGAGCACGGGCGCCGGGCCAACCTCGCGGCCGATCCTGGCTCGCAGTTTGCGGCGCTGCTGCGCACCGGGCTCGAGGAGGTGCTGGCGTGACCCGCCCGTCGTCGCTGCGGCTGCTCGGCCGCCTGATCCGGCGCCAGCTCGGGCGCTGGCTGGTGAACGTGGTGGCGTGGACGGCCATCTGGGCGATGCCGCTGCTCGCCGGGCTGGTGATCGCTGCCTACTTCGACCGGCTGGAGCGCGGCACCGGCCCCACCGTCACCGCCGCGGTCGTGCTGCTGCTCGCGTACGGCGCGGTGCGCATCGCCACCGTCGTGGCGGGCATGCACAACGACGGCAGCTTCGTGTTCCGCGAGGGCGCGGTGCTCCAGACCAACATGCTGCGGCGCATCCTCGCTCGCCCCGGTGCCCAGGCGGTCACCGCGTCGACCGGCGACGTCGTCACGCGCTTCCGCGACGACGTGGAGCACGTGCGCGAGACCGCCACCTTCACGGTGGACATGATCGGCGCCGCCGCGTTCATGGCGGTGACCGGGGTCGTGCTGTGGCGGATCGACCCGGCGATGACGGTGGTGGCCTTCCTGCCGCTGGCGCTGGTCGTCTGGCTCGCCGAGCGGATGGGAGCCAAGCTCCGCGAGTACCGGCGGCTGCATCGGGAGGCGACCGGCGACGTGACCGAGGCCATCGGCGATGCGTTCGGCGCCGTGCAGGCCGTGAAGGTCGCTGGAGCCGAGGCGCCGGTCCTCGCCCACCTGCGGAGGTTGAACGACCGGCGGAAGCGCCTCGCGATCCGCGACAGGGTGCTCGAGGCTGCGCTGGAGTCGACGTTCGAGAACACGGTGAGCGTCGGCACCGGCGTCGTGCTGCTGATGGCCGCCAGCCGGCTCGGCGACGGCCTCACCCTCGGCGAGTTCGCCCTGTTCGTCTACGCGATGGGCATGGCGGCCGACTCGATGGCGCACGTCGGGCTGTTCATCGCGCGCATCCGGCAGGCGGGCGTCTCGTTCGACCGCATGGCCGAGCTGCTGCCGGGCGACGGCGCGGCCGCGCTGGTCGCGCCGGTGGAGGTGGGCCTGGGCCGCCGCGACCTCGAGCACCACGGCGCACCCGCCCCCGTCGAGCCGCTTTCCGAGCTAGCGGTGCGCGGCCTGACCTTCCGGTATCCGGGCACGGACCACGGCATCGAGGACGTCGACCTCGACGTGCCGCGCGGCAGCTTCACAGTCGTCACCGGCCGGATCGGGTCGGGGAAGACCACGCTGCTGCGGGCGGTGCTCGGCCTGGTGGAACCCGACGCCGGCGAGGTGCGCTGGAACGGCGTTCGGGTGGACGATCCGCAGGCGTTCTTCGCGCCGCCGCGCGCCGCCTACACCCCGCAGGTGCCGCGGCTGTTCTCGCTGTCGCTGCGAGACAACCTGCGGCTGGGGACCGATCGGCCGGACGAAGAGCTGCTGGCGGCCGTGGACGCCGCACAGCTCGCCCCGGACCTGGCCGAGATGCCACACGGACTCGACACCGAGGTGGGGCCGGCCGGGGTGCGGCTGTCGGGCGGGCAGGTCCAGCGCACTGCCGCCGCACGGGTGCTGGTGCACCGGCCCGAGCTGCTGGTGTTCGACGACGTGTCGTCGGCGCTCGACGTCGAGACGGAACAGCAGCTCTGGGAGCGGCTGGCGGCGCAGGACGGCGACGTGACCCGCCTCGTCGTGTCACACCGCCGGCCGGCGCTGCGGCAGGCCGACCAGGTGGTGGTGATGAAGGACGGGCGGGTCGACGCGGCCGGCACGCTCGACGAGCTGCTCGCCGCCAACGCCGAGCTGCGGCGGCTCTGGGAGCGCGGCTAGGGGCGCGTCCAGCAGGCGGTCTGCGGGCTCGGCTTGCTCAGCGCGACCTCGCAGCGGCCCGGGTCGAAGACGCCGTCCGCGAGGTCGGCGAACGCCGCTCGGTTCTCGGCGGTGATGTCCCAGCCGCCGACGTTGCGATTCTCGTGGAACAGCAGGCGGACCGCCCACTCGCCCTGCACGACCACTCCCGGCAGCGCCGGCTGGTTCATCTCGAACGCCGAGGCGCCCAACAGCAGCCACTCCTCGGCGCTGAGATCGGTCGTGGCGAAGTTGTCGAGGAGGTCGAGCAGGAACGGAACGGTCGTCACCGAGCTGGCCTGCAGCTTCACGAGGACGGCCTCGATGAGCAGACCGGCGTTCAGCGTCCGGTCGACGTCGCCGCTCGGCAGCGTCACGCGGTGGCGGGCCACCCGCAGCGCGTCGACGCCGTTGAGGAAGTGGGTCCCGGGCGGGATGTCCGGGTCGCCGTCCGGTGTGGTGTAGACCAAGGTCGCGATGAAGCCGCCGAGCGAATCGACGAGCGACGTGAAGCCCGAGAACCCGGTCCGGATGTACCCCTGTATCGGCAGGCCGGACTCGCTGCGCAGCGTCGCGAGCGTGACGTCGGCGCCGAAGGGCAGACCGCCGCCCTTGTCGCGCATGGTCGAGGTGATCTTGTCGAGCCCGTAGGTGGCCTGCACCCAGGTGTCGCGCGGGATCCCCACCAATGCGCCCTGTCCGGACGAGGGCACTGCCGTGAGGAGCTGGATGGTGTCGGCGTTCCCGATGGGGTCGGCACCGAGGATCACCACCATCTTCGGCGAGGCGCCGTACCAGGCCGGCTTGCCGAGACTCGCCAGCTTCGCGCCGACGATCCGCCAGTGGCCGCTCTCGGCGACGGCGAGCACCACGTCGGAGCCGACCGTGACCGCCGCGACCTCGTGGCCGAGCACCGTGGCCACCCCGGCCACCCCGCCCAACGTGGCGGCCGGAGGCATGTTCGGCTGGTCACCCAGCAGCGCCCGCAGCGGCGGAGGGAGCCCGGCGGCCGCCGAGAGCCACGAGTACAGGCCGCTGACGACGTTCTGGAGCCGCTCGGGCGCGCCGGGCAGGCTCACCGCCACCCGCGGCACCAGCGTGCCGAAGTCGCCGGCCACCGGCCGCCAGGCACCGACCCCCATGCCGAGCGTGGCATCGGCCACGCCGGGGGAGTTGCTGTGCCGGAGGTAGAACGTTGCGTCGCTCGGCCGGAAGATGGCCGGCGTGTCGACGCCGTCGACGACGCCCCAGTCGCCGGCGACGAAGCGGTCGTTGGGGTCACCGAAGAAGAACTGCGCGTCGGCGTTGCCCTGGCTGAGCGCGTTGCGGAAGTAGAAGAAGCCGGTGGATTCGCGGTGCAGGCCGACCTCGTCGATGCCGTCGCCGTCCCAGTCGCCGACGACCGGCTTGTCGCCGGGATTGCCGAACACGAAGTCGAACTCGGCCGCGCCCAGGCCCCCGTCGTTGGCGCCGAGCGCGTTGATGATGAAGAAGCGCTGCTGCTCCGGCCGATAGATGCTCAGCGTGTCGCAGCCGTCGCCGTTGAAGTCGCCGGCCAAGGGCACATCGCTGGGATTGCCGAAGAAGAAGCGGATGTCGGCGTTGCCCTGGCTGTTCGAGTTGCGCAGGTAGGCGAACCCGTCGGACTGACGGTAGAGGCCGGGCGTGGCGGAGCCGTTGCAGTCCCAGTCGCCGACGACGGGGAAGTCCCCAGGGTTGCCGTAGAAGAACGTCGCGGTGCCGCCGTCGCCGTTGCGGAGGTACCACAGGCCGGTGGTGGAGTCCACGAGCCCGAGGCCGGTGCCGGCTGCCCCGACGTTGGACGCCTCGGGCGGGGCCACGGCTGCGAGCGCCGGCGTCGCGAGGGTCGACGTCAACGCAACGATCGATGCGAGCACGACGAGTCGGAGGCGGCGCGTTGGGTGCAAGAGGATTCCTTTTGTGGATCGGCCGGGTGCCGTGCCGGCGCCCGGGGGCCTACCGCCGCATCGTAACGAAGGCTCGACATACCGAGCGCCATTCCCCGGTCAGGGCAGCGGCGGCACCTCGGTCTGGTACAGCCACAGCGCGAAGACGTCGGCGAGTGCCGCGCCCGTCACCTCCTCGGCGACGGCCACGAAGTCGTCGGTGGAGGCGGTGCTGCCGGCGAACCGGGCGGCGTACTCCCGGAGCGTGGCGAAGAACGGGTCGCGCCCGACGATCTCGCGGAACGCATGCAGTGCCAGCGCGCCCCGCAGGTAGACCGACGATGCGAACACGGAGCCGGCACCGGGGTCGCCGGGCGGCGGGTAGCCGCCGCCGACCATCGCGGCGTGCGCCGCCGCCACGGTGGCGTCGTATGCGGCGGCGCCCTCTTGTGCCTCGGTCCACAGCCACTCGGCGTAGGTGGCGAAGCCCTCGTTGAGCCAGATGTCGCGCCACGTGGCCGGCGACACGCTGTTGCCGAACCACTGGTGGGCGGCCTCGTGGACGATGACGGCCTCCAGGATGTCGGACATGGCGAGGTCGATGGAGAACAGCGACAGGGTCTGGGCCTCGGCGGCCACCGGGAAGTCGTCGAGGACCACCGACCCGTACGTCTCGAAGGGGAAGGGGCCGAACCGGTCGGCGAGGAACGCGACGATCTCGCCGGTACGCCCGAACGCCTCCGGAGGGGGGCGGGCCAGGTCGGGCGGGTAGTAGCTGCGCAGCGGCAAGCCGTCGGGGCCTTCCTCGTCGACCCGCTCCAGCACGGCCACGTTCACCGTGGCCAGGTACGTCGCCATCGGATCGGACGCCTCCCACACGTACGTCCGGCGCTCACCCCGGTCGACGGTTTCGACGAGGACGCCGTTGGCGGCGACGACGAACGGCTTCTGGACCGTCACCCGGAACGTGAAGGTGGCCTTGTCGGTCGGGTGGTCGTTGGCTGGGAACCACGACCGGGCACCGTCGGGCTCGGAGAACGTCCAGACCCCGGTCGGGCCTGCCCGCCACCCGACGGCGATCGGCAGCCCCGCCGACGCCTCCGGGCGCGGGGTGCCGTCGTAGCCGATCGCCACCACGAAGTCGTCGCCCTGGGCCAGCGGCTCCGGGGGCCGGATGACGAGTTCCTGGCCCTCCCGGCCGAAGTCGGCGCGGGCGCCGTCGACGGTGACCGCCTGGACGTCGAGGGCGAGGAGGTCGAGCGAGAACTCGGCGAGCTCCTGGGTGGCGGTCGCCTCGATGGTCGCCGCAGTGCCGGGGAGTAGTCGCCCCGACGCCACCTCGACGTCGAGGTCGAGGGTGTAGTGCTGGACGTCGTAGCCGCCGTTCCCGGCAGCCGGGAAGTACGGGTCGCCGACCCCGCGGGTACCGGCCGGGCCGGCGGCCGGTCGGAGTTGCGGCGGGGCGGAGGTCGTCGCAGCGTCGCCCGGCAGCGTCACTGGGCCGCTCGACGTGCCGGCCCCGGAGTCGCTGTCGGAGCAGGCGGTGGCGGCGAGGCTCAGCGCGAGGAGCGCGGCGGCGAGGCGTGGCATCGCAGGCAAGCTAGCGACGGCGTGGGAGGATGGGCGTCGTGACCGATGTCATGCCCTCACTGCTGCGGACGATGGATGCGACCTGGGACCAGCTCGCCGCGCGGCTCGTCGGGCTCGGCGACGAGGAGTATCGCTGGGAGCCGGTCGCGGGCATGTGGTCGGTGCGCCAGGTGCGCGACGGGTGGGCCGTCGACTTCGAGAAGCCCGACCCGGTGCTGGCCCCGGCGACGACGATCGCCTGGCGGATGTGGCACATCGCAGTCGACTGCCTCGACGGCTACTCGCAACGGGCGTTCGCCGCAGGCGGCACGGGCCTGGAGGCCACCGCGTGGGTCGGCACCGCCACCGAAGCGGTGGCGGCCTGCGAGCGGGCCTGGTCGACGTTCCGGGAGGGCGTCGCCGGGGTCGCCGACCTGTTCGCCGAGCTGGGGGACGGATGGGGCCCGTACGCCACCAGCACGTACCTCGACCTGGCGCTGCACGCCCACCGCGAGGTGACCCACCATGCCGCCGAGATCGGCGTGCTGCGCGACCTCTACCGGGTGGCGG
>JBFKDA010000103.1:0-9288 GCA_041619955.1 Acidimicrobiia bacterium | reverse complement strand
CTGAAAAACCGAAGGTCGCCGGATCGATACCGGCCCTGACCACCGAGAAGCGCCCCGTTCCAGGGGGAATCACGGGGGTGGGGGGTGTGGAGGCCGCCAACAACCGGGCGGCGGTGCTACCGAGCTCGCAGCGGGAGATGGTTCGGCGGACAGGTGGCGGTCGCTGAGTGCCGCGAGTGCGATCAGCGCACCCAAACATCGTCCCTGCCGGATCGGAGCGGTCCCACCAGGACTGGGCCACCTGCAACGTCGCGTCGTTATGTGCGCCAGGTGGGGAGTGGGTCAGGGCGCGGACGGCGGCTGGCTTCAGGTTGTGTTGCTGCGGCGTGCCCGAAGTTGATTCGCATCGAGTGCTGACCGTCGCGTACCGTCAGTGACGAATCGTCCTCGATTCGCCCAATCTTGGGTTAAGGGCAACGAGGCTTAGCTAGGTGAGGAACCCGGTCCGATGGGGGGCAGGCTGTCATCGGTCTAACACCTCTCCCTATTTTTGGAGGCAAACTGATGAGATTCAAGCGATTGATTGGGTCGCTGATGGTCGTTGGGATGATGGCGTTTGGCGTGTCGCCAGCACTCGCGGCGCATCACGTCGACACCCCAAACCATTGTCAAGAAGTGGCAAACGGGAAAGACACCCGCGGGAACCATACCGCCCACGAGAAGCAGGTCGAGCACAAGAAGAACGGCCACACAATTCACCACGGCAACTGCGGCGACGACTAATCCGAACGGGACCCCTGCTTCGGCGGGGGTCCCTTCGCGTCTTCACCCGCTCGCATCAGGCATTCACCTATGAGCATCGTTACGCCGGGTCGAGCCGGATCGTGGCCGTCAGCCGAGCCGACTGCCCGTTCAGCGGCGGGAGTTCAGTGTTACTCGCTGTGGCGAGTGATCTGGTCGCCGGCTGAGCGCAGCTGCCGGGTGCCAGCACGCCTAGCACCGGGTCGCCGGCGGCAAACCGGCACACACCCTTGTCGGGTCCCGCGGAGATCTACCCCTCCGGCAGGCGTCCCATCCGCAACAGGTCCGCCAACAGGCAGGCATCCTCCTGGTCGTTCTTGACGCGCCGGTTCTCGTACCCGGCGACACCCAACGGATGCGCCAGGTGCACCTTCCCGCCGGCGGCGGCGATCACGTCCGCCGCCCAGTACCACCCCGAGGTGGCCTCCAACACCACCTCCGGCTCCGGGCCGGCCTTCTCGATCTCGAGTCCCAACGCCAACGGACTGTTGTCGATGCGATGCGGGACGAGTGCGCGCTCCCTGACCCGCCGCATCGACCGCGGCGCGTGGCCGCGCGATCTGAGCGCGACGGCACGGAGCCTCGTTCGACCGCCGACCCGCCCATCGTGCCGGGTCGGCTCGTAACGGAGTGCGCATAACGTGCGGGGCGGCGAGTGTTCTGTACAGCCTGGGGTGGGCGGACGCCGGCGGCGCCCTGCGGGTGGGCCCCCGCTCGGCCGGGGCGCTGCCCGGCCCGGCGAGCTACGGCCGCGGGGGGCGCGACGCGGCGGTCACCGACGCCAACCTGGCGCTCGGCAGGCTCGGGGCGGTCAGCCCGCTGGCCGACTCGCTCGAGCTGCGCCCCGACCTGGGTGCCGCCGCGCTCGCCGAGCTGGGCAGGCACGTGGGCCTGGATGCGGCGGCGACGGCGGCCGGCATGGTCGCCGTGGTCGAGTCGCACATGACCCGTGCCATCCGCCGCGTGTCGGTGGAGGAAGGCGTCGACCCGCGGGGGGCGATGCTGGTGGCGTTCGGTGGTGCCGGGGGCTTGCGCGCCAGCGCGCTGGCGCGCGGCCTCGACATGGCCGGCGTGGTCGTCCCGCCCCACGCCGGGGTGTTCTCCGCCCTCGGGCTGCTGCTGGCCCCGCCACGGGCGGACGCCGCCCGGTCGATCCCGATCGGCTCGGACCAGGCCGCCGTCGACGCGGCCGTCGCCGAGGTCGGCGGCGCGGCGAGCGCTGCGCTCGCGGTGGCAGCGGTGACGGTCCGCACGTCGGTCGACGTGCGGTACGCGGGTCAGTCGCACGAGACCGCCGTGCCGTACGCCGCCGGCGACGGACGGGCGGCCCTCGAGGAGCGCTTCCATCGTGCCCACCGCGCCGCCAACGGGTTCGACCGTCGCGGCGACCCGGTCGAGGTCACCACCGTGCGCGCCGAGGCGGAGGGGAAGCCGGCGCTCCGCTGGGACGAGCTGGGGGTGCCCGACCCGGCCGGGGAGGCACGGCGGCCGTCGCGCTCGCTGGCGGCGGGGGGCGACACCACCACGGCGCAGGTGTGGTGGCGCCCCGCGCTTCGACCCGGAGCCCGGCTGGCGGGGCCGTGCGTCGTTGAGGAGCCGGAGGCCACCACCTACGTCGGGCCCGGCGAGCGGGCGACGGTGGGGGAGTCCGGCGCGCTGGTGGTGGAGTGGTGACCGTCGACGCCGTGACGCTGGAGGTGGCCCGCAACCGGTTCGCGGCCATCGCCGACGAGATGGGGGCGGTGCTGCGCCGTACCGCCTACTCGCCCAACATCAAGGAACGGGCCGATTGCTCGGCGGCGATCTTCGTGGCGTCCGGCGAGATGCTGGCGCAGGCCGAGCACATCCCCGTCCACCTCGGGTCGATGCCGGCCTCGGTGGCGGCGGTGCTGGAGCGCTTCGGCGGAGAACCGGAGCCCGGCGTGCAGTACGCGGTCAACAACCCGTACCACGGCGGGACCCACCTCAACGACCTCACGCTGGTACGGCCTGTGCACGTTGCCGGGACGCTGATGGGCTGGGCGGCCAACCGCGCCCACCACGCCGACGTCGGGGGCGAGGCCCCCGGCTCTATGCCGGCCCACGCCACCACGGTCGGCCAGGAGGGCATCGTGGTCAGCCCAACTGCGGCGGTCCGGGACGGTCGCTGGCTCCCCGAGTTCGTGGAGCCGTTCCTGGCGGCCACCCGCACTCCCGCCGAGCGACTCGGGGACCTGTCGGCGCAGCTCGGTGCCAACGAGACCGGGGCCGCCCGGCTCGCCGAGGTGCTGGCCGCTGCTGGCGCCGCGGGCTTCGGCCATCTCAGCCGCGCGCTGCTGGACTACGGGGAGCAGCGCATGCGGGCGGCCCTGGCGGCGCTCCCTGACGGCACGTACGCCTTCTCCGACGTCATGGAGTGGGGGCCCGACGACCTGGCCGTGCGGGCGGCGGTGACCATCGACGGCGACCAGCTGCGGGCCGACTTCGCCGGCACCACCGGGCAGGTGGCCGGCAACATCAACGCGGTCGAAGCCGTCACCCGGTCGTGCCTGTACTACGCGGTGCGCGTGGCGACCGACCCCTCGATCCCGGCCAACGGCGGCTGTTACCGGCCCCTCGAGCTGGCGGTACCGCCGGCCAGCCTGGTCGCTGCGGCCGCCCCGGCCGCGGTGGCCGCCGGCAACGTGGAGACCAGCCAGCGGATCGCCGACGTGTTGCTCGGTGCCCTCGCCCAGGCGGCCCCCGGCCGGGTCCCGGCTGCGTCGCAGGGCACGATGAACAACGTGCTGGTCGGCAGCGACGACTTCGCGTACTACGAGACCGTCGCCGGCGGCCAGGGCGGCGGTCCCGCCGGTCCGGGCGAGTCCGGCATCCACACCGGTATGACCAACACCAAGAACACGCCCGTCGAGGCCCTGGAGGCGCACTACCCGTTCCGGGTGCGCCGCTACACGCTGCGGCGGGAAAGCGGCGGGGCGGGCCGCCACCCCGGCGGGGAGGGGATCGAGCGCGAGATCGAGTTCATGGCCGCCGCCACCGTTTCGCTGATGGGAGAGCGGCGGCGCGTGGCGCCGTTGGGCCTGGCCGGGGGCGGCCCTGGAGCGTGTGGGGAGGACTGGCTGCTGCGGCCCGGCGCCGCCCCCGAGCGGCTGCCCGGCAAGGTGACGTTCACCGTGGCGGCGGGCGACCGCCTCCTGGTGCGCACCCCGGGCGGGGGCGGGTGGGGCGCTCTTTAGGCTCGGCGGCGCCGTGATGACCACCGAGGACGTTGGGTTCGTGCTGGACGCGCTCGGCTCAGCCGGGGTCGACGCCTGCGTCGGCGGCGGCTGGGGCGTCGACGCGCTCGTGGGCCGCCAGACCCGCGAGCACGCCGACCTCGACCTCTACATCGACTTCCGCCACCTGCTCACCGCCGACCGCGTGCTGCGCGACCACGGCCTGGTACCGGCCACCGACTGGCTACCGACCCGCGTGCAGTACGAGGACGCGCGGGAGCGGGCGGTCGACCTGCACCCGCTGCGCTGCGAACCCGACGGGACGGCGGAGCTGACACTCCCCGACGGGCGGCGCGCCCGCTTCCCGCCGGGGGACCTGGCCGCCGCCGGCGTGATCGGCGAGCGGGCGGTGCGGTGCCTGTCGGCGTCCCGCCAACAGCTCGCCCACCAGGGGTACGAGCCGACCGGCAAGGACCGCCACGACCTGGCGCTCCTGGCAGAGCTGGGCGCCGCCGGTGGCTGACCTGTCGCCGCGCCGGCTGCTGCCGGTGGTCGTGGCGATCACCGGGCTCGGTGTCCTCACATTCGCCGTCATCACCCCGGCTCTCCCCGACCTCGCCACCGAGCTCGGGGTCTCGCGGGCAGCCATCGGCTTCGTGCAGGGAGCGGTCGCCGTGCCCGGGATCTTCCTCGCCGTCGTCATCGGTTACGTGGCCGACCGGCGCGGGCGGCGGCTCGTGGCGGTGGCGAGCCTCGCGATCTTCGGCGTCGCCGGCCTGGCCGGGTTCTGGGTGCGGTCGTTCTGGCCGCTCGTGCTGCTGCGCGCGGTCCAGGGCATCGGCACCTCGGGGATGCTGAGCCTCGGCGTGGTGGTGGTCGGGGACCTGTTCGCCCCCGGGAAGGACCGTCGCTGGGCGCTGGGCATCAATTCGGCCGGCATCACCATCACCGCGATGATCTCGCCGATCGTCGGGCCGACGGCGGCGCGTTCCGGCCGTTCCTGCTGTTCGGGCTGGCGCTGCCGATGATTCCGTTCGCCATGCTGCTGCCGGGCCGCCCGGCCGGCGAACCGCCCGCCCCGCCGCTCGCCCACCTCGGCGGCATGGTCGCCGAGCTGCGGGCCAACCGTCACCTCAGCGACTTCGCGGGCCTGCTGCCGTTCTCGCTGGTCGCCATGATCGTGTTCGTCGGCTTCGGGTTCACGGTCACGCCCCTGTACCTCGAACGTGTCTTCGGCATCGGGGCGGCCGAGCGCGGGCTGGTGCAGGCGATCCTGTCGGTCGGCAGCAGCATCTCGACCCTGAATACCGCCCGGCTCGCCGCCCGCTACTCGCCCGGCCGGGTGCTCACCTGGTCGTTCGCCGGCATCGTCGCCGGCTTCGTGGTGCTCGCCGTCGCCCCGTCGCTGTGGACCGTCGGCATCGGGCTGTTCACGCTCGGCTCGGCGATAGGGCTCATCTTCCCGCTGTTCCAGGACTTCGTCGCGTCGTCGGTCGCCGGAGCGCTCCGGGGAGCGGCGGTCGGCACCTGGATCTCGTCGATCCGGTTCGGCCAGTCGGTGGGGCCGGTGGTCGGCTCCGGGCTGGCGGAGGGCATCGGGGAGCGGCGGGCCTACTGGGTGGGCGCCGTGGCGATGGCGGTGCTGGCGCTGGCGTGGCTCCCCCTGCGGCGGCTGGCCGCGGTCTGGGTCGGGCCGCCACCGGAGGGCTATCGGGCTGTGGAAGGAATTGGCGGGGCCCTCCCGGTAACGCGTGCACCGCGATCGGTGGTTAGTCTCGGCAGGGTGATGGGGGTCTCGATCGAGAGCCGGTCGAGGCGCGGGACGGGCTGGGCGGCGTTGGCCGGGCTCATCGCCGCGCTGCTCGCCGTCGGCCTAGCCGGGCCCGCGTCCGCCCAGCCCGGGCCGCCGCCCGGGGACGGCGTGGGGGTGCACGACCCCAACAGCGGCAGGTGGACGCTGCGCAACACCGCGGGCAACCTCATCCCCTTCCTGTACGGGAACCCGAACGACATCCCCTTCATGGGCGACTGGGACTGCGACGGCGTGGACACGCCGGGCCTGTTCCGCCCCAACGACACGCCGGCGGGCCGGGCCGGCAAGTTCTACCTCCGCAACACCAACACCACCGGCATCGCCGACATCGAGTTCTTCTACGGCAACCCCGACGACGTGCCCCTGGTCGGGGACTGGGACGGCGACGGATGCGACACCGTCGGCCTCTTCCGCCCCACCACGAGCGAGTTCCTGCTGACGAACCGCGTGGGCAGGAACGACGTCGGGATCGGCGCGGCGCAGATCGCCTTCACCTTCCGCCCCGGCGACCAGCCGTTCACCGGCGACTGGAACGGCAACGGGACCACCGGCGTCGGGATCCGCGACGACGCCACCGGCAAGGTCAGCCTCAAGAACGAGCCGGCTGCGGGCCCGCCCGACGTGCAGTTCTTCTACGGCAATCCCGGCGACGAGCCGCTGGGCGGCGATTGGGACGGCAACCCGACCGAGACCATCGGCGTCCACCGCCCGGCCGAGGGCCGCTTCTACCTGGCGAACTCCAACGCCACCAGCCTCGCCGACCTGACGATCACCCTCGGCGACCCGTTCTGGAACGCGTTCTCGTGGGGCAGCCGTGGACGACTCGACGCCAGGAACGACGCGTACTCCACACCCGAGGACACGACGCTCACCGTCGCCGCACCCGGGGTCCTGGCCAACGACGACACGCCGGGCAACGCCCCGATCACGACCACGCTGGTATCGGGCCCGTCCCACGGGACGCTCACGCTGAACTCCAACGGCTCGTTCACGTACACCCCCGACGCGGACTTCAACGGCACCGACACCTTCGTCTACCGGGCCCGGCTGGCGTCGTCCGTGGTCACCGACGACGCCACCGTCACGATCACGGTCGGGCCGGTCAACGACCCGCCGGTCGGGAACCCCGATTCGTACGCCACCGACAACGACACGCCTCTGACCGTCAACGGCGTGCTCGACAACGACACCGATGTCGACGGAGACATGCTCGTCGTCTCCCGGGTGCAGGGCAGCGCCGCCAACGTCGGCTCACCCGCCACCACCACGGAGGGCGCCACCGTCACGGTCGCCGTCGACGGGAGCTTCACGTACGACCCGTCGACCTCGGCGAGTCTGCAATCGCTGGCGGTCGGCGCCACCCTCGACGACACCTTCACCTACCACCTGTCCGACGGGGTCGCCGAGACTGGTCCGGTCACCGTGACCGTCGAGGTCACCGGCGTGCCCGGCACCGTCGTGGTGAGGAAGGTCACCGTCCCGGCCGGGGCGGCCGGGACCTTCACGTTCACCGGTGACGCAGCCGGCACGATCACCACTCCGGGCGACGACTCGTTCACCGTCACCGGCGTCGATCCCGGCACCTATACCTCCGTCGAGACCGACCCCGGCCCCCAGGGGTACGACCTCACCGACGTCGCCTGCGACGACACCGACAGCACGGGCGACGTCGCCAGCCGCACGGCCACCTTCGTCGTGGCCCCCGGCGAGACCGTGACCTGCACCTTCACCAACACCAAGCGCGGCTCGATCACCATCGTGAAGGAGACGCTGCCCGGCGGCGCCACCGAGACGTGGGATTTCTCCGGCGCGATCGTCGCCACGCTCGGCGACGGCGGCTCGGCCACCGAGGAGGTCGCCCCGGGCACCTACGTGGTGAGCGAAACCGAGCTGCTCGGCTGGGGCGGCATCGCCATCGGCTGCGACGACACGGACTCCGCCCGGATCAACCACACCGACGTGCAGTTCGTGGTCGCCCCCGGCGAGGACGTCACCTGCACGTACACCAACATCGAGAACGGGGTCGTGCTCATCCAGAAGGTGACCGACCCGGGCGGTGGCACCGGCTTCGGCTTCGTCAACCAGTCGCTCGGGTCGTTCACGCTCGACGACGGCCAGGTCACCGGGTTCGGGGCGGTCGGGCCGCCATTCACCGAGACGATCGTCGAGGACGACCCGGCCCCGCTGGGCTACGACCTCACCGACATCACCTGCGTCGACTCGGACCCGAGCGGCACCCCCAGCACGGTCGACCTCGCCACCCGCACCGCCACGATCAATGGCGATCCCGGCGAGACGGTCACCTGCACCTTCACGAACACGCAGCGAGGCACGATCGTCGTCGCGAAGCAAACGCTGCCCGATGGCGACCCGCAGACGTTCGACTTCGCGGGCGATGCGAGCGGCTCGATCGCCGACGGCCAGACGATCAGCGTGCAGGTGCCCCCCGGCACGTACACGTCCACCGAGACGGTCCCGGCCGGCTGGGAGCTGACCGACATCACGTGCACGGACGGCGACTCGTCCGGCGACCTAGGCACCGCCACCGCCACGTTCGTGGTCGACCCGGGCGAGACGGTGACGTGCACGTTCGAGAACACGAAGGACAGCACCGTCGAGGTCGTCAAGGACTTCGTCGGGACGGCGGGCCTGGTGGACCTGCTCATCGACGGCAGCGTCGAGGCGACCGACCAGGGCGACGGCGGGACCGCGGGCCCCGTCGTGGTGGCCGCCGGCAACCACACCGCAGGCGAGCAGGCGGGCACCGGCACCGACCTGGCCGATTACAACACTGCGTTCTCCTGCGTCGAGGACACCAACCCAGCGTCGCCCATCAACGGGACGGGCAACGCGACCGGCAACATCCCGGTGGCCGAGGGCGACACATGGGTCTGCACGTTCACCAACACTCGCAAGACCGGGACGCTCGAGGTCCGCAAGGAGGTCGTTGGGAACGTCGGCCCGGTGGACCTGCTGATCGACGGCAACGTCGAGTTCGCCGACGCCGAGCATTTCGAGACCACCGGTCCGGTGACCGTCGACACCGGCAGCCACACTGCCTCCGAGCAAGCGAGCGCGGGCACCGACCCCGACACGTACGACACGGCCTTCTCCTGCGTCGAGGACACCAATCCGGCGTCGCCGATCAACGGCTCGGGGACGGCGACGCCGGCGATTGCGGTGGAGGAGGGCGATGCGTGGGTGTGCACGTTCACCAACACCCGCAAGACCGGCACGCTCGAGGTGGTGAAGGACTTCGTGGGCACGGCCGGCCTGGTGGACCTGCTGATCGACGGCAACGTCCAGCTCGCCGACGCAGGTGACGGCGGCACGACCTTCGCCGCCGTTGTCGACACGGGCGTCCACACGGCGGGTGAGCAGGCGGGGACCGGCACGGATCTGGCTGATTACAACGTGGCGTGGTCGTGCACGAATGGTGGGGCGCCGGTCACCGGCAGCGGGCCGACGACGTCGGCGTTCACGGTGGCGGAGGGCGATGCGTGGGTGTGCACGTTCACCAACACTCGCAAGACCGGCACG
>JBFKDA010000102.1:0-9292 GCA_041619955.1 Acidimicrobiia bacterium | reverse complement strand
CTGGCGTCGTTGGGGATCGGGCGGCGGGAGGGGATCTGGGCGGCGGGGGCGCTGGCGGGGCTGGGGCCGGGGAAGCTGGCGGTGGCGTCGGGGATCGACGCGCCGGCGCTGCCGTCGATGTCGGGGTTCGAGGCGCACCAGGCCGACCTGTGGTCGACGGGGATCTCGGTGACCCACCCGGTGGCGTTCGTGCGGGACCGGCTCGCCGAGGCGGGGTGCCTGCCGATCGCCGAGGCCCTGGCGCGGCGTCGCAACGGGGTGCGGGCCCGGGTGGGCGGCATCGTCACCCACCGCCAGCGGCCGGGGACGGCGCGGGGTGTCCGGTTCCTCAATTTGGAGGACGAGACCGGGCTGCTGAACGTGGTGATCCTGCCCCAGGTGTGGGACCGCAACTACGAGGTGGCCCGCAAGGCGATCGGCGTGATCATCGACGGCCGCCTCGAGTTCCGCGACGGGGTCACGAACCTGAACGCCCACCGCTTCTCGGCATGGGACGTGGCGGGCGTGAAGTCACGTGATTTCCGGTGAGGGGGGCACCGTGACCTCCGCCCAGTGTCCCGGCGCCTCGGCGAGTGAGCTGTCGAGCGTCAGCAGCGGGGCATCCAGGGCTTCCGCCAATGCGACGTAGGCGGCGTCGTATGGGGTGAGGTTGTCGCGCAGCTCCCAGATGCGGGGGAGGAGATCCGTGTGTGGCTCGCGGCTGATCGCCGTCAATTGCAGGTTGACGATGGCGGCGGCACCTCGTTCGACCGGCACCCGGCCGGCGAGCGTATGGCGGCGGATCGCGTTGGCGACCTCGAGGTCGATCACCGCAGGCGCAACCAGCGCACCTTCGGCCTCGTGCATAGCGGCTCGGACGCCGTCAGCCGCCTCCTGGTTGAGCAGCGCCGCAGCGAGTGCCGACGCGTCGACGACGAGCGTCTTCACCGGCTGTCCCTATCCTTGCGGATGCCCTTCACGATCTCCGCGGATGTGATATCCGACGGACCGAAGGCCTTGGTTCTTGCTATCCACTCCTCGAGCGTCGGCTTCTCCGCGATCCGCTGCAGCTCGCGCAGCAGGTAGTCGGACAGCGACATCCCTTCCTGGGCCGCACGGGCCTTGAGCGTGCGGTGGACCTCGTCGGGGACGTGACGGATCTGGATCATCTTCATGCGCTCCACATTACTGCATGTGCTCCACATGCAAGCTGAAGATCAGGATGGCAGGCGGGTGTGACAGGAACGGGGGAGCTGGCCACCGATCTGCAAGCAGTCACGCTGGTCGGGATGAATTTCACCGAATCGACGCAGCTCGACCTCGAGCTCCGATGAAGGTGCGGATGATGGGGCGCTCGCCGCCCGGCAGCAGGAACTCGTTGCCCTGCCTCTCGGGCACGACCAGCGCCTCCACACCCGGCGAGGGGAGGAGCAGCCGGACGCTGGCGGCGGGCTCGTCGACCACCAGGCCGTCGAGGTCGGGGCCGGCGAACGTCACGCTCGCCAGCCGCGGCGTGAGTCGCTCGGCTCGCAGCACCTCGACGTGGCGGAACGCGGGTGGCTCGCGGCGGATGCCCGCCAGGCTCGTCGAGGCCGACATCACGCCGAGGCTATCGGCGGCGTAAACCGAGCCGTGAAATCGACGCAACGAAGGTCTTGTAGCGGCGGTTGACTCTTTGTACACCGCTTCTCGGCATGGGACGTGGCAGGCGTGAAGTCGCGGGACTTCCGGTGAGGCCGGGCATACTGCACGGCCGTGCAGCCACCCACCCGCCGCGAGTTCCTGGCCGCCGCCGGCGCCTTCGCCGCCACCGCCGGCACCGGCTGGCTGTTCCGCCTGGTGGCGGCGCAGCCGGCCGCCCGCGCCGCGCCGGCCGCCGCCGCGGCGATCTGCAAGGAAGCCTGGGGGGCAGCCCCGGTCGGGGCAGGGTTCGTGGCCCACGCGGTCGAGCGCATCACCGTGCACCACACGGCGGCCATGCTGGCCGACAACCGCGACGCGCCCCGCCGCCTCCGGGGCCACCAGCGCTTCCACCGCAACGCCGGCTGGCCCGACCTGGCGTACCACTTCGTGATCGACGCCCACGGCCACGTCTACGAGGGCCGTCCCGTCGCGTACCGGGGCGACACGTTCACCGAGTACGACCCCACCGGCCACCTGCTGGTGGCCTGCGAGGGCCACTTCGACCGCCAGCCGCTGCCCGCCGCTCAGCTCGCTTCCCTGACGGACGTGCTGGCGTGGGGGGTCGAGCGGTTCGGGGTCGGGGTCGACACCATCGGCGGGCACCGCGACTACACCTCCACCACGTGCCCGGGGGCGGCGGTGCGGCCGTTGCTGGCGGACGGCACGATCGGCGCCGGCGTCGAGCAGCGCCTGCGGGCCGGCGGGGTGGAGCTCGCGCCGTTCTGCGGCCCGGCCGCCGCCGACCTGGTCGCGGCGATCGAGGCCGGCAGCGACGAGCCGGGCGCCGCCCTCACGCCTGCCCGGTTCCTGCTGCGCCACTCGAACACGCCCGGGACGGCCGACCAGGAGATCCCGTTCGGACGAGCCGGCTGGGTCCCGGTGGCGGGGTCGTTCGGGGAGGGTTCGTGACCCGCCTGCGGGCGGCCGCGCTGGCGGGCGCGCTGGCGGGGGCCGTCTTCCTGGCGGTCGGCGCCGACGGCGGCGCGCCGGCCACCCGGGCGGCCGGCGGCGACACCGTGGGGGCGGTGGACACCGCGACGGCGCAGTGGCACCTGCGCACACCGGGCGGCGACCAGTCCTCCTTCCTCTACGGCAACCCCGGCGACGTGCCGTTCGTGGGCGACTGGGACTGCGACGGCGTCGACACCCCCGGCCTCTACCGGCGCGCCGACGGGTTCGTCTACCTCCGCAACTCCAACTCCACCGGCATCGCCGACGTCCGGTTCTTCTTCGGCGACCCCGGCGACCTGCCGCTGGCCGGCGACTTCGACGGCGACGGCTGCGACACGGTGTCGCTCTACCGCCCCGACCTGGCGCGAGTGTTCGTCATCGACGCGCTGGGCAGCGGCGACCGGGGCCTCGGCGCCGCCACCCGGGTGTTCGGCTTCGGGGACCCCGGCGACGCGCCGTTCGCCGGCGACTTCGACGGGGACGGCGTCGACACGGTCGGCCTGTACCGCGAGACGAGCGGGTTCGTGTACTTCCGGGACTCGCTGACGTCGGGGAACGCCGACGCGGAGTTCTTCTACGGCGACCCGGACGACGTGGTCGTGGTCGGCGACTGGACGGGTGACGGCATCGACACCGTCGGGATCTACCGCTCCCCGTAGCGGGGCCGGTGCCGGGCGGGCCCGTCGATCCGACGCCGTGCCCATGGCGCCGGTGCGACGGTTGGGCCGGTCAGCCTCGCCGCTTCCAGTAGCCGCGCACGGTGGCCTGGCGGCGCGGGAACCCGCGTCGGGCCAGCAGCTTGCGGATCCGCTGCATGCCGGCCGCCTCGCCCGCCGCCCACACCTGGCCGGCCGGGTCGAGACTGGCCTCCTCCACGGCGGCCACCAGCGTGCTGCCCGCGGGCGCTCCCGCCGGCAGCACGTGCCAGGTGACCCCGGGGCCCGCGTGCCCGGGGAGGGGCAGCTCGGCGTCGGGAGTGGCGATCTCGACGTGCACGTCGACTGCGGCCGCGGCGGGGAGCCGCTCGAGGAGCTGGGCGATGGCCGGCAGCGCGGTCTCGTCGCCCGCCAGGAGGTAGCCGCCGGCACCGCTGATCTTGTGGCCGCGGCCGGGGCCGGACAGCGCGGCGGCGTCGCCCGGCTGCGCGGCCCTCGCCCACTCCGACGCAGCGCCGCCCTCGTGGAGCACGATCATCAGCACCAGCTCGGTGGCATCTGCTTGCCGGAGCGGCGGGGTGAAGGTCCGGATGATCGGGCGCTCGCCGCCCGGCAGCAGGAACTCGTTGCCCTGCCACTCCGGTACGACCAGCGCGTCCACACCTGGCGAGGGGAGGAGCAGCCGGACGCTGGCGGCGGGCTCGTCGACCACCAGGCCCTCGAGGTCAGGGCCGGCGAACGTCACGCTCGCCATCCGCGGCGTGAGTCGCTCGGCGCGGCGCACCTCCAGGTGGCGGAACGGGGGCGGCTCGCGCCGGATGCTTGCGAGGCTCGTCGAGGTCGACATCGTGACGAGGCTATCGGCGGCGCCACCGAGCCGTGAAATCGATCCAACGAGGGTCTTGTAGCGTCGGTTGACGTGCAGTATCATCGAACACATGTTCGACGCACCGCCTGCAAGGCTCGACACGATGCCGCCTGGCCCGGCGCTGGCGTCGGCCCTCGCCGCCGTCGATGTCCGCCGCCTGTCTGGGTACGACCGGGTCGTGGTGCTGCGGGCGCAGGCCCGCATGCGCAACCACTACGACGCGGCCACGTGCGACTCGATGGTGGCGGTCTGCGAGGCGACCGGCGAGGAGCTGGCCGGCGTGCCGCTGCTCGGCGGCGAGGTCGAGGAGGCGGCGTCCGCCGAGATCCGGTGCGCCCTCCACCTCACCGGCGCCACCGCGGCGAACCGGCTCGGGCTGGCGTTGGCGGTCGCAGGGTGGCGCCACAGCCGACAACCTCGCCCCGGCTTGCCCCAAGCATCACGCCTTCCGTCACCGGGCCGGATGGTCCTACGCGCCGTTCGGCGACGCCGACTACGTATGGACCACCGCTCTCGGACACCGCTACACCACCAGCGGACGATCGCCATGAGCCCCCGATCGGCGCGGTCAGCCGAGCCGGCCCGCCCAGATGCGTATCTCGAAGGCTCGAATGTCGACGAACTCGGGAATGAAGACGGCGTCGCCGGTCACGAGCACCGGGATGTCGTCGGGGATCGCCTCCGAGGCCAGGGAGGCAGACGGCCACCCGGCGGCATCGGTGGACACCCAAACGCGACGGTCGCACCGCGGGTTGCAGCCGTCGCCGCCGACCGCCACGAGGCCGAGCGGCCCGGCGGCGAGCAAGTGCACCTGCGTCCGGCCGGGGTCGCCGAGCGGCTCGGCTCGCCACGACACGAGATCGTCCGACACCAGCAACCGGTCGACGGGGCCGCGAGCGGACACCCCGTTGGCGAGCTCGTAGGTCTCCACCGTGCGCACCACCGCCACCACCTCCCGGCCCCGCACGGTGATCGCGACCACCTGCCCGGCGTCGATCCCGAGGCGCTCGGCGATGTCCTCCCAGGCCACGCCGTCGGCGCTGTGCCACAGGCCGGCCAGCCTCTCCTGTCCCGGGGGGGACGGTGCTCGGACGGCCAGGTAGCCGTGGTCGCCATGGACGATCCGCCCGTCGAACGGCAGCCCGCCCGGGTCGGCGAAGCCGCCGCCGACGATCTCGAAGCCCCGGGTGGGGACCAACCGCCACCTGACGGGCGTCGACGGTGGAGGCGGCAGGGCGTCACCGGCCGACAGCGTGGCGGCCAGCTCGGCGGCTCCCCGCACCAGGACCGACTCTTCTGCAACCATCCCGCCGGTCTCCTCGTCGGTCACCCGGACGGTCAGGGTCTCGCCGGCGGCCTCGACCTCGGCGCGGTACCCCGTCGCCTCGCTCTCGTCGTCGCGCAGTACGAGCAGGCGGCCGCCGGGCTGCAGGCTCCACCACTCGTCGTCGGGAACGCGCGCGCCCAGCAGCGCCGGCCAGTCGATGACGAACGAGCGGTGCGTGCTGTGCAGCTCGACGTCCGAGCCGGCCTCGACGATGAACGCCGGGGTCTCCCACCCCGGGCGGAGCCATCCCACGCCGGGGCCCGGCTCCTCGAAGGGCAGCGGGTCCCAGCTGCCCGGGCTGCTCTCCCACCACACACGGATCGCCTGCCGTTCCCATCCCGTGAGCAGCAGGTCGCCGCCCGCCGAGAAGAGCTGGCCGGCGGCGGCCGGCGATGCCAGACCGGTCGTGTCCCGCGCCGTCCACGCCGTGGCCCCGGCCGGCTCGACGAGCAGAGCCCCGTCTCCGGTGCCGACGCCGAGGACCGGGGTGCCGTCGCGCCGGGTCGCGAAGCCGAGGAACCACCCACCGTCGGCGGGGAGGTCGAGCGGCTCGCTCGCCTCCCACCGCAGCTCGCCGGCCGGGGTGCGCAGGGTGATCGGCTCCGGGGGATGCGGCGGCGGGAACGTCGCGTCGGACGTGACGGGAGCGGGGGCCGGCGTCGGGGCCGCGGCGCCGGTGGTCGGCGGCGCTGCGATCTCCGGGACGCGGGTGGGGGACGGCGGCGTGTCCGGCGTGGTCCGCCCCAGCGGCAGCCACAGCGCGACGGCGGCCAGCAGCACCAGCACGGCCCCGATCGGGAGCCAGCGCCGCCTCACGGCGCCGCCCACACCACCGTGTCGGGATGGAACTGGCTCCACGCGAACCAGAAGGCCTCGTGGCCCACCACGTCGCTGCCGTCGGCACGCCGGGCGCGCAGGCCCGAGCCGTCGGTCACCACCTCGACGCCGAGCAGGCCGACCGTGCCGCCGGCCTCCAGGGTGAACTTCGCGTCCGCCACCGGGAAGGCGATCGCCGTGCCGTCGTCGGCGATGACGCCGAGCACCTTGCGCTGCGCCTGGAGGCGGGGGTCGACGTCGCCGATGGGGAAGATCGCGCCGTCGTCGTCCCGCCCCTCGAGCGGGTCGGCGGGGTATTCGCGGCCGATGCCGCCGTCCTCGGCGACGATGGTCGTGTCGGGGTGCGCTTCTTTCCAGGCCTGCCAGGTCGAGGCGACCACCGAGGTCTGCTCCAGCTCGACGCCGACGTCGTGCAGTGGGCCCGAGATCGCCACCCCGGTGAACGTGTCGAACACCGAGAACGTGACGAGGTCGAACATCACCTTGTTCGACCGGGACAGCAGCCCGGAGGTGCGCAGCACCGGTGTCGCGACGCCGTCCGGCACGCTGTCGGTGAGGTACGCCTGCGCCGAGCCGCAGAGGGTGCAGTACGGGATGCCGATGCGCCGCCCGCCCAGCGTGTCGTTCACCATCTCGTGGACTTCCATGATGTTCTTCGGGTAGGCCCGCGCCTCGCCGCCGACGACGACCCCGAACACCACCTCACGGTCGGGGTACCAGTCCCCGCCGACGGCGTCGGTGACCGCCGGGTCGTCGAGGGCGGGGATGCAGCCCAGGGGGCATGGCGTGGCGGTGCCGAGCGGCCGGTCGTCGAGCAGCACCCCTCCCCAGCTCACCGGCCGCCAGTCGATGGCGGCGGCGTCGTCCTCGAAGAACGGCCGCCACTTGGGCTCGACCAGCGTGAAGAGTTGGGCCTTCCACTCGCGGTACCCGTCGAGGGCGGGGAGGTCCCAGGCGAGGAGGTGGTCGGTCATCGACTGCCAGGGGCTACGGGCCGCCACCGGGTCGTCGCCGAGGACGGCGCCGGTCAGCTCCTCGAAGCCTGCGAGTGCGGCGGTCCGCTCCTCGCCCGGTCCGATGAAGCGCACGAGATCCGACAGCAGCCACGCCGCCCGCGGATCGCCCGAGTCGCCGATCGTGTCGAGCGCCGCGACGTCGATGCCGTTGATGAGATCGCCGAACACGGTGTCGATCGCCGCCGCGAGCTCCGGGTCCGGTGGCCCCTCCGGCACGGCCGGGGCGGGCGGGAACGCGAAGCCGCGCTGGTTGCGCAGCTCGATCCCGACGGGGGGCGGGATGGCGGTGCCGTCGCCACCGGACGCCTGCGGCGCCGCCACCCCGGTGGTCGTCACCGTGGCGGGCGCGGGCTCTGCCGGCAGGGGAGTGGGCGACGACGAGCCGCCGCATGCGGCCGCCAGCAGGGCGACGGCGAGCAACGGCAGGCTCGGGCGCATAGCGCCACCCTACGACCGGATGGCCGGTACGGGCGCAGCCACGGGACGAACGCAGCCGGCAGGCGCCGGGGCCGACCGGCCCCGGCGCTCGCCTCGTCTAGTCGCAGCAGCCGAGCTGCGTGCAGAACGTCGCCTTGTCGGCGCTGAGGATCACCGTGAAGGCCACGTCGTCGTCGCAGTCCACGGCGCCCCACCCGCCGCCGGCGCTCCACCCGTTGGTGTGGCGGTTGTGGGCGTCGAGGGCCAGGTTGTAGGCGCAGCTGCCGCCCATGGCCGCGAACGCCGCGGCGGGCACGCGGGCCGTCCACGTGCCGCCGTTCCAGTCGGGTCGGGTGGCTCCCTGCCCGAGCGCCGCGGTGTAGCTGGGCCCCTCCGGCGAGCTGCCGCTGATCGTCACGTGGGGCCCCAGCAGGCCGCCGCGGATGTTCCGGTTCGGGCCCGAGCCGCGCCGCAGATGAACCGCGTAGCCGCCGAGGTTGCCGTGGGTGTCCTGCGCCCGGTACACGATGTCGAGCCAGTCGTTGGTGTCGAGGATGATCATCTCGCACTCGCCGATCGGGATCGTCCCGTTCTTCGTGAAGCTGACGATCTCGCAGTCGGGCACCCGCTGGTTGTCGACGTACAGGGTGACCATGTCCGGGACGACCGGAGCGTCGCTGCCGCCGCAGCGGCGCAGCACGCCGTCCACGCCCGGGCCGGCGTTGAGCCCCTGGTCCACCGGGGTCAGCGTCGGGCTGCCACCCGAGCTCCCCTGGGTGTAGCCGACGAGCCGGAAGCTGTACAGGCCGTCCTGCCAGCCGCTGGTGTCGACGTCGAACAACCGGGTCATCGTGGAGGTGTTCCAGCGCCAGCCGCCCGCGAAGTCGGGTGCGGGCACGCCGCCGTTGGCTGCGACCCACTCCTGTTCGAAGCGCTGGCGGCTCTTGTAGACGTTCGGCACGCCGGCGAAGGTGTGCGGGGAGAACCCCTCACCGTGCCAGGCGTAATAGTTGAAGCCGAAGATCGTCTCCAGCGTCGCGTACGACCGGCTGAAGGCGCGCAGCCCCGATGCCGCCGTCAGCGTCTGCCAGCGCGCCTCCGGCGGCCGGTAGGCGCAGTCGGCCTCGAAGGCCGCGATGTCACCCGGCGTCCACTTGGCGCGCTGCACCTGGTAGTAGTCGACGCTGGCCGCCAGGCCGAACTCGCCGTACACGCTGGGGGTCAGGCACCAGGGCCGGTCCTGCGACACCGTGTAGCCGAGCAGCGCGCCGTTGCCCACGACGCCGACGCCGCCGGGCCCGGGCTTCGTCGGCGTCGTGCCGTAGGAGATGCTGCCACACGTCGCCGTCCCGACGGCGTCGGGCTGGTAGATGGCCGGCATGCCGTACCCGCCGACGCGCTCGAACAGCATGCAGTTGCCGAGCAGCGGCTCGCCGGCGCAGTCGTCACCGACGATCGTGTCCTCGTCGGCCTCGAGCTCGAGGTCGAGGATGTCGCCCGTGACGTTCCAGTGGATGTCGAAGAAGCTGTCACGGTAGATCTCGACGTTGCCGCCGGG
>JBFKDA010000101.1:0-9433 GCA_041619955.1 Acidimicrobiia bacterium | reverse complement strand
TGCCGCGTTGGCGAGGACGTCGGCCAGACCTTCCTCCAGGCCGAGGCCCACCGCCACCACCAGGCCGGCCTCGCTGAGGCTGGCGACCTGGCGGGCCGACGGCTGGAACGCATGTGCGTCGGTACCCACCGGCATGAGCACCTCGACCTCCGCCTCGTCGCCGGCGACGGCGCCGGCGACGTCGCCGAGGATGCTCGTGGTGGCGACGATGCGCAGCGGCCGGTCGCCGGTGGCGTCGTCCCCGCACGCGCCCAGCGTCACGGCCAGCGCAACCAGCAGTCCCGCGATCGCCCGGCCTCCCATCCTGCGGACTATAATGAGAATCGTTCCCATGATTATGAGAACCATACTCAGGAGCCGCCGCGGGTGACAACCCTCGACCGCGAGGTCGCGCAGCGACTCCGCGACCGCGACGTCCGCTACACCCGGGGTCGCCGGGCGGTGGTCGCCGCACTGGCCGCGGCGGACGGCCCGCGGTCGGCCGCCGAGTTGAGCGCCGCGCTCGGCGCTGCGGTGCCGGTCTCGTCGCTGTACCGCACCCTGGCCGTGCTGGAGGGGGCCGAGGTGCTGGAGCCCCACTTCGCCGCGAAGGGCGTCACCCGGTACGAGCTGGCCGAATGGCTCACCGGGCACCACCACCACCTGATCTGCATCGACTGCGGGGCGGTGGAGGACGTCGCGATCCCGCAACCACAGGAGGCGCAGGTGCGCCGGCTGGTCGAGGACATCGCCGCGGCGGGGGCGTTCACGGCCCTCGACCACGCGCTGGAGATCGAGGGCCGCTGCGCCCGGTGCGCATGAGCGCCGTCACCGCCACCGATCTCGTGCTGGGCTACGGCAGCAAGGTCGCGCTCGCCGCGTCGACCTTCACGGTCCCGCCGGGCGAGGTGACGGCGGTGATCGGCCCGAACGGGTCGGGCAAGTCGACGCTGCTCAACGCGATCGCGGGCCTCGTGGAGCCCCTGGCCGGCACGCTCGAGGTCCCCGCCCGCGACGCGATCGCCTACGTGCTCCAGACCACCAAGGTCAACGACGCGCTGCCGATCACCGTGCAGGAGGTGGTCACGATGGGCCGCTACGCCGGGGCGGGCGCCTACCGCCGGCTCACCACCGCCGACCGCGACGCGGTGGCGGTCGCCATGGACCGCACCGGCATCACCCGGCTGGCCGGCCACCATCTCCACGAGTTGTCGGGCGGCCAGCGGCAGCGGGTCTTCGTGGCGCAGGGGCTCGCCCAGAGCCACTCGCTGCTGCTGCTCGACGAGCCGCTCACCGGCATCGACCTGCCCACCGCGCAGGCGATCGACGACGTCATCCACGACGAGCTGGGTCGGGGATGCACGGTGATCATGACCACCCACGACCTGTCCGAAGCGCAGGTCGCCGGGCACGTGCTGCTGCTGTCGGGCGCGGTGATCGCAGCCGGGCCGCCGGACGAGGTGCTGACCGCCACGCACCTGGCGGACGCCTACGGCCCGTCGCTCCTCCATGTCGACGCCGGGCGGGTGTTCCTCGACGATCCCGCCCACCAGCCGGTGGGTGGCCGCCACGTGCACCGGGACCGCTCCATCCACACCGAGCAGTCGCCGACCGAGCTGCACGGCGACGCGGGCTGAAGCGCCGGCGGTCAGGCTGGCGCGCAGGCGTCGCAGCGGCCCGTGGCGACCAGCTCGATGCTGCGGGCATCGAAGCCATGGTGGGTGCTGAGGTGGGCGCGGGTCGCCGCCACGATCTCGCCAACGTGGTGCGAGACGTCGCCGCACGCCTCGCACACCAGGTGGAAGTGCTCGTCCGGGTGGGCCGGCTCCCAGCGGGCGGCGCCGTCGACGCCGAGGTTGGACTCGCGGATGAGGTCGAGGTCGGCGAACAGCCCGAGCGTCCGGTAGACCGACGAGACGTTGACGTCCGGGTTGGCCAGGTGGACCCGGCCGGCGATCTCCCCCGCGGTGAGGTGGCCGCCGGCGGAGGCGAGCACGTCCCACACCAGGCGCCGAGGCTCGGTGAGCCGGTGGCCGTGGCTGCGCAGCAGCTCTCCGATGTCCATCCGGGCATGGTATCGGCGACCTCCGCTAGTTGCGAACAGCTTGCAACAAGCGGCTAGGCTGCGCCCCCGATGCGGACTTCCCCATGCATGCACCCGACGGCTTCCTGAACGTCGGCACCGCGGTCGCCACCGGCGCGCTGAGCCTCGGCACAGTCGGCGCCACGCTGCGTGGATCCCGCGAGGCGCTCCAGGACCGACAGGTGCCGCTCGCCGGCGTTGCCGCGGCCTTCATCTTCGCCGCGCAGATGTTCAACTTCCCGGTGGCCGCCGGCACCACCGGGCACCTGCTGGGCGGGGCGCTGGCGGCCATCCTGCTCGGGCCGGGGTTGGGGGCGATCGTGGTGGCGGTGGTCGTCGTCGTACAGGCGCTGCTGTTCGCCGACGGCGGGCTGAGCGCCCTCGGGTACAACGTGCTGAACATGGCGATCGTGCCGGCGTTCGGGGGCTACGCGCTATTCCTGGCGGCCCGTCGCGTGCTGCCCCGCACCACGGGCGGCGTGGTCGCCGCCACCGGGCTCGCCGCCGGGCTCTCGGTGGTGCTGGCCGCTGCCGCGTTCTCGATCGAGTGGCTGTTCGGGGCGACGGTGGCTGTCCCGTTCGACACGGTCTTCGGCGCGATGGTGGGCGTCCATGCGCTCATCGGCGTCGGGGAGGGCGTGATGAGCGCGCTGGCGGTGGGGGCGGTACTGGCGGCCCGACCCGACCTCGTCCACGGCGCGCAGGACCTCGACCGGGCCGCCCTCGCCGACCGCACCCCGGTGAAGCTGCGGACGTTCGCGATCGGCGGCGTGATCGTGGCGCTGCTCTTCGCCGTGGTCGTGAGCCAATTCGCAGCGGGCGACCCGGACGGCCTGGAACGGGTCGCCATCGACCAGGGCTTCGCGACGAGCGCGTCCGAGCACGCCCTCGACAGCGGGATCTTCGCCGACTACGCCACCGACGGCGTCGGCAACGAGACGCTGAGCCTGGCCGTCGCCGGGGCGGCCGGCACGCTGATCACCCTGGCGGTCGGCTTCGGGCTGCTGACGGCGCTGCGCGTCCGGCGCACGCCGGCCTGAGCCATGGGAGCCGGCCACGCCCACGCGCTCTACGTCCACGGCCACACCGCGCTGCACCGGCTGGCGCCCGAGGTGAAGCTGGCGGGCGCGTTCGCGTTCGTCGCCGCGGTGGCCGTGACGCCGCGCCAGGCCGTGTGGGCGTTCGGCGCGTACGCAACGGTGCTGCTGGCCCTGCTGGCGGCCGGTGGGTTCCGTCCCCGGTTCGTGGCGGCCCGGATGCTGGCCGTGCTGCCGTTCGTGCTCTTCGCGCTCGCGCTGCCGTTCGTGGCGGGCGGTGACCGAGTGGAGGTGCTCGGGCTGTCGGTGTCCCAGGACGGGCTGTGGGGGATGTGGAACATCCTCGCCAAGGCGACGCTCGGCATCACCGCCAGCATCCTGCTGGCCGGCACCACCGACGTTCCCGACATGCTGCGGGGCATGGGCCGGCTGCGGGTGCCGGCGGTGTTCACCGCCATCGCCGGGTTCATGGTGCGTTACCTGGTGGTGATCGCCGGCGAGCTGCGCCGGATGCGCGTGGCGATGACCGCACGCGGGTACGACCCGCGCTGGCTGTGGCAGGTCCGCCCGATCGCCAGCTCGGCGGGCGCCTTGTTCATCCGTTCGTACGAGCGGGGCGAGCGGGTGCACGGGGCGATGCTGGCGCGCGGCTACACGGGCACGATGCCCAACCTGGACGAGCAGCGAGCGAGCCGGGCCGAGTGGCTGGCCGGGGCGGCGGTGATGGCCTGCGCCGCGGCGATCGCCGCGATCGCGCTGGTGACCGCATGACTCCGGCCCTCGCCGTGTCCGGGCTGGAGTTCGCCTACCCGGATGGGCAGCAGGCGCTGGCCGGCGTCGACCTCGTCGTCGCACCCGGCCAGCGGGTGGCGCTGCTGGGGCCCAACGGCGCCGGCAAGACGACGCTGGCCCTGCACCTCAACGGCATCCTCGGCGGGGGCGCGGGGTCGGTGGCGGTGGCCGGCCTGGCGCTGGGCCCGGGCACGCTCGCCGAGATCCGGCGGCGCGTCGGTCTCGTGTTCCAAGACGCCGACGATCAGCTCTTCATGCCCACGGTCCGCCAGGACGTCGCGTTCGGGCCGGCCAACCTCGGGCTGGCCGGCGAGGAGCTGGCGGCCCGCACCGCCGAGGCGCTGGAGGCCGTCGAGGCGGAACACCTGGCCGACCGGGCGCCCCACCACCTCAGCGGCGGCGAGCGGCGGCGCGCCGCGCTCGCCCCGGTGCTGGCGATGCGGCCCGAGCTGCTGGTGCTCGACGAGCCCACCGCCGCGCTCGACCCGGCCGGCCGCCGCGAGGTCGTCACGATGCTGACGGCGCTGCCGATCACGCAGCTCGTGATCACCCACGACCTGCCGTTCGCGCTCGAGCTGTGCGAGCGGGCCGTGATCATGGACGGCGGCCGGGTGGTCGGTGACGGCCCCACCGCCGAGGTGCTCGCGGACTCGGCGCTGCTCGCCCGGCACCGGCTCGAGCTCCCGTACGGGTTCGACCCGGACGTCCTCAGCAGTCGGGGCCGGCCCGCGCCCGCCTGATCCTCCCGGCCCGCTCGCGCTCAGGCCCCGAACGTCCGCTCCCCCCTCGTCTCGGTCCTGCGGGCCGATCCACTCCCCCCGCGAGCGCGAGCGGGGGGAGAGCAGAGGGCGCTGGAACCCGCCGCGGGCGGGGGAGACAAGGAGTCGCTGGAACTCGCCGCAGCTCGGCGTCGTCTCATCGGCATCGCTGTCATCTCGCGAGAAAGGCCCTCGACCATGCCGACGACAAGCGCCGAACCCGCCACCCCGCAGGCTGCCCGAGGTACCCGCGGGCTGATCATCGTGGCCGCCGCTACGCTCGCCGCCGCGCTGCTCGGCGGCACGCTGCTCGCACGGGGCGGCGACACCCCGCCGCTGGAGCTGTCGCTGGGCGGCGGCGACGGGCTCGCCTCGTGCCTGCCGTTC
The DNA here is from genome assembly GCA_041619955.1 of Acidimicrobiia bacterium. Classification (GTDB taxonomy): domain Bacteria; phylum Actinomycetota; class Acidimicrobiia; order Spongiisociales; family JAOTWH01; genus JBFJZV01. Next base: position 4,397 of record JBFKDA010000101.1, on the reverse strand, counting down.
GACGTCGCCATCCTCGCCGACATGTCCCCGGCCTTCGCGGGCACGGTGACCGCGATCGACGGGGAGCGCGTCTCCATGGACGTCGACCGCTGGTACACCGGCGGCGATGCCGCTCGGGTCGACCTCGTCTCCAGCGCGGGCGCCATCTCGCTCATCGGCGGCGTCGACTTCGCCGTCGGCGGCCGCTACCTGGTGACCGCCACCGGCGGGATCGTCAACGCGTGCGGCTACAGCGGCGCTGCAACGCCCGAGTACGAAGCCGCCTTCGAGCAGGCGTTCGGCCAGTAGCCACCCCGGCCAAAGCTATGCCGGGGGCATGATGTCGGCCTGGGCCATCAGCTCCCCGATCTGCTCCATCGAGGGGTTGTCGCCAAGCTCGGCGAGGCCTTCGAGGAATGCGACCACGTCGGGCGCCGGCCACTGCCAGGCGAGCACTTTGGCCGCCTCGGCGCCCTGGTTGCTGAAGCCGTGCAGGATCCCGCGTGGCGCCAGGGCGAACGAGCCGGCCCGCACCACCTCTGACGAATCGCCGAGGATGGCCGTCACCTCACCCTCGAGCACGTAGAACGCCTCGTCGCTCTGGCGGTGGACGTGGGTCGGGAAGTCCACGCCGGGTGGGAACTCGACCTCGATCACCGCAACCGCGCCGCTGGTGTCGGCCTTGCCGGCGCGCACCCGCACGGGGACGCCCAGCGCGTCGTACAGCGCGCCGGAGCCGGGCTTCGACAGAAATCCGCTCATCGAAGGACCTCCCATTCCTCGGATGTCGGGCCATCGGCGATCGTACATCTCGTGGCGGCCGTCGTATAGGGTGCAGCCCGTGAAATCGCGGACTCGCGCGCTGATCGTCGCCGTCGTGCTGGCAGTGCTCGCCATGGTGCCCGCCGCGAGCGCCGCGGCCGCGGGCGGCGACCCGGCCGGCATCGGCCTGGTCGACCCCGCTACGGGCCAGTGGTACCTGCGCGACCCCGCCACCGGCAGCACCACGTCGTTCTACTTCGGCAACCCCGGCGACGAGCCGTTCGTCGGCGACTGGGACTGCGACGGGGTGGACACGCCCGGCCTCTACCGCCGCAGCGACGGCTACGTGTACCTGCGGAACTCGAACACGCAGGGGATCGCCGACGTCGCGTTCTTCTTCGGCAACCCGGGCGACGTGCCGCTGCCGGGCGACTTTGACGGCGACGGGTGCGACACGGTGTCGATCTACCGGCCCGCCGCTGGCCGCTTCTACCTGATCGACCGGCTCGGTCAGGGCGATGCCGGGCTGGGCGTGGCCGACGTCGACTTCACGTTCGGCGACCTCGGCGACCAGCCGCTGGCCGGCGACTTCGACGGCGACGGCGTCGACACCGTCGGCGTCTTCCGGGCTGCCGACAGCCGCGTCCACCTCGACGGCGGCCGCGAGATCGCGTTCGGGGAGGCGCACGACGTGGTGCTCGCCGGGGCGTGGGCCGGCGGCGAGGACCTCCTGGCCAGCCACCGTCCGGGTCGCGGGGTGTTCGTGCTCACCGGCGACGGCGCCCTCGAGGTGGCGTACGGCAACGAGTCCCACCGCCCGGTGGCCGGGCGGTTCGGTGCGCTGCCGGGCGGTGACGACCCGCCGCCCGTCCAGCCGCCGTACCCGGACGTCGGCAGCGGCAAGCGCATCATCTACTCCAACACCGAGCAGCGGGTGTGGCTGATCGACGCCGACGGCACGCTGGTCAAGACCCACCCGGTGTCGGGCCGCCAGGGGGTCCCGATGCCGGGCACCTACTCGGTCTGGTCGAAGTCGCAGAAGGCGTGGGCCGCCTACGGCGGCATCACGATGCAGTACATGGTGCGGTTCGCCCACGGGCGCCGCCTGCCGTACGGGTTCCACTCGATCCCCGTGTACCCGGACGGCCGGCCCCTCCAACTCGAGTCCGAGCTCGGCACGTTCCAGAGCGCCGGGTGCGTCCGGCAGCGCCTGGACGACGCCGTGTTCCTGTACGAGTGGGCGGAGCTCGGCACCACGGTGCACGCCCTGCCCTGAGGCCGGACGCGGCGCGTCAGCGCAGGATCAGGTGGCTGTCGCCGAACTCGTGCCACAGGTAGCCGGCCCCCAGCGCCTGGTCGTACGCCTCCGCCAGCGCCTCGCTGCCTGCGATCGCGGTGAGCATGTCGAGGTGGGTCGACGCGGGCTCGTGCCAGCCGGTGATCAGCCCGTCGACGACGGCCAGGCGGTGGTCGGGGGCGACGACGAGGTCGGTCCATCCGCGCCCGGGCCGGGCCCCGGCGCCGGGCTCGGCCACCGTCTCGAGGGCGCGGACGACGGTCGTCCCCACTGCGATCACCCGCCCGCTGCGGCGCCTGGTGTCGTCGATGCGAGCGGCGGTCGCCGCCGGCACGGAGTACCACTCGGGGAACGGCGGCTCTCCGGCTTCCTGGGACGACACGCCGGTGTGGAGCGTGATCGGCGCGAGGCCGATCCCGGCCGCGACCAGCCGGGTGACCAGCCCCGAGGAGAACGGCCGGCCGGCGCTGGGCATCTCCGCCGAGCCCGGGTAGCGGGCGAACACGGTCTGGTAGGCGTCGAGGCCGAACGCCTCGGCGACGTGGCGGTACCGGATCGGCCGGCCCCACGCGAGCAGGTAGGCGGGCAGTGGCCGGTTGGCCGTGAACTCGGCGAGCCACAGCCGCGGTCGGCCGGATGGCCGGTACGGCTCCAGGAGATCGAGCCGGGCGCCGCCCGGCAGGGCTACGACGCCGGCCTGGGGATCGGCGTGGGGCAGCGAGGCAGGCCCGGCCGGGCGGCGGGGCTCGACGAGGTAGCGGCCGTCCGGCTGGCGAGTCGAGAAGTGGACGGCCAGCGACTCGTCGACGACCACGGAGGCGGGGAGCGTCGCCGACACGTTGACCACCAGCAGGTCGCCGGGCCGCAGCTCCGCCGGCAGGTCGCGGAACCGGCGATGGCGGACCGCGGTGCCGCGGGACACCGCCAGGCGGACGCCGTCGCGACGCAGGCCGCGGCGCTCGGGCGGCGTGTCCGCTTCCAGCTCCGGCGGGAGCACGAAGCCGGCCAGGGCGCCGGCCGGGGCGGCGGCGACCGTCATACTCGGGCGCCCACCCGCAGCAGCTCGGCGGCCGTGTAGCGGCCGCTCGGGAGGTCGCCGGCGGCCAGCCGGAGCAGTGCCTGAGCCCGCTCCTCGGGCAGCGCGCGATCGGAGATGTCCTCGCCGGGGAACGCCGCCTGGTGCATGGCGGTGCGGAGGTCGCCCGGGTCGAGCCGGTAGACCCGGACGCCGGGCTCCTCGGCTGCGAGCACGTGCGAGAGTTGCTCGAGCGCCGCCTTCGAGGCTCCGTAGCCGCCCCACCCCGGGTAGGCCTCGACCGCGGCGTCCGACGTCACGTTGACCACGACGCCGCGGTTGGCGCGCAACGCCGGCAGGGCGAGCTGGATCAGCCGCAGCGGGGCCACGACGTTGGCCGCGAGCACCTGCTCGAGTCCCTGGACGGGGTACTCGGCGAGCGCCGGGAGCGGGCTGGGCCCCAGCGTCCCGGCGTTGTTCACCACCAGCCGCAGCGTCTCGCCGGCCGACTCGACCAGGGCGGCGAGATGCGCGTGGTCCGTCACGTCGCCGGGGTTCGCGGTCACCCGGCCCGGGCCGAGCGCGTCGAGGTGGGCGGCGGCGGCCCGGAGGTCGGGTGCGGTGCGGGCGTCGACGACGAGGTCCCAGCCGGCCGCGGCGAGCTCGGCGGCGACGGCGTGGCCCAGGCCCTGCGAGGCCCCGGTGACGATGGCGGTGGACACGGATGTTCTCCTCGGTTGACGTGGTGCGACCGTATGGCCGGGCCGCCACCCGCACATCGGTCCCCCGTCCCACCCGGGGTGGGACCTTGGGCCGAGATACCCGGCCCGTCGGGACCATGGTCTCTGCCATCCAGCTCCCGTCTCGACCATGCTTGTGAATGATTTCACAAAGCATGTGAAAGGCCAGAACAGGAGGCAATGGGCCATGGCAAAGAGATTCCAGATGATCGGGGTGATCTTCGTCGCCCTCGGGATGGTGTTCCTCGTGATCGGCGGGGTGGCCTACACCCGCACCGCCGACGGCGCCCAGGCGCTGGAGAAGTTCAGCGAGGCGCAGAACGTCACGCTGAGCTACAACGAGGACGGCCAGCTCATCGACCGCGGCACCACCGAAGGTGCGGACGCGATCATGACGCTGCTCACCGACGAGTGGGGCTACCCCGTGGACATGGGCGCATTCGACCCGGGTGACCCGCTGGTGAACACGGCGTCCGAGTACATGTTCCAGATGGCGACGATCGGCTACCACGTGCTGCACGGCACCCAGACGGTCGTGCTCGCCGAGGACGTCGAGTACGACGGCGAGGTGTTCCCGGCCGGGACGTACGAGTTCGAGGTCGAC
>JBFKDA010000100.1:0-9504 GCA_041619955.1 Acidimicrobiia bacterium | reverse complement strand
GCGCGGGTGCTGCGGAGCGACGACCCGCCGGCCGGCCTGGACGGCGTGACGATCAACCCGAAGAGCGTCGACATCGTCGTCCCGACCTAGGAGGGCTGACCCGCCTCGATCGGGTCGGACTCGGCGTGCTCCCGGCGGGCCAGCCAGAAGAACGGCACCGCCAGCGCGGTGACCCCAGCCGACACCACGTACGACGTCCCGTAGCTGTAGACGTCGGCCGCCCGCCCCAGCGCCGGCTGGGCAACCACGCCGCCCGACGACGCCATCAGCGCGTCGAACGACAGCACCGTGGCCCGCTGCTCGGAGGGGATGATCCCGTTCACGTAGGCCTGGCGCATCGGCAGCGACGCCGAGAACGTCAGCGCCCACACCACCAGCAGCACCAGCGCGAGCCAGAAGTTCGAGGTGAGCCCGATCAGGGCCAGCACCACGACGCTCACCACCCCCGCCAGCAGCAGCGCGTGGGTGCGGCGGCTGAACAGCCGGCGGATCCGGGGCACCAGCAGGCCGCCGACGATCTGCGCCCCGGCCACGATCGCCGCCGCCAGGCCCGCCACCCCGAACGCCTCCTCGTCGCCGAACAGCTCCAGCAGGTAGGGCTGCATCGCGTAGAACGCGTAGATGCCGACGCCCATCGTGAACGGCGCCGCCAGCATCAGCCACCGGATCGGCGGGTTGCGGAACCCGCCGTCGATCGACGCCCGCACCACGTTGCGCATCTCGGCAAGCGGGCTGGCCCCCCGCTTGGGGGTGAAGCCGAGGTCGCGCATGAACAGGGCCGCCGCGCCCAGCGTCAGCAGCAGGAACCCGGCCCGCACCGCATACGGCACGCCGAGGTTGGTGACCTGGGCGATGAACCCGCCGGCCACCGACCCCGACAGCATCGCCACGCCCGTGACCGTCTGGCCCTTGGCGAACACCGACTCCAGGTCGCCGTCGTAGCCTTCGTGGCGGAGTGCGTCCACCAGCCACGCCTCGACCGCCCCGGAGAAGAACGTGAAGCCCAGGCCGATGAGGATCGACGCCAGCGCCCACGCCCACAGCTCCGCCTCCGCCTGCCACAGCGCGAGGTAGACGAGCGTCGACACCAGCAGCGTCACCGCGCCGAGCAGGTACGAGGCCCGCCGCCCCCACACGTCGGCCACCACCCCGGTCGGCACCTCGAAGATCACCTGGCCCAGGGTGAAGAACGCGTTGGCGGCGAACGCCTCGGTGTTGTTGAGCCCGGCGTCGAGGAGGAACAGCGTGTTGATGCCCCAGATGAACGACGCCGCCAGCGTCGCCAGCAGCGTCAGCAGCAGGTAGGTGCGCTGCACCTGGTGGGCGCCAAGGGTCACGAGCCGCCCATCATCCGCAGGTAGCGCTCCGCCGAGGCGGCCAGTCGCTGCTCGCCGTCGCCGCGCACCGTGCGGCCGCGGAACGCGCCGTGGATGTCCGCGAACCGGTAGCCCGCGACCCGATCCAGCGCGCGCCGGACCACGGCGGGCCGCTCCGGGATGAGGTTCGGGTAGCTGTACATGAAGCTCACCCACTGCCGGTCCATCACCACCTGGAATATGTCGCCCGACAGCAGTGCGCCGCCGCCCTCCGCCCAGTGGAGCACGGTGCCGCCGTCGAAGTGGATGCCGGCGTTGATGAGCGTCACCCCGTCCACGATCTCGCGCGCCTCGCCCTCCCACAGCACGACGTTGCCGTCGGGTCGCGGCACCCACGCCCGGTCGGCGGCGTGGATGTAGATGGGGACGCCGCCGAAGGCCTCGCTCCACTCGACCATGGACCCGTAGTAGTGCGGGTGCGAGATCGCGATGGCGTCGATGCCGCCCAGCGCCGCGACCGCGGCCCGGGTGGTGTCGTCGAGCAGCGTGATGCAGTCCCAGAGGACGTTGCCCGCCGCGGTGCGGACGAGCAACGCCCGTTGCCCGATCCCGAACGACGGGGCGGTGTCGATGGCGGTGATCCCGTCCGCGACCAGCTCGCGGCGGTTGACGCGGTCGGCTTCCAGCTCGGGCATCGTCACCCATGCCTGGCCGCCCCACCGAACGTACTGGCGCTCGTCGCTGCAAACCGGGCAGGTCGCCGGGTCGTATCGCTCGGCGTGGTATTGCACGCCGCACTGCCGGCAGATGGGATGATCCATCGGCCCACTATCGCACGAGGAGCAGCCGAGATGGTCGAAGTCAGCGCCCGCACCGGGCACGTCGTCCCGGCCGGTGCCGGGGACCTCGTGCGGCTCGGCCCCATCGGCGCCCAGTTCAAGCTCGCCGCCGCCGACACCGGCGGTGCGTTCGCGGTGCTGGAGCACCCGGTGATGCCCCGCGCCCTCGTGCACCCCCACGTCCACAGCCAGGAGGACGAGTACTCGTACGTGCTGGCGGGCACGATCGGGGCGCGGGTCGGGGATGCGACCTACGAGGAACTCGGCCCCGGCTCGCTGCTCTGCAAGCCGCGGAACGTCCTGCACACGTTCTGGAATCCCACCGACACCGAAGCGCGGCTGCTGGAGATCGTCGTCCCCGCCGGCCTCGAGCGTTTCTTCGCCGATCTCGGCCCGCTCCTCGAGGCCGGAGCCGACGTCGACGCGCTCCGCGTGGTCACCGACCGGCACGGGCTGGGCTTCGATCAGGCGTGGGTCCCCGAGCTGACGGAACGGTACGGGGTGTCGCTCGACGGCTGAGCGGCGATCAGACCGCGAACGTCCGCCACGCCTCGGCGAACCGATGCTTGGCCGCCATCCCCTCGGCGGACGGCTCGCTGAGGCCGACCTGCGGCCCGCCCGGTGCGAGGAAGTCGCCTCCGACCAGGGCCGACTCGTCCTCGGAGAACGCCAGGAAGCAGTGGCCGGTGCCGTCGTAGGGCGGCGGTGGCTCCGTGCCGAGCACGCGGGCGGCGATCACCGCGGCGGCGGTACGGCCCTCGCCGGCGGCGAAGACGCCGGCCTTGGGGATCGCCCGCTCCCCGGCCGGCACCCAGTTGACGTCGCCCACCGCGAACACGCCCGGCGTCGACGTCTCCAGGGTCGCCGGGTCCACCGCCACCCAGCTGCGATCGCCGGCGAGGCCGCTGGCCGCGACCACCGCCGGCACGGTGTGCTTGGGCACCACCACCGCCACGTCGGCGACGAGCGTCGTGCCGTCTCCCAGCACGACGTCCCGCCCGTCGACGGCCGTCACCGGCGCAGAGGTGTGCAGGTCGATGCCGCGGTCGGCGAGATGGCGACGGACCATGGCCGCCGCGTCCGGCCCGGCCACGCCCATCGGGGCCGGCTCGGGGATCGCCACCGCCAGCTCCGCGTCGCGCCGGTGCCCGCGGCGCCGCAGGGCGGCGTCGATGGTCATGGCGGTCTCGAATGGGGCCGGCGGGCACTTGATCGGTGCCGCCGCCACGCCGATGACGATGCTGCCGCCGGTGAACGCGTCGAGCGCCTCCCGCAACCGCAGCGCCCCCGCCGCGTCGTAGAACGAGTGGGCAGCGGCTGAGCCCGGCACCGCCGCATGGTCGTACGCTGCCCCGAGCGCGACCACGAGGTAGTCGTACTCGATCGGCCCACCCGACGTCTCGACCTCCCGGTCGTCGAGCCTGATGCCGGTGATCTCGGCGGCGCGGAAGTCCACCCCGAACCCGGCGAGGTCGGCCAGATTCCGCCGGGCCCCGGCCGGGTCCTCCCGGCCGACCACGATCAGCGGGTTCGCTCCGCAGAGGTGGTTGGCCGGCTCCCGGTCGACGAGGATCACCGTGTGGTCCGGGCCGAGCGCGTCCTTCGCGGCGACTGCGGCGGCCACCCCGCCGAACCCGCCGCCGAGGACGACGACGCGGGCGCTCACTCCCCGCTGGTGGGGCGCCGGCCTCCGAGGTAGGCGAAGAACGCGGCGACGCCCAGCACCACCGCCGCGCCCAGCGAGAACACCGTCACCGCGAACACCCCCGGCTCGAGCAGCAGCAGCCTGCTGAAGAGGAAGACGACCACCGCGACCACCGCCAGCGCGAGGAGCGGGATCATCATCGCCGCGGTGGCCTCGCGCACGAAGCTGGTGCGGCTCTCGTGCCACGCCTCCCCGCCGAGCCCCACCACCGAAGGCCGCGACAGCCACTCGGCCGACACGGCGACGACGCTGCCCGTGGTCGCGCCCGCCACGGCGACGATGGCGATCATCCGGAACACGGACACGGTGACGGTGGTGACGCCGGCCGCCGGGTCGGCGACGATGTCGGCGCCCAGGCCGAGCCCGGCCCGCAGCATGGCGTAGGCCGTCACGCCTCCGAGGACCGCGCTCCCCAGCATCAGCGGCACGGCCCGGAGCCGGGCCTCGTCCGGGTGGGTGGTGTCGGCCAGTGCGATCGCGACCCGCCCGATCAGGGCGCCGACGACGGCACCCATCACCGCCACCAGCCAGAACATGGTCCAGTCGTTGGTGACGAAGTCGGCGCGGGCACGGTCCCGGCTGGCCTCGATCACGGTGGCGACGACACTCTGTTCGACGACGAGCACCGCGCCCAGCGCCAGGAGGAGCAGCCCGGCGGCGACGCCGCCCGCCGCCCCGAGGACGCTTGCCAGGACGCTGCGTCGGTTCAAGGGACTCTCCCGCCTTGCTGGCACCGCATGCTAGCCCCTGCGCTTGGGGCCGCCCGGCTGCCGGTCAGCCCGTGGCCGACCCGCATGAGTCCGGCGCGAAGATGCCTGTCACCCGGCCGTCCTCCTCCGCCGACGTGACCGGTCCCCACAGCAGCAGCGACGCCTGCCCGGCCTGCCGCAGCTCGAAGATCAGCCCGAGATCGGGCTCCTCGAGGAAGTCGACGGTGAAGTCCGAGTAGATCGACAGCAGGTCGCCGACCGAATCGCCGGCGCGCAGCCCGCTGAGCGTCGAGATCGTCGCCGCCCGGCTGTCGAGCCCGCCGAGGGCGAGATCCACCCGGAAGCCGCCGAGCACCCGGGCGGCGTCGCGGGGCACCGTCGCCACCGCCAGCGGTCCCCACTGCACCACCCGGATCGTGTCGCCGGCGCAGGTGCCCAGCTCACCCGTCGACGTGAACTCGCCGGAGTCGGCGTCGGGCGGGCCGAGGCTGGCGACGAGGCGCCCGAGCGCTTCCGCCTCGCTGGTGCCGAACTGGATCGGCCCGATGGCGTTGGCGGCCAGCCTGAGCTGTTCGATCGCCAGCGGCGTCCCGACCGCGGCGATCTCCGGCGGCGGCGTGGTGGACGTCGTGGTCTCGGCTAGCGAGGTCGTGGACTCGGCGGGGGGCTCGGTGGTGGGCGTCGAGGTCGCAGCCACCGTCGGCGCGACGGTCGCGCCGGCAGCCGGGACCGTCTCGGGCGTCGCCGCGTCGTCGGGGCGGAGGAGCTGGAACCCGATCACGCTGACCACCGCGAGCGCGGCGCCCACCAGCAGCCCGATCACGAAGGGGCGGAACCCCCCGGCGGGCGGCCGCGGGGGAGCGCCGCCCGGGTCGTCCATGGGCCACATCGGCGAGTCGTCGTCGATGTCACGCAATGGCTGATAGGGGTCGCGCGGCGATGGCCGTTCGGGTGGCTTGGACGTGTACACCACGCCCGGCGGGGAGCTGGCGACGACGGGCAGCTCGGCGGTTGGCGAGAACCACGCATCGTCGCGTCCGTATCCACTGTGATCGGCGGGCACTGGCCTCCCTTCGGCCCGGCAATGTTATGCCCCGGGTGCCCCGATTCCCTGGATTCAATTGGCGAGGTCCGTAACTGGCTCACCGGCCGCGGCCACGAGGTCCGGGTACGCGCCGGCGAGCACGCTGGTGAAGCTCGCCGACGGAAGCAGCACCTGCGCCCCGGCGCTGGTCGTGTGGTTCTCGACCGGGATCTCCAGGCGGTGGATGCGGTCGGGGTGGATCGCCCGCGCGTCCCAGGCGAGGTTGGCCGCATCCCGGAGCGAGAGCTCTTCGTCGATCGTGAACGTGTCGGTGAGGCTCTCGATGGTGGCCGTGAGCTTCCCGAGGCTGTTGAAGCCGCGAGCCTTGGCGAGCATCTGCAGCAGGACGTCCTGCTGCCGCTTGTTGCGAGTGAGGTCGCTGACCCCAGGCATCGTCCGCCACCGCCCGTCGATGAGCTGGATCGTGTGGCGCGACCGCACCCAGCCGAGCGCGGTCTCGCCGTCGGCCCGCGTGCACCCGGCCGGCAGCTCCCAGTCCGCGAGGCCCTCGTTGGTGTCCCGGGTCGGGTGGTCGACGCAGATGTCGATGCCCCCCACCCGGTCGATGACCTGCTCGAAGCCGCGGAAGTCGAACAGGGCGAAGTGGTCGATGCCGATGCCGGTGAAGTTCTCGACGGCCACCGCGAGCAGGTCGGGGCCGGGGATGTCGCCGCGGTTGCACCCGGAGAGGGTGGCGTTGACCCGGCTGAACTGCTCGGTGCATGGGTTCTCGATGTAGAGGTCGCGGGGGATCGACACGATCGCCGGATCGGCGCCGTTCTTGGGGAGCAGCGCCAGCAGGATCACGTCGGCCCGCGAGCCGCCCTGCTGGGTCTCGTTGCCGACGATGAGGAACGCGTCGTACACGTCGTCGCCGAGCTGCTCGGGCGCCGGGTTGGTCGACGGCGGCGCCTCGCCCTGGCCTTCCGGCGGCGCGTCGCCGGGTACCGGCGGGTTCAGCGCCAGCACCTCGCGCGCCTCCGCCGGGGCGAAGGTGACCCGCTCGACGTCCTGCCACGATCGCCACAGCTTGAGCGAGGTCCACCCGACCGCGCCCGTCACGACGAGCACGAGTGCGAGGAGCGAGCGGATGATGATCGTCTTGATGTTCATGTTTCCTGGCCCGGCGGCGCTCCACGGCGCCCGCGCAAGGCCCGTTGCGGTGGGTGACGGCCGGCTGAGGTTACTACCGGTGGTTGCGTTTGCGACACGGCCGGGGAGCGCGCGTCGTCATCGCCGACCCGTCCTATAGTGACGCCACTCGACGCTGGCCGAGACCTGAGCCGACGATCCTGCGTGACGCACGTCACAGGGTGGGGAAAGGTTGGATTTCTGATCATGCGGCGAGCCTGCCCAACCGGACTTACGATGGCTGCGCGGCGCGCGCTGTCGCTGGCGACTGCCCTGCTCGTCGCCGCCACGCTCGTCCTGGCCGCGGTGCCTGCGGCGCGCGCCGACGACCGCATCGTGACGGTCAAGGGCGGTGGCTGGGGCCACGGCGTCGGCATGAGCCAGTACGGCGCCTACGGCCAGGCCCTGGAGGGCCGGGGCTACGCCGCCATCCTCGCCAGCTACTACCGCGGCAGCCGCCTCGGCACCGTCGGCGTCGACGTCGCCGATCCCGGCAACCTGTGGGTGAACCTCGCCCTCGACAAGAAGGGCCTGGAGCTGCGCCCGAAGGCCATCCGCTCGGGAGCGGTGCCGGCGGTGGTCACAAGGGGGACGGAGAGCGTGACGGTACCCACGGGGCACGTCATCTTCGTCGAGGTCGACACGGGTGGCTCGTGCACGGTCGCGACCGCCGTCGACGGCCAGGCGCCGGCGCAGGCGATGGGCCCCGGCTCGTGCAGCATGGAGATCGATTGGGACGGTGACACGCCCGATCCGTCGACGCGCATCGAGGTGACTCGCACCCGGGGCTCCGGCAACTGGTCGGCCTGCACCCGCCGCGACTGGAACGAGGGTCTGGACCGGCCGTGCGCGTATTCGCGGGGCCGGATGCACATCAGGCCGGACGGCAACTTCGCCAGCAACCCCGCGGTGCACCTCGTGGTGGAGGTCGCAGTGGATGCCTACGTCCTCGGCATCTCGGAGATGCCGTACTACTGGGGCCAGCAGACCGTGGCACTCGACACGCCGCTGGACCCGAAGGGCATGGAGGCGCTCAAGACCCAGGCCGTCGCGGCGCGCTCCTATGCGCTGGCTCGAGCCAAGCTCCGCGGTAATCCGGCCGATCGCCAGCAATGCTGGTGCCACCTCTACGACACGCCGCGGGACCAGAACTACGTCGGCTGGGGCCATGGCAAGCCGTCGTGGATCACCGCGTCCAACGCCACCGCCGGCCAGGTGCTGATCCACGACGACGTTCGTGACGTCAGCACCGGCGGCCACCTTCCCCTGGAGGCCTTCTACTCGTCGTCGACCTTCGGCCGCAGCGAGCCCAACGAGGCAGGCTTCGACCCGCCGGCCCGCCCGTACCTGCGCAGCGAGGACGACCACTGGGCGGCCAATCCGAGCCTCAACCCCAACGCCAAGTGGGCCAAGACGTTCACCGTCGACGAGCTGGCCGGCATCCTCGGGATGACGACGCTCACCGGGGTCAGCGTGGTGAAGATCTCGGACTCGGGCGCGATCGAGACGCTGCGGTTCCACGGCACGCCCGCCGACGTGGTCCGCCACACGCGATTCCTCCGCACCCCGCTGGGGATCAAGTCGCCCCAGATCACCGCGGTCGACTTCCCGAGCTCCCCCCCGCCGCCCACCACTCCGCCACCCACCACCCCGCCGCCGGCAGGTAGTAGCGAGACGGTGGGCTTGCACGACCCCCGCACCGGGGTCTTCACGCTGCGGTCCAGCACGATCGCGCCGTTCTACTTCGGCAACCCGGCCGACATCCCGTACGCCGGGGACTGGAACTGCGACGGGGTCACCACGCTGGGGCTGTACCGGGTGAGCACCGGGTTCCTGTTCCTGCGCAACTCCAACACCCAGGGCATCGCCGACATCGAGATCTACTACGGCGATCCGGGCGACCTGCCGATCGCCGGCGACTGGGACGGCGACGGCTGCGAGACGGTCGGCATCTTCCGCCCGTCGGAGGGCCGCTTCTACCTGCGCAACACCAACACGCAGGGCATCGCCGACACGAGCGCGGTGTTCGGCCGGGCGGGCGACGTGCCGATCGCCGGCGACTGGGACGGCGACGGCCGGGACAGCTTCGGCGTCTACCGGCCGTCCACCAAGACCGTGCTGCTCGCCAACTCGATCACCGACCCGCGCGTCGACGTCGAGTTCGCGTACACCGGGGCCGAGCCGGGCGACCGCATCGTCGCCGGCGACTGGGACGGCGACGGCGACGACACCGTCGGCGTGTTCCGCCCGTCCGACCGGACGTTCTACCTGCGCGACACCTTCTCGCAGCCTTCCGCCAACGTGGTGATCCAGCTCGGCGCGGCGCACATGACGCCGGTCGCCGGCAACTGGGGCGGCTGATTTGGGCGGCGGCCAACCGGCCGCGGTGGTGATCGTCACCCACAACTCGGCCACTCACCTCCCGGCGACGCTCGACGCGCTGGTCGCCGACCCCGGCGGCGTTCCCGACGTGGTGGTGGTCGACAGCGGCTCCATCGACGACACCGCCGAGGTGGCGCGCCGCTACCCGGTGCGCTTCGTCGACCTCGGCGGCAACGCGGGGTTCGGGGCGGGCTGTGCGGCCGGGATGGCGGCGACCTCGGCCGAAGTCGTCGCGTTCCTCAACCCGGATGCGGTACCGCAACCGGGCTGGCTCGGGCCGCTCGCCGCCGCCGTGCGGGAGCCCGGGGTGGGCGCGGCGATGGCGACCGTGGAGCTG
>JBFKDA010000099.1:0-9575 GCA_041619955.1 Acidimicrobiia bacterium | reverse complement strand
GTCGGCGGCCACCACGTCGCCGAAGCGCTTGGTGACCGCGTCGAAGGTCACCGCTCCCGACCGACTCCCCTCGGCGACCGGGGTTGGGGCGGATGCATGCGATGGTGCTCCGACCACGCAACTACCTCCGCTTGTGGCCGGACTGGCCCTGCTGGCGGTGATTGTATGGGGCCGGGCCCGGTTCGGGTATATGCCTTTGGTGAATTTCTTCGCCGGCTACTGCGGCTCGTGGGGTTCGTCGCCGGGCTCGAAGCCGGGGATGTCGATGCCCATCCGCTCCACCTGCTCGAAGGCCTCGTGGATCCGGGCCCGGTACTCCTCCGGCACCTGGTCGAGCGATTCGAAGGCCTGCACGCCGCCCCCGGTGATCGTGATCGACCGAAAGGCCGGTCGCTCGTCGCCGGGCTGGAACGCCCGGCCCACGGCGCCCTCGAGCCGGGCCCGGTCCTCGGCAGGCACGTCATCGAGGCTGTCGTAGACGCGGCTCCGGCCGTCGGGGCCGACGACCTCGATGCGCTGGCTGGAGAACACCTGCGGCGGAGCCGGTGCGGCCGGTTGCCGCGCCGGCCGTGCCTTGCGACGGAGGAGGCGGCTGAGGAAGCCGCGCCGCTCCCCGCCGGTGGCCAGGTCGAGGCCGCACTGGCGGCACTCGCGGTCGTCGGGGGAGTAGGCCAGGCCGCAGTGGGTGCAGATGCCGTCCATGGCGCGCAGCCTACGCGCCGCCGACGGCCAGGGCGCGGGCGAGGTCGGTCGTCGTCACCCCGACACCCGAGGCCACGACGGTGGCGCCGTCCCGGTCGGCGATGAGCCAGCGCAGCCCGCCGTCGCCGCCCGTCTCCGGGAACCGGAACAGGAGCTGCTCGCTGCCCCTGGGCGTGGAGCGCAGCATGCCGGAGAGGTGGGCGGCGGTCACCACCGCGTCGTCCGAGGCGACGACGCTGATGCGGCGGCCGTCGTGGTCGAGGGTCGTCTCGCTGCCGCTGGGGCCGGTGCCGGACCCCGCCGACGGCCCCGAGCGCTGGTCGACCACGATCAGGTCGGCGGGGAGGTCGCCGGGCCGGGGGACGGCCAGGGTGCCGAGGCCGGTGGGGTCGTAGACGATCCCCTCGGCGACGGCGACGAGGTCGGCGCGGTCGAAGCCGGTGGCGACGATCGTGTAACCGAAGCCGCCGTGGTTCCACATGAGCAGGGCGGCGTCGCCGGTGCCGTCGGCCCGGACGACGGCGGGCCGGCCGGCGATCGTCGTGTTGGCGCCGGGGACCTCGTTGCCGGCCCCTCGCCGGGCGACGAACGCCAGCCCCCGCCCGCCCGGCGCCGCGTAGACGCGGGAGAGCGTCCACCGGGGGTCGTCGGCGTGCCAGGTGGTGACGTCGACCACGCGGAGCCCGCCGGGTGGGTCGGTCGTGGTGCGGACGCCGGTCTGGAAGGCGATCACGCTGGCCACGATCGCCGCCAGCGCGACGAGCGCCGGCAGGAGGGAGGCCGGCCGGGCGGGCGGCGGCTCGGCCCCGACGACGATCGCCGGACTGGTGGATCCCATCGCCCCGACGGTACCGGCTCTGTCCCTGTCGTACCCGTCCGGCATGCTCTGCGGCAAGCGACCTGGAGGGCGAGGAGGTGTACCGTGCATGCGATGGCGACGACGTTCAAGCCCGGCGAGCGGATCCCCATGTCGTGGGAGGAGTACGAGGCGCTTCCCGACGCGGTTCGCGGCGAGTACATCGACGGGGAGCTGGTGATGATGGCCGCCCCCACGAAGCTCCACCAGCGGGCGGCCTATCGGCTCACGAAGCTGCTGGAGGAGGCCATGCCGCCGGGCGTCGAGGTACTCGGCGGCTGGGGCTGGAAGCCGGCCGGCGACGAGTTCATCCCCGACGTCGTGGTGTTCGACGAGACCGAGGAGAACAAACGGCTCACCGCCGTGCCGCACCTGGCGGTCGAGATCCTGTCGTCCGACCCGGTGCGCGACATCGTCCGCAAGGGACGCAAGTACGCGGCGCTCGGGCTGGAGCGCTACTGGATCGTCGACCCCGAGACACCGGAGGTGATCGTGTTCCGGCTGGTCGACGGCGCGCTCGTGGAGCGGTCCCGCCATGGCCCGGGGGAGGAGGCGACCCTGGACGCCGGCCCGGCGCAGGTGACGTTCGACCCGGCCGAGCTCGTACGCTGACGGCGAGGCGTCAGCCGAGCTCGGTGGGCCCCAGTTCGGTGAAGAGCGTGAGCTGGAGCCCGGCCGGGGCGTCGAGTCGGCTGTTGAGCGAGTCCCACGGCGTGCGGGTCGGCGGGGAGACCAGCGTCGCGCCCGCGGCGACCAGCGCGTCGGTGGCGGCGGCCGCGTCGTCGACTTCGAGCGCCACCCGCAGGGCCGGCGCTACCCGCCGGCCGACCTCGAGGTCGTCCACGTAGGCGACGTGGTTGGCGTCACCCAGCTCGACGGTGGCCGCGCCGGCGTCGAGCAGGATCGCCCGCCCGGACTCGGAGTCGTAGTTCGCCAGCTCCGCCATGCCCAGCACGTCACGGTAGAAGCGGACGGCGGCGTCGTAGTCGGGGGCCGTCACCACCAGCCGAAGCTGCCGCACGCCGGGCATACGTCGACACTAGGGGGAAATACCGGCCGGCCGCCTCGCGGAGGAGGCGCTGGCCTGCCGCCCGGTCGACGAGGCTTGATAAATCATGACATGTCTTGATAGAATGCCCGCCCATGAGCGCACGACAGAAGTTCGCCACGCAGGCCGATCCGCAGGTGCTCGCCGCGGTGCGTGCCATCGCCGCCGAGGAGGGCCGCCAGTTCCAGTCGGTCGTGGAGGAGGCCCTGCGCGAGTGGATCGAGCGGAAGCGGGGCGAGGCACCCCGCCGCGAGGTGCTTGCCCATCTCGCGGCGAGCGTGCAGCAGCACCGTGAGCTGTATCGCCTGCTTGCGCAGTAGCGGTGGAGCGGTTCCTCACGGTTGTGGAGATCCTGGCGATGCACCACGTGCTGATCGGCGAGTTCGGCGGGTCGGAAGGGCTGCGTGACCTCGGGACCCTGGAGGCCGCCGTCTACCGGCCGGCGACCGGCTACTACGACGACCCCATCGCCGAGGCCGCCGCGCTGATGGAGAGCCTGGCGATCAACCATCCGTTCATCGACGGCAACAAGCGAGTCGCGTTTGCGGCAGCCGACCTGCATCTCCGGCTCAACGGCTGCCACCTCGAGGTTGATGCGAGCACCGCGCACGAGTTCGTGATCGGCCTGCTCACGACCGGGGACTTCGTGCTCGCCGCGATCGAACCGTGGCTACGGGAGCACACGACCTGCCGGGAGCCCTCGGCGGGCCGCTAGTACCGGCGGCGGCTCCGATCGGACGGGTCGTCGACGGCGACCGCGGCGATCGGCGAGCCCTCCTCGCCGACGGCGAGGCGCTCGACGAGGTGGGCTTGGAGCTCGGCCTTCGAGAGCGCTGGCTGGGGGAGGATCCCCTCGGACAGCGCGACCCAGATGCGAGCGTGGTACTCCTTGCGGGGTTCGGCCATCTTGGACTCCTGGAGGTGGGGCAACCGAACCTACCCGGCTACGTGCAGTCGATCGCGACCATGACCGCGCCGCACAGCTCGCGCATCCGGTCGTGGGTCAGACGACCGAGCCGCTCAGTGAGGTTGCCGACCGACACGTCCTTGATCGAGTCGAGGTTGACCGCCGTCGGCAGCGGGACTGGATCGATCGCCGGTTCCAGGAGCACCTCGCTCGGCAGCCCTCGGACGCGGGTCGTGCATGGCGCCACGACGGCGCGCCGCAGCCGCGGGATGGCGGTGTCTCGCGACAGGACCACGACAGGGCGCCGGGGAATGCCGGGCAGCTCGCACCACCAAACCTCGCCACGAACGGGTAGACCGTTCACGATCAACCGGCCGCGTCGACGAACGAAGCGAGGTCGCCCCATTCGCCGGGCTCGTCGAGCGGGTGCTCGTCGTACGCCGCGTACATCGCGTCGATCTCGTCCGCCCGGTGCCGGGTGAGCAGCGCATGAAGCGCTTCGTCGAGCAACGCCGCGTCGTTCACGCCCTGCCGAAGACGCCGCGCCTTGTCGACGGCGGCCGTGACTCCGGACGTATCGAGGCTCACCGGTCGCCGCTGCGATCAGCGGCGGCGTGGATGCGCGGCAGCACCGTCCTCAAGACATCGACCGTCGGTTCCGAACATCTACCAATGGTCTTGCAGGAGCGCATGGAAGGGCTCCGCCTCGCGCCGACCCAGGAGAACGAGCTGCAGCAGATCGCTCGCAGTTTCGTTGCGGGCGTGCTCGTCGCAACCCTTGCTCTCGCCCTCGTGCTCGCGGGGGCGGGGTTGGTCGTGGCCGGGACGGCGCCCCGGGTCGCCGCACTCGGGGCCTTGGGTCTCACGGTGATGGCCGGGTACCAGCTCCACGTGGGCCGGCACCAGCCAGCCGTGCTGATCGCGGTGGGCATCGCCGTCGTGACGATCGTCTACCGGCCGTTCGTCTCTCACACCGTCCTTCTCGGTGCGACGTTGGGCTTGGCCGTGGTGGCGGCGGCGCTCCTCCCGATCGTCCCGGAGCGGATGCGCCAGGGCTATCTGATCGTGCTCGTCGGGCTGTGGTTGTCCCAGCTGATACCGGCAGGCAGCACCGAGGAAGCCCTCACTTGGCAACAGGTCGGCGAACGCATGCTGCTCGTGGCGATCCAACTGGGCCTGTTCGTCGGCGTCATCGCAATCATGGGACGCATGGCCAGCGCCTTCGGATCTGCGGACCGGAGGTATCGGCACATCTACGAGCGGGTTCCCATCTCGATCTGGGACGAGGACTTCACGGCGGTCGGCGAGCTGCTGGACAGACTGCGGGGGGAGGGCGTCGACGATCTCCGTGCCCACCTGGAGGCCGACGAGCGGCTGATCGACGATGCGATCCGCCTGATCCGCGTGAAGAACGTCAACCCGGCGGCCAAGCAGATGCTGGCGCTCGATGCGGGGGCGGCTGTCAGTGAGCGTATCGACCCGGCCACGCTCACCGACGAGACGAGGTCGTCGTTCGTCGACCAGCTCCTGGCTATCTGGGAAGGACGGGACTACACCGCGACGGAGGTGGTGGGCCAGAAGGTCGACGGCAGCCGGCTCGACGGGATCCTGCATTGGAGCGCCGCGTCGAGTGCGGCCGGCCTCAACCTGAGCGAGGTGATCGTTGCGATCGACGACGTGACCGAGTCGAAGGCCGGCGATCGCGCCAAGGCCCAGTTCCTGGCGAACATGAGTCACGAGCTGCGAACGCCGCTGAACGCCATACTTGGCATGGCTGAGCTGTGCCTCGGCACCGATGTCACGCCCAGCCAGCGCGAGTACCTGAGCACGATCAAGACGTCGGTCGATGCGCTGGTGACGCTGGTCAACGACATCCTCGACTTCTCGAAACTCGAGGCGGGCCGGCTCCGCGTGACGGTGATCCCGTTCAGTCTGCGCGACGTGGTCGCCGAGACGATCGCCACGTTGCACGGCCAGGCGGACCGTAAAGGGTTGCAGCTGCACTATCACGTCCCCGAGGACGTGCCGGAGGGCCTGCTCGGGGACCCGGGCCGGCTGCGGCAGATCTTCGTGAACCTCATCGGCAACGCGATCAAATTCACGCACGTGGGTGGTGTCGCGGTCAAGGTCATGGTCGAGCGCCAAGCGGACGACCAAGTGACCCTCCACTTCGATGTCGAGGACTCGGGCATCGGCATCCACCGCGACGACCACGCAGCCGTCTTCCGCGCCTTCGAGCAGAGCGACGGCTCCATCACGAGGAGGTTCGGCGGGACCGGCCTGGGCCTGGCGATCACGCGGGAGCTCGTCGAGCAGATGGGCGGCCGGATCTGGCTGCAGAGCGAGGTGGGCCGCGGCACGACGTTCTCGTTCACGGCGGCGTTCGGCCTGGCGGACGACGATGCGGTGCTGGGGGTGCCGTCGATGGTCGAGGACTTCGACGGGGCCGGGGTGCTCGTGATTGGCGACAATGTTGCTCGGCTGCGCGCCACGGCCGGCATGCTGGCCACGGGCGGGCTGGCGCCGCGCGCGCTCGACGCCCGTACGGCCGGTCTCGATGGCGTGTCCTCGGTGGCTGGTGAAGGGATCGGCGCCGTCGTCGTCGACGTGGACGCCGACGCTATCGAGTTCGTCGAGGCGGTGCGGGCGCATGCTCTGCCTGCGGATCTGCCGCTCGTGGTCGTGGCCGGGTCCGGGTCGCGCGGCGACGGTGCGCTGTACTCCGATCTCGGGGTCGCCGCGTACCTGGCGCATCCCATCGACGCCGCCGACCTCATCGATGCCGTGAAGGTCGCGATGGCTGCGGAGCAGTCGGGGGAGCGACTGCCGCTGATCACTCGGCATTGGCTACGTCAGCACCGCCGACAGCTCCGGGTGCTCGTCGTCGACGACAGCGCCACCAACCGGCTGCTGGCCACGCGGCTGTTGGAGAAGCGCGGTCACGTGCCCGACGCGGTCGAGAACGGGAGCTTGGCCGTGGCTGCGGTCGCCGAGCAGGACTACGACGTCGTGCTGATGGACGTCCAGATGCCGCACATCGACGGGCTGGAGGCCACGCGCCTCATCAGGATGCACGAAAGGTCACGCGGGACGCACGTACCGATCGTGGCCTTGACGGCGCATGCTCGCGACGAGGACCGCGACCGGTGTCTGGCTGCCGGTATGGATGCCTACATCGCCAAGCCCTTCAACGCGCACGAGGTCTATTCGGTGATCGAGCAGCTGGCGCGACACGCTGCCGACGAAACGCACGCAGCTCGCGATGAGGCGCCGGTACTCGAAAGCGACGACGACTTCTGGGGACTGCTGGTCGAGGCATTCTTGGGCGGGTACGAGGACGTCAGGTTGGCGCTCGGCGGGGCCGTCGAGGCGGCTGACCTGTCGGCGATCGCGGCGGCAAGCCACCGGCTGAAGGGAGAGTTCGGGGCGTTGGGGCTACGCCGCGCACAGGAGATCGCCGCCGAGGTGGAGCGAGCGGCCCGTGAGGCCGACGCCCCGGCGCTCGACGAGGCGTGGCGGCGGTACACGATGGTGGTCGACAGGGAGATCGTGCCCGGCCTGGTCGAGGCGGTCGGGTAGCCCCGAGGTGCGGAGGCGGCCGCAGCCGAGCCTGTTCGGGGCGGTGGGAGATCGCACACCTCCGGGCGGTCGAGCGTACTGGCGGCCTCGTCGTCCTCCCCTCACGGGAATGTGTGCGAACGCACAGATGTTGGGACCGGCATGCGCAGCTTTCGGGTCGGCGCGATGGAGTGCCGGGTGGTCGAGCACGGGCGGGGGCAGGGGACGCCCGAGTGGATGTTCCCCGCCATCCCCGCGACGGCGCTCGCTGCGGCGATGGCGCCGCACCTCGACGCCGAGGGCCGCTTCGAGTTCGTCTACTCCAGCCTCGTCGTGCGGGCACGGGAGCGACTCGTGGTCATCGACAGCGGGCTGAGCCCCGGGCCGCTGCTCGTCGCGCTCGACGCCAGGCCCGACGAGGTCAGCACCGTCGTGATCTCGCACGGGCACCCGGACCACGTGGGCGGGTTGACCAGGTCCGGGCGGCCCACCTTTCCCAACGCCCGCCACGTGATCGCCCCCGCCGAGCTCGAGCATTGGAACCGCACCTCGAGCGAGGCCGGAACGGCGCTCCGGGTCGTCGAGCAAGCGGGTCAGCTGGAGCCGGTGGACGGGGAGCGTGATGTCGTCCCCGGGGTCCGGGTGCTGCCCGCGCCAGGGCACACCCCCGGACACCTCGCCGTCGCGCTCAGCTCCCAAGGTGAGCGCGCGCTCTACGTCGGCGACGCCCTGGCCCACGAGGTGAACGTCGCCAACCCCGACTGGAACCACTTCTCCGACATGCTGCCCGGGCTCGCCGCCCGCAGCCGCCGCCGACTGGTGGAGCGGGCCGCTCGCGACGGCGCCGCCATCATCGCCTCGCATCTGCCCGAGATCGGGCGGGTCGTCGCCGCGGCGCCTGGCCGGCACGCATTCGTCGCGGGTCGATGATCGCGTCCCAGCCCGGCACGACCCGGACCGACCGCTACGTGGTCACGCCCGAGATGTCGCCGCCCCACCTCGCGCCCGCCCAGGTGCTCGGCACGTCGACGCTGGTGGAGATGCTGGAGCGCACCGCCCTCGAATCGGTGGCCGCCGGCCTCGGCGGCGGCGAGACGACGGTCGGCACTGCGATCTACCTTTGGCACCTGCGGCCTGCCTTCCCCGGCGAGACCGTCGCGGTGCGAGCCCGGCTCGTCGCGGTGGGACGGCGCCTGTCGTTCGAGCTGGAAGCGAGCGTGGGGGAGCGGGTGGTGGCGACCGCCACGCACGAGCGGGCCGTCGTCGGGCGCGACCGGTTCAGGCGATGAGCCCCGCCGGAACTCGCGGGCTACCGTCCGGCTCCCGATGACCGACCAACGCGAGCTCTTCGACGACGCCCACCAGCGCGCCCTCCGTTACCTCGCCGGCGTCGACGACCGGCCGGTCTTTCCCGACCGCGAGGCGCTCGACGGGCTCGACGCGCTCGACGGCGACCTGCCCGACCAGCCGTCCGAGCCGCTCGACGTCCTCCGCCTGCTCGACGAGCGCGGCTCGCCCGCGGCCGTCGCCCAGATGGGGCCCCGCTATTTCGGCTTCGTCAACGGGGGCGCCCTCCCGGTCGGCCTCGCGGCCCGCTGGCTGGGCGACGCCTGGGACCAGAACACCGCCCATTGGGTGATGTCACCCGTCGGTGGCCGGCTCGAGGACGTCTCCGAGCGCTGGCTGGTCGACCTCCTCCGCCTCCCGTCCGGCAGCGCCGCCGGCTTCACCACCGGCACCATGCTCGCCAACCTCTCCGGCCTCGCCGCCGGCCGCAACGAGCTGTACCGGCGGCAGGGGATCGACGTCCGCGACGACGGCCTCTACGGCCTCGACCCGCTCACCGTCGTCGTCAACGAGCAGTCGCACGCGGCGGTGTTCAAGGCGCTCTCCCTGCTTGGGATGGGCCGCGCCAACGTCCGCACGGTCCCCGTCGACGCCCAGGGTGCCCTCGACGCCAGCCGGCTCCCACCGCTCGACGACCGCACCCTCGTCGTCCTCCAGGCGGGCAACGTCAACTCGGGTGCCTTCGACCCCATCGGCGAGGTGTGCACGCGCGGCAGCGGCGCATGGGTGCACGTCGACGGTGCCTTCGGCTTGTGGGCCCGGGCGAGCAGCACGTTCGACCGCCACACCCAGGGCTGGGAGCTGGCCGACTCGTGGGCGCTCGACGCGCACAAGACCCTCAACGCCCCCTACGACAGCGGCATCGTGATCTGCAAGGACCGGCGCGCCCTCACCGACGCGTTCGAGGCCACTGCCTCCTACTTCGCCTACACCGACCAACGGGAAGGCATGCGCTACACACCGTCGATGTCGAAGCGGGCCCGCGCCGTGGAGCTGTGGGCGATCCTCAAGGCCCTCGGCCGCCGGGGCGTCGCCGACCTCGTCGACCAGCTCCACCACCGCGCCCGGCTGTTCGCCGACCTCCTCCGTGCCGAGGGCTTCCGCATCCACAACGACGTCGTCTTCAACCAGGTGCTCGCCTCGGCCGGCGACGCCGC
>JBFKDA010000098.1:0-9622 GCA_041619955.1 Acidimicrobiia bacterium | reverse complement strand
TGCGCCGCCTGGACGCAGTAACGAACGAGAAGCACGATCTTGAAACGCTGCAGGCGGTCTACGACGCCCGGGCGACGCTTCGTCAGGTGCTGGAGAACCGGTGGCTGGATGACCAGCTGATGACGGAGGCGCTGGAGCTGTTTGATCAGTTCCTCGGATACGTCGAAGCTCTCGACCGCCCCCGCGAGGCGCACCTCTACAAGAGGATCATCCTGCTACAGGAGGTCGGGCGCTTGGACGAAGCCGACGAGGAGCTCGGCAGGCTTGTCGAATGGGGGAAAGACGGTGCACCGTCACCTCGTGTGGGCGCCGACTTCTTCTTGGCGATCCGCCATCTGCATCGTGGAAGCTTCCAGGCTGCGGTCGATGCCATGCACCGGGAGGCTCGCGAGGCCGTCGAGGCCAACGACCTCGGGTCCGCCATGGAAGCGGAGCGAGAACTCATCAACTTCCTGACCCGCGCGGGGCGCGTCGAAGAAGCCGTCGGATCGATCAGCAGGTACAACGAATATGCCGCCCTGCTGGGCTGGCCTCCATCACAGGAGTTCAACCCTGATGTCGTAGCACCGGTGATGGCCGAGCTGGGGCGATGGACCGAATTCGAGGATTTGCTGAGTCGCTGGGTCGATCAGTCGATTCCGGCCAGCCACGACGACCAGACCTGGGAAGCCTTCTTGCAGGGACGCTACGTCGTACCGTCGAGGCTCGTGCACCTACTGTGCCCGACCACCCAGTGGCTGATGCACCAGAACCGCAACTCGGAAGCTGCGACCCTGCTCGCAGCGGCACCGATGGCCTTCGCGGCGACGAAGTTCGCCATGTGGGGGCCGATCGGGGAGCAAGATCGAGCTGCAGCCCTAGGTGACTGCTGATTAATCGGCTCTGGGTGCTCGCGTTCTGATTGCGGTTCGGCGACACTGGGGGCATGCAGGGAAATAGCGATCCGAATGTGGAGCTGTTGGACGCAGCTGCCCTGGTGGGGCATCTGGTTCCAGACGGCTCGGTGTACGCGTTCTTGGCTGAGCATCGCCGCCACCTGTTCCCGGATGCGATGTTCGCTGACTTGTTCCCGTCGGAGCGGGGACGGCCGTCGGTGCCGGCGGATGTGGTGGCGACGGTCATGGTGTTACAGGCGTTGGAGGGACTGTCGGACCGCGACGCCATCGACGCGTTGCGGACCGATCTGAAGTGGAAGGTGGCGGCGGGGCTGGCGCTGGGCGACGAGGGGTTCCACCCGACGGTGTTGACGTTGTGGCGCAACCGGCTGCGTCGTTCGGAGGCGCCGGAGCGGATCTTCGACGCGGTACGTCAAGTGGTGGCCGAAACCGGGGTGTTGGCGAAACGGACCCGCCGGGCGTTGGACTCGACCCTGTTGGACGACGCAGTGGCGACCCAGGACACGGTCACCCAGTTGACCTCGGTGATCCGGCGGGTGCGGCGCCAGGTTCCCGCCTCCGCCGATGTCGACGTGGCGGCCCATGATTACGACGCCGGCGGCAAACCCGTCTGTGCGTGGGACGATCCCGACGCCCGTAACGACCTGGTCACTGCGCTGGTCAACGACGCGTTGGCCATCCTGGACCGTCTCGACGGTGTCGACTTGGACGATGATCAGGCGCAGCTGGTGGGGTTGCTGGCGCTGGTTGCGGGCCAAGACGTCGAACCGGGCGACACCGATGGCACGTGGCGGATCGCCCAACGCACCGCCCCGGATCGGGTCATCTCGACGGTGGATCCAGAGGCCCGGCACATGCACAAGTCCCGCTCAACGTACCGGGACGGCTACAAGGCCCACGTGGCGGTGGAGCCCGACACGGGGATCATCACCGCCGTTGATCTGACCGCCGCCAACGTCGCCGACGGTCCGGCCGGTGTTGCGCTGTTGGCGGACGAGGCGGCGGGACTGGAGGTGCTGGCCGACTCCGCGTACGGCTCCGGGGATACCCGCGCCGCCCTCACCGACGCTGGCCACATCCAAACGATCAAACCGATCCCGCTCCGAGCGGCCGTCCCCGGCGGGTTCACCAAAGCCGACTTCGGCATCGACCTCGCCGCCGGCACCGTCACCTGCCCGGCCGGGCACACCGCCACCATCACCCCAAGTGGGCGCGCCAGCTTCCGCCGCCACTGTCGAGACTGCCCGCTGCGGTCTCGCTGCACCACTGCGCAACGAGGACGACAAGTCCCCATCCATCGCCACGAGGCCGAACTCATCGCTGCCCGCCAACGCGCCCGCGATCCCGCCTTCACCAGCGCATACCGGCGGTGGAGACCCCCCGTCGAACGTTCCATCGCCTGGCTCGTCGCCAACGGCCACCGCCGAGTCCGCTACCGAGGCATCGCCCGCAACCGCCACGGGCTTGCCACCCGCGCCGCCGCCATCAACCTCCGCCGTCTCATCAACCTCGGACTCCATCACGGACCCGACGGCTGGGCAATCGCCACCACCTAAGCCGCGCTGCGGCGCGTCCCCGACCCCAACCGACCACTGCGCCAACGATCAGCCAACCCCGCGACCACCCAACCGCACCAGTCGCCCTACTCCCAGCGCCGCGCAGCGCTTTGCTCAGCAGTCACCTAGCCGACCGTCGCCAGGTCGTCCGCGCTGATCTCCGGCATGTGCTCGAGGTTGGTGTAGTCGCAACTGTCGGGGTCGGCCTGGATGTGGCCGCCGTGGTCGTGTACCCGCGACCACAGGATCCGGCACACAAAGAACTGCTCGCCGTTGGCCATGCGCCTCATGACCTCGCCCACGGTCATGATGCCCTCGTCCTGGCCTTTCGGGCCCTCGCACTTCACATGCGAGATCGTGGTCTTCTTGCCGGTACTGCTGAGGTCGAACCCCACCCGGACGATCCGATGCATACGGGGCATGCTCTGCCTCCTTCCCATTCCCATTGCCAACATATGGGCGGATAGGCACAAGAAGGCAGAGGAAGACGTCCCGCAACGGCCTGATCCTTCCTCTAGCTTCGGCTCATGGCCCCTCGAGTGGCGGCGGCGTTGGCGCTTCTGTTGCTGGCCGCCGGCGCCCCGGCGGCCGCAGCGGCCGCTGCGCCTCCCGGCACCGTCGGCCTGGTCGATCCGGACAGCGGGCGCTGGTACCTGCGGGACGCCGCCGGCGGCACCACGAGCTTCTTCTACGG
Source organism: Acidimicrobiia bacterium (assembly GCA_041619955.1). Taxonomy (GTDB): domain Bacteria; phylum Actinomycetota; class Acidimicrobiia; order Spongiisociales; family JAOTWH01; genus JBFJZV01. Next base: position 6,476 of record JBFKDA010000098.1, on the reverse strand, counting down.
GAACCCCGGCGACGCGCCGTTCACCGGCGACTGGGACTGCGACGGGGTCGACACTCCGGGCCTCTACCGCCGCAGCGACGGCTATGTGTACCTGCGGAACTCCAACAGCCAGGGCATCGCCGACGTGGCGTTCTTCTTCGGCGACCCCGGCGACCTGCCGCTGGCGGGCGACTTCGACGGCGACGGCTGCGACACGGTGTCGCTGTACCGGCCGTCCGAGGCGCGGGTCTACGTCGTCAACCGGCTGGCGCGTGGTGACGCCGGGCTCGGGGCGGCCGACGTCGCCTACACGTTCGGCGACCAGGGCGACGCCCCATTCGTGGGAGATCTCGACGGCGACGGCACCGACGAGGTGGGCCTGCACCGGCCGTCGACCGGCCTCGTCTACTACCGGGCGGTCCACGCCGCCGGTCCGGCCGACGTCGAGTTCACCTTCGGCGACCCCGGTGACGCGGTGCTGGCCGGGGACTGGACGGGCGGTGGCACGGATACCGTCGGCCTGTTCCGCCCGGCGGCGAGCTCCTTCCACCTGCGGCACGCCAACGCGGCCGGGCCGGCCGACCAGGCGTTCAACTACGGCTCCAGGCGGATGCTCCCCGTCGCCGGCGCCTTCGGCCCGTTGCCGGGCGGCGACGAGCCGCCGCCTGCCCGAGCGGCCTCGGCCGACCGTCGGCTCGTGAAGGTGGGGGCGGTCACCGGGGCGATCGCCCCCAAGTCCGTCGTCCACTCCGGGACCGGGCTGTTCATGGCCCAGAACATGATGTACCGGCACACGATGACGGTCTACGACCGGTCCATGGACCTGGTCGCCACCATCCCCGACACGGTCCGGCCTGCGTCCTTCGGTCTGTCGGGCTACGACGGGACCTACCGGGGCGCGCCGGTGGAGGCCGCCTTCACGTCCGACGGGCGCTACGCGTTCGTGTCGAACTACCAGATGTTCGGGCCGGGCTTCAGCCGCCCGGGCAGCGACGGCTGCAGCCTGGCCGGGTGGGACGAGAGCTTCCTCTACCGGGTCGACATGCAGGCGCTGGCGATCGACCGGATCTACCGGGTGGGGGCGGTGCCGAAGTTCGTGGCGGTCACTCCTGACGACCGGCTGGTGCTGGTCACCAACTGGTGCTCGTTCGACCTGAGCGTCGTCGACGTCGCCGCTGGTCGGGAGGTGGCCCGCATCCCGCTGGGCCGTCACCCCCGCGGCATCGCCGTGCACCCCAACGGTTCCGCAGCCTACGTGGCGGTGATGGGGTCGCGCGACATCGCTCGCGTCGACCTCGGTTCACTGCAGGTCGGCGGATGGCTGCGGGGGGTGGGCGCCAGCCCTCGCCACCTGGTGCTCTCACCCGACGGCGGCACGCTGTACGCATCGCTCAACGGCGAGGGCCGCCTGGCCAAGATCGACGTCGCCTCCGGGCGGGTGCTCGCCAAGGTGGCCACAGGCAGCGCCCCCCGCAGCATGACGATCGCCGAGGACGGGGGAGCGCTGTACGTCGTCAACTACCACTCGGGCACCGTCGCCAAGGTGACCACCGCCGACATGGCGGTGGTGCAGACCGTGCGGGCGCCAGACCGGCCGATCGGGATCACGTACGACGCCGCCACGGCTCGCGTCTGGGTGTCGAGCTACTCCGGGTGGATCACCGTGTTCGAGGACCGCTGACGGGCAGGGCTCAGCGGGCCAGCATCACCACCAGGCGGCTCACGAACAGCGCAACGATCATCGCGGCCAGGGCCGCCGCCAACAGCCGCTCAGGCCACGTCCAGCCGGGACGGCTGGGCTGCCAGGCCTGCGCCCGGCCCAGCGTCTCGTCGACCTCCGACGCCAGCGCCACCTCCCGGGCGGCGTCGAGCTGCGAGCCCGGCACCCACACCTCCGCCTCCGCCATGAGTCCCAGCGTGAAGCGGTACGGGCCGGACGCCTCGCCGCGCACCCACGCGTCGATGCCCTCCGCCCGCAGTCGCGCCGCGAGCAGCTCCGCCTGGCTGGGGTCGGCGATCCGGGCGAGCGGCACCCGCGGGTCCATGCCCCGATTCTCGCGCAGGCCCGGCGGAATTGCACCCTTGACTGCTGCATACTCGGTATGTATCTTGTCGCTACATACTCGGTATGCATCGAGTGGACCGATCGAGGTGAAGATCGCATGGCGGTACGAGAGGGCCTGCTGGCCCTGCTGGCAACGGAGCCGAAGCACGGCTACCAGCTCAAGCTCGACTTCGAGGAGGCGACCGGTGGCGCTTGGCCATTGAACATCGGCCAGGTCTACACCACTCTGCAGCGGCTGGAGCGCGACGGCTGCGTGGCCGTCGACGAGGCCGACCCGGACCGCAAGACCTACGAGATCACCGATGTCGGGCGGGCGGAGCTGGCCTCCTGGCTGGACACGCCCACCCATCAGGCGATGCTGAGCCGCGACGAGCTGGCGATCAAGGTGCTGGTTGCCCGCGGCGTGCCGATGGCCGCCACCGGGCGGGTGATCTCCCGCCAGCGCACCGCCACCATGGAGGTGCTCCAGGAGTACACGGCGCTGAAGGCCGGCACCCCACCCGAGGAGGTGGCGACCCTCATGCACCTCGACCGGCTGATCTTGCAGGCCGAGGCCGAGTTGCGCTGGCTCGACCGGGCCGAGGAGCGGCTGGCGGCGGCATCGCCCGACCTGATCACCCTGACCACCGAACCCGTCATCGAAGGAGGACGTGTATGACCACCGAACCCGTGCTGTCGCTACGCGACGCCGGTCGTAGCTACGGCACAGGCGCCACCCGGGTGGTCGCGCTCGATGCCGTCGATCTCGACGTGTACGCCGGCGAGCTGGTCGCCGTGACCGGCCGGTCCGGCTCGGGCAAGTCGACGCTGCTCAACCTCGCCGGGGGGCTGGACCGGCCCACCACCGGCAGGGTGCTCGTCGAGGGCCAGGATCTGTCCGCGCTCGGCAAGGCCGAGCTGGCGGCGGTGCGGCGCCGCAGCGTCGGCTTCGTATTCCAGGAGCTCAACCTGCTGCCGACGCTCACCGCCGCCGAGAACGTGTCGCTGCCGATGGAGCTGGACCGCGTCTCCACCGTGGAGGCGCGCCGGGCGGCAGACACCGCCATCGCCGAAGTCGGCCTGGCCGGCATGGAGGACCGGTACCCCGACGAGCTGTCCGGCGGCGAGCGGCAGCGGGTGGCGATCGCCCGGGCGCTCGTCGGGCCCCGGCGCCTGCTGCTCGCCGACGAGCCCACCGGGGCGCTCGACGAGCTGACCGGCGAGGCCGTGATGCGGGTGATGCGCAACCGCTGCGACGCCGGGGCCGCCGGGGTGCTGGTCACCCACGAGCCGGCGCTGGCCGCCTGGGCCGATCGGGTCGTGCGGCTGCGGGACGGGCGGATCGAGTCGGTGACGGCGCGGAACCCGGCCGCCGCGGAGCTGTCGGAGGTGGTGCGTTGACCGCGTCCTCCCTGCGGGCCGTCGCCCGCCTCGGGCGGCGGAGCGCCTTGCGCCATCCGCGCCGCACGGCGCTGGTCGTGGGGCTCGTCGCCCTGGCGGTGGCGCTCGCCGTGTTCGCCGGTGTCGCCGCCCGGACCCTGGCCGACCCCCCCGGCAACGGCATCGGCTTCAGCCGGGCCGCCGCCCGGCTGTCCAGCCATCCGGCGCCTCCGGAAGCGGAGTCGGCCGTCGACGACCACCTCGGCGCCGTGCTCGCCGCCGACCAGTGGCATCGCTTCCGTACCGCCTTCACACGGTCGGCGTGGCGGTACCTCGAGGTGCAGGACCTCGACCTCACCCACCCGCTCACGCGGGGCGACATCGACGTGCTCGCCGGGCGTCCCCCGGCGGCACCGGGCGAGGTGGCCCTCACCACCGCTTTGCTCGAGGCGTTCGGGGTGGCGATCGGCGACGACCTCGCCGTCGAAGTCGACGGCGGCGAGGTGACGGGGCGCGTGGTGGGCGAGCTGCGCGACCCGCAGTGGCTGGACCGCACGCTGGCCGTCGTCGTCCCGGACGACCTCGAGGGGCTGCTGGCCGGGGCCCCGGGCCGGGACACGAGCTGGCTAGTCGGCGATGTGGCCGGCCTGGAGACGGTGATCGCCGACGCCCAGCAGGCGTGGGCCCAGGCCGAGCGCCGGGAGCGGGCCGTCGACCCCGCCGTGGTGCCGCCCGAGCTGCAGGCCCTCGCCGCCGAGCGCCCTACGCTGTTCGCCGGCCTCATCGGCGGCGAGCTGGACTACCTGGCGGAACTGTCGCTGGTCGTGGAGCCTGGCGCGGTGATCGCCGAGGCCGAGATGATGGCGGCCACCGCCGCCGACCTGCCGCTGGGAGTCTTCCAGCGCAGCATGCAAGGTGGTGACGACTTCCTGTTCGACGACCCACCCGTGGTCAGCACCCTGGTGGCCATGCTGCTGCTCATCGAGGTGGCGCTGCTGGCGGCGGCCGCCTACACCACCGGCATGCGGCGGCGGCTGCGGGAAGTGGGGCTGCTGCTGGCCAACGGCGCGACGGGCCGCCAGGTGCGGCTCGCGCTGGCGGCCGAGGGCGCCCTGGCCGGCGCCGCCGGCGCGGCCCTCGGCGTGGCCGCCGGCCTCGCCGCCGGGCTTGCCAGCCTGCCGCTGTTCCAGCTCACCACCAACCGGCTGCTGGAGTCGACGACGGTGTCCCCGGTCGACGTGATCGGACCGGCTGTTGTGGGAGTCGCCGCCGCCACGCTGGCGGCCTGGTGGCCGGCCCGCGCCGCCGGGAGGGTGGCGCCGGTGACCGCGCTGGCGGGACGGATGCCGGTGGGCAGGCCACCCGGCTGGGTCGTGCCGGTGGCCGTCGCCGCCACCGCCCTCGGGTTGGCGATCCTGGCCGCCGGCCGCGGCGCTGCCGACAACAGCGAGGTGCTGGCGCTGCTCTCGGGCGGGATCGTGGCGATCGGCGGCATGGCTTTGCTGGCCGTGCCGATCATGGGCTGGCTCGGCAACGTCGCCGGCCGGTTCCCGCTCCTCGGCCGGATCGCCGTGCGCGACGCGTCCCGCCAGCGAGCCCGGGCCGCGGCGGCTATCGCCGCGATCATGGCGATCCTGCTGGTGCCGCTGACCACCGCCACCGCCATTAGCGTCGACCAGCGGCGCTCGCAGGTCCAGGGGCTCGACCAGCCGGCCGACCTGGTGTGGGTGCAGCGGGGCTTCAACGTCACCGACCGGGCGCTGCCCGCCACCGAGGACGAGATCGCGATCGCCCAGTCGATCGTCCCCGGTGCCCGGCGCATCGACGTCAGCATGTTCCCGGTGGCCGCCGGCTACGCCCCGCTGCCCTCCAGCGTCGACACCTTCGCGATCGTCTTCGACGGCTTCACCGTGGGTCTCGCCACCCCCGAGCTGCTGGCCGCGGTAGGCGTCGAGGAGCACGCCGACGTGCTCGACGCCGGGTCGGCGCTGGTGCTCGGGGTGGCCGAGCGGAGCCGGCCACTCCAGGTGTCGGTCGGCGGCGAGGTGGTCACGGTCCCGGCCGAGGAGGTGCCGGTGGCGATGCCGTTCAACGCGCCGCGGGTGCTGGTCAGCGAGGACCTGGCGGCGGACCTCGGCTTCCCCGAGCCCGGCGGGGCGACCCTGTTCGCGCTCGACCGCGACGTCACCCATGCTGAGTACAACGCCCTGCTGAGCATGCCGGCCGGCGTGTCGGTGGGCGCGCCCGTCCCGTTCCTGGTCCGCCACGTCGAGCCGCTCACCGCCGCCGGCGCGCTGCTGCTGGCGTTGGTGGTGATCGCCATGGTCCTGTCGCTGGCAGCCACCGAGTCGGACCTGGACCTGCGCACGATGGTGGCGGTCGGCGCCGAGCCCCGGCTGCGGCGGCGCTTCCTGGCCGCCCAGGCCGGGCTGTTCGTGCTGATCGCCGCGGTGCTGGCGTTGCCGCTGTCGCAGATGCTGCTCAACGCGCTCAGCGACCGCGACGGCTTCGTGGCGGGGCCGTTCGGAGAGGTGTCCGGCGGCTTTGCCGTGCCCTGGGCGATGGCCGGAGCGGTGATCGTGGCGATGCCGGTGATCACGGCGCTGCTCACCGGCCTCGTCGCCCGGTCGGCTCCGGTGCAGCCGCTCCGCCGGATCGACTGACGCGGCTCTCAAGGCCCAGTCGGGGACGCCGACGTTAGGTCCCAGGAGTCTGCCCACAGGGGGCGCCGACCGCTACGCTGCGGGGGCGCACCCGTGGGCGGGCTGCGGAAGGGACGGCATGTGAAGCGACGGATCTTCGGCCTGGAGAACGAGTACGGGGTCACCTGCACTCTGCGGGGCCAGCGCCGCCTGTCGCCTGACGAGGTCGCCCGCTACCTGTTCCGGCGGGTGGTGAGCTGGGGCCGGTCATCGAACGTGTTCCTGGAGAACGGGGCGCGGCTGTACCTCGACGTCGGCAGCCATCCCGAGTACGCCACCCCGGAGTGCGACAGCCTCTACGACGTGGTCGCCCACGACCGGGCGGGGGAGCGGGTGCTGGAGGGGCTGCTGACTTCGGCGGAGCAGCGGCT
>JBFKDA010000097.1:0-9624 GCA_041619955.1 Acidimicrobiia bacterium | reverse complement strand
GCACCTGCACTACGAGATCGCCGGACTCGGGCCGTTCACCGGGACGCTGCCGCCCAACATCGGCAACCCGGGCGGGTTCATCTCGAACACGGCCCTGAACCACAACCCGCGGGCGTGCAACGGCACCGACGACGACTTCGAGTACGAGGACGACGACGACGGCACGACGGCCCTCCTGGCCGGAGATTGCGTCAACACGGCGCCGGTGGCCGACGCGGGCGGAGACTACCTGGTCGACGAGGGCTCCGACGTGATGCTCGACGGCACCGGCAGCAGCGACATCCACAACGCCGTGCTGACCTACTCGTGGAGCCCTGCCACCAACCTGGACGACGCGGCGAGCGCCACCCCCGTGTACAGCGGCATCGACGACACGGTGGACGTGCTGACGCTCACCGTCGACGACGAGGGCGGCGACGTCAGCGGCGGCGAGGCCCTCACCGACAGCGACGACGCCACCGTGACCGTGCAGAACGTGGCCCCATCCGTCTCCGCGACCGGCGACAGCATCGACGAGGCCGGCACGGCGGTGGTGAGCGCCACGTTCGAGGATCCCGGGGTGGAGGACACCCACACGGCGACGATCGACTGGGGCGACGGCACGGCAGCCGAGGAGGTGACCACCGGGGCGCTCGCCGCCGGCGTCGAGCACGTCTACGGGGACAACGGCACCTTCGAGGTGGTCGTGACCGTCACCGACGACGACGGCGGAGTGGGCGTGGACGAGGTGGATGTCGTCGTCGGGAACCTCGACCCGTCGGTGACGCTGGACACCAGCGGGGCGATCGGCTTCCCCGGCGGCGACTACCTGGTTGTGGAGGCCGGCGCGGAGCTGCCCGGCTTCGCAGAGGGCTCCGATCCCGGGTCCGACGACCTGACGTTCGCCTGGAGCGTCGGTGACGTCACCACGTACTTCAACGACGGGCTGGCGCCCGATCCCCTGCCGAGCCCGGGCGGGGTCTTCCCGTTCGCGGCGGACGACACCATCGGCGCGGTGTACGCCGGACCGGGCGTCGAGTCGCTGGTCGTGACCCTGACCGACGACGACGGGGGCAGCGACGAGGACAGTGCGAACGTGATCGTCACCGGCAACGCCGACGACACCGAAGGTCCGGGCTGGTGGAAGCACCAATACTCGGGAGCGGGCAAGGTGCAGCTCGACGAGGCCACGGCCGGCGCCTACCTCGACATCGTCAACGCGGTCTCCAGCGTGTTCTCCGAGAGCGTCGGGGCGGCATCGGCGTCGGACGTCCACGCCATCCTCTCGCCGACGGGGAGCGACCGGCGGGCGCGGGCCGCGGCGGCCTTGATGGTCGCCTGGCTCCAGTTCGCGAGCGGCGCCGTCCCGTGGGACGCGACGGTGCCTGCCGGCGGCGGAGCCACCGTGGACTTCCTCGCGCTGATGTTCTCTGCCGAGGCGACGATCCTCGACGGGTCGGCGACGAACCAGCAGCTCATCGCCGTCGAGCAGGCACTCGCGAAGGTGCAGCAGGCGTCCTAGACGGACGGGGAGCCGGACGTCACGCTGAGGGCACAGCGTGTACCTTTTGCGTGGGAGATCGCCGTGGCCTTCACGGTCGAACACAGCATCGAGATCGGCGCCGCCCCTGAGGCGGTCTACCGGTACCTCGCCACCAGCGACGACTGGCGGCGCCCCACGATGGAGAGCGTCGCCGCGCTCACGGACGGGCCCATGCGGGTGGGCAGCCGTTACGAGACGCGCGGGCGAGCCGGCGGGTTGCCGTTCCGCGTCGTCAACGAGATCACGAGCCTCGACCCGCCGCGACTCATCGCCTGGAAGGAGATCAGCGGCGCCAGCCCCGTCACCTGCCTCGAAGGCTGCTATCAGCTCGACCCCGCCGGCGCCGGCACCCGCTTCACCCTTCGCAACACGTACACGCCACGGCCCGGCCTGAAGCTGGCCACGCCACTGCTGCGATGGGTGATCTCTCGCCAGCTCGCGCGCATGATGCCCCGAGCCCGGGACCAGGCCGAAGCAGCGGCTGGCTAGCCCGGTCGCCTGGTCGGACGACGGGCGGGCTCAACCTCCGTCGAGGACGTCCCACAGGGCATACATGGTCCCGATCGATCCGCGGTCGCAGACCTGGAACCAACCGCCCCCGTACTGGTCGTCGTTCGCCATCGCGGCCGAGAGCGAGATCGTCTCGCCGACGTAGCTGTCGGGAAGCCAGGCGTACCCGTTGCCGTCGGTGACGACGTCGATAGAGAGCCTGGCCGAGGACTGGACCTCGACGAACACCTTGTGGTTCTTCACGAGATACCCGCCCTTGGTGAGGTCCGCCATGTCGTTCTGGTTCATCACCGCCACGGCCACGTTCCCCCCGGTCGGCGCGATCGAATCGGGTACGGTCCACCCCTTCTCGAGCTGGAGCCAAAGGGAACCGCCGCTGGCAGACAGCTTCGACGTCTCGATACCGCCGAACAGGACCGGGCCCCCGTAGCGAAGCGCCACACCCGCACACGCGTCGTCGACCTCGGCAGTGCCGCCGGCGTCCGTGACCACCCAGATGTCCTTCTGGCCGTCCTGCAGCCACAATGCGCGGTTCGGCAGCGGATCCCCATCCAGCTTGACGGCGATCGGGATGCTCATCCGCCTCGTCCCCCTCCCATCTCGACGCTACCGCATCCTACCGAGGCACGTTCTCGGCGACGCAGACGCAATCGTCACTGAAACGTCCACCGCTTCATCGAGCGCGTCGACAACGGCGGGCTCGGGCTCAGAAGCCGACGCGCGACGCCGGCGTCGGCTCGGCTTCGCCGCGAAGGGCGGCGTAGAGCTCGGCCAGCGTCCTCGGACCGCTGGCTGCGGGAGCGCCGCGCGCGTCGAGCCAGCGCGCCGCCTCCTCGCGGTCCAACGGCCCGAACTCGATTTGCGACACGCAGCGGCCGGGGCGGGTCAGGGCGGGGTGCAGCTTTCCGACGGGCTCGTTCGTGGTGATGAGGATGACCAGCTCCAGCCCCTGGCCCAGGAGCCCGTCGCAAAGGTTCAGCAGCCGGCCCAAGGCATGGCCGACCTTCTCGCGGGCATCCAGCGACAGCAGCTCGGCGGCGTCCTCGATCACCACGAGACGCCGCTCCGCCGTTGCCTCCTCGTCGAGCACCAGCTCCATCATGTACTCAACGCCGGCGCCGAAGAACTGCTCCGGGTCCAACACGAACACGAAGTTCACGTCGTCCCGCCAGGCGTGCATCAGAGCGCGGATCGCGAACGTCTTGCCGGTCCCCGGCGGCCCGTGCCACAGTGCCAGCTTGCCGCCGTCCAACAGCTCGTGGTCCCGCAACGCCTCGAATCCCTCCCCGACGGCGGCGGGGTAGTTCTCCCGGATCTCGTCCCAGCAAGGCACGCGCACGCTGCGGGCCCGGCGCCGGATGGTGTTGTGCCAGGCGCAGAACGCGACCTCGACCTTCGTGTCGGATCGCTCTGCGGCCGGGAACAGCTCGACGAGCGCCGACCGCGCCTTGTCCGCCGCCGCCTGGGACTCGCCGGCGACAGCCACGTCCGCCATCCCCCGCCACACCGTCACCAGCACGACATGATCGGCGGCCTCGGCGAAGGTCGTGGCGCTGCCAAAGCGCGGCGTAGCGCTCACGGCGCGCACGTCCCAGCCCGCCGCCGCCAACACGTCGGCTCCGTCGGCCGAGGCGGCAGGCCACTCGTCGGCCACGTACCAGTCCCAGCCCAGCTCGCGGGCGCGCTCGAAGAAGCGGCCTTTGACCGCGTCGTCGGAGTTGTACACCTCGAATTGTGTGATCAAGCTCATGCGTCTCGTCTTCTCTTGGTGGAGCACGCGAAAGAGCCGCCCGCGGGCGGCTCGAAGGACGAGATCGACGAGATCCCGGCTACATGAGCACGCCCTGTGTCATCGACTTGGCAGCGGTCAACGTCGCTCCACCTCCAACAATGCGCCGCGACGGCGTCGCGACCCCGAGCGAGTATGTCAGTCGCCCGGCGGGCTGTCAACGGGCGGGGCAGCGCGCCCCGGCGGAGTGCACCGAAGTCCGCCGGGCCTGGGTCCCCGGGCCCCGCGGTCGCCACCCGCGGGCACCGGCTCCGCCGCCTCAGCTACAGACCGAATGTGCCTGCCACGGGCAACCATCCGGCATCGGCGAAGCCGAACGTGACCGTGCGGTCCGCCGGACCCGCCGCGTTCTCGTGGCGGATGTAGAACGTTGTATCGGAGGGGCGGAAGATCGCAGGCGTCTCCCGGTGGAACCCGTCGAAGTTGCCGGCCACGATCCGGTCACCGGGGTCGCCGAAGATGAACTGCTCCTCGGCGGGCCCCTGGGTGTGGGAGTTGCGGTAGTAGACCAGCCCGGTCGTTTCGCGGTGGAGGCCGACGGTGTCGACGCCGTCAGCGTCGAAGTCCCCCACGTAGGGCTTGTCCCCCGGATTGCCGAAGAAGTAGTCGATGTCGGCGGCTCCCAGGCCACCCTCGTTGGCGCCCAGCTTGTTGATGATGAACACCTGGGAGGTGGCGGGCCGGTAGATCGACACGGTGTGGCAGCCGTCGCCGTTGAAATCGCCGGCCAGCGGCAGGTCGCCGGGGTTACCGAAGAAGAACCGGACGTCGGCGATCCCCTGGCTGTTCGAGTTGCGCAGGTAGACGAACCCGTCCTCGCGGCGATACAGGCCGGGGGTCTCGGTACCGTCGCAATCCCAGTCGCCCACCATTGGCGCGTCGCCGGGATTGCCGAAGAAGAACTCCTCCACGATGTCGTCGCGGGCCCGGGAGAGGAACCACCGTCCCGTGCCGGTGTTCACCAGACCCACTTGGGCGGCTTGCGCGAGGGTCAACGAGGCGTCGGTCACCCCTCCGTTCTCGACGGTGACGGGCTCGACACGCTCTTCACCGTAGAGCACGGCGGCGTAGTCCCACCCGGAGCAGTCGACGAACACCAGCTCATATACGCCTGCAGGCACCGCGACGGCGTAGCGGCCGTTGGAGGCCGTCTCGGCGTCGGCCACCCGCGGCGCGTCGTTGAAGGCCTCGCCGTTGAACGGGAAGACGACGACGCAGATGCCCCCGACCGGAACCCCGGTGTGGTGGTCGGTGACCGTGCCGGTGATCGTGCCCTGGCCCGGGGGCGGTGGGGGCGGGGGGGGCGGCGGCGGGGAAGCCCCGGTGCCGATGAGGTGGATCTCGTTGTTGGCGGCGTTCGTCCGGTCGTACATGAGGACCACGAACGCGAGCGTGCGGGTCTCGACGAGCTGGAGAGGGGTCAGCGTGCTCCTCGGGAGCTCCGTCCGCTCCACCCTCGTGAACGTGCCGAGGTCGAACTTCTCGAGCAGCATCGGCGTGTTGGACTGGCCCGTGAACAGCTCCGACACCGTGACGAACCGCTGGGTGGCCGAGGAGTACGCACCGGCCGAGAACCGGCCTTCGATCGGGAAGGTGCCGGCGATCGTCGGCGTGGCGAGGTTGACGTCGACGACCTTCCCGTCGTCGGAGTAGATGCGCCCGTTCCGGGCCGCGACGAGCTCGGAGCCTCCCAGGCTGCCGTGCGATGCGGTGCGCGTCACGCCGTCGCCGTCGACGGTGACCTCGTAGAACTCCCGGCCCGAGCAGCACAGGTCGGCGCCGTACAGGTCGCGCGGCCCGCTGAAGATGATGGAGTTCTCCCCGACATGACGGGGGGTGGTCGACGGTCGCTGCACGGCGTCGTCGAACACGGCGACGCCGGCGCCGGGCGGGCTGGTGCCCTGGAACCGCATCGCCACCGCGACGGACGTCGGATTGAGCGGCAGTACAGCGATGTCGTCGGCGTATCGGGGCCATCCGAGCGTGGGATCGATTCCGAGCGGGATCTGGAGATCGACCGTGAACGCCGGCAGGGCCACGCGCACCACGGTGGGAGCGCCCTGCAGCCCCACGTAGAGGTATTCCGAGTTGTTGGACAGCGCCAGGGGCCCCGGGTCGGAGCCGACCGGAAGCGACCCGAGAACCGCACCGGTGTTCGGGTCGAGCTTCACGACGGTGTTGGCGTGCTGGGCGGCCCGGTCGTCAACCGCGGCAAAGACCACGTCGTTGATCTCGTCATAGACGATGGCGTTGGCCGCGATGTCCAACACCACGACCGATGCCGCCTGCGATGCCCCGGGGGTACTGACGATCAGCGACGCCACCACCGCCAAGGCTATGCCAAAGAACCCGATCGGCCGCGCCGATGCTCGCCCACTCATCGCTCCTGACCTCCCTCGCACCGGCGCTCGTCGCCGGCCGCGGATCGACCCTATCAAGCCGGCGCGGCAGCGGATCGTCAATATTGACCGTTCTGGTCGGAGCCACGGGACAGAGACGAGGCGTGGGGCGCGACCGGCGTCGGGGGCCAGGTGAGGTCGGCCAGCACTGATGGCGGCACTGTACGCATGGCGACCAAGACGCGTATGGTCGGCGATACGCCAGCGACAGGGGAGGACGACCATGACCACTGCGGGCTTCTACGTGCACTCGCACGGCATGCAGGCTCCGCAAGGCACGAACCTGAGCGTGGCCTTCAGCGGATACATCGACGCTGCCCAGATCAATGCGTGGTGCAACCCGGTGTTCGACCAGCTCGTCGGACAGAAGTACGTGTCGATCTCCGGCGGGGGCACAAAGTGGACCGCCGCCAATGCGCAGCAGGTGCTGAGTGACGTCGAGGGTGGATCGTATGCCAGGTACGACGGCATTTGCCTCGACATCGAGGAGGCGGACCCGGGGCTCGGCAACCACTATGCGCAGATCATCTCGGCCATCAAGGGCAAGGGCCAGGGGACGCTCGTCACGGTCAGTCACTCTGCACCGTGGGGGATCAGCGACGCCGCAGCGCTCATGCAGCAGTTCTTCGCCAACCCGCAGATCGACATCCTGTCACCCCAGCTCTACACCAGCGGCTCGGAGAAGGAGAACGACTACGCAACCAGCCACGGCGTGACCTGGGACGACTGGGCCACGGCCAAGGCGGCGATAGCGCCGAGCATCGTCACCGCCGACCTCTACGCGAGCGCCGAGCAGTACTTCTCCGAGCATGCGGGCATCACGCTCCAGGGCTACCTGCAGTGGGCCGATCGCTGAGGTCGCCACCCAGGCTGGTCACGCCCTCGCCACCATCGCCACGGCGCTCGCGCTGCCGCCGGCTCCCCGCCTTCGGCGGGACTCCCCCGCAACGGGGTCTTTCGGGCTTCTCAGCCGCCGGCAGAGCGGTGTTCGACGGCTTCCAGATCTTCCGGCAGCGGCTGCTCGTATCGCAAGCCGCGCATCGCCCCCCACACCGCCTGGCGGGAACCCTCGTGCCCGGTGACCGCGAGGAGGAACGGCTCCCGGTCGATCGCCAGCAGCATGCCCGGGGAAGACGCGGTGACGGTCGCGGTCCGCGGGACGTCCGCGACGAGCGCGACCTCGCCGAACGAGTCGCCGCGCCCGAGCGTCCTGACGAGCTCCCCGCTGATCGAGACCTCGAAGCGGCCGTCGACGACCCCGTAGAACCGGTCCCCCGGCTCCCCCTCGTTGATGACGACCTCTCCGGTCCGGACGGGCACCTCCTCGGCAGCCCGGGCCACGGCCTCCATGCCGAAGGGCGTGAGCGGCGCGAAGGCAGGTAGGCGGCCGAGGAAGCTCATCGCCATGACGGGCACGTCGGCGCCTTCGTCGGCCACCCGCAGGGAACGCCACGACACACCGAGCATCACTGCGTAAAGCGCTCCGACGCCCACCAGTGCGGCGGTCACGCCGGATACGGCGAGCAGCGCCTGCGCGGCCAGGGACCCGCCGAGCAAGCCGAGACCACCGCTCACCTCGAGCGCGGCGAACACTGCTGCGAGGTCGCTCGGCGGTGCCGAGCGCTGCAGGAGGATGCGGCTGAGGACGTCGAGCGTGGAGCGGGCGAGCCCGAGCAGAGGGAGGAGCGTCACCGCGACGACCAGGGTGACCGCGAACCCGAAGGTGATGGTGGCCGCCGCCATGAACCCGAGCGCCGCCCCCACCGGCACGGCCAGGCGGGCACGGCCGACCAGGGCCGTCGTGGCGACGCCGCTGGCGACTGCACCGACGCCGAACAGCGCGCTGAGGATTCCGGGCCCGCCGTTCCCCAGATCCACGTGGTCGCTGGCGATGACGACGATCAGGATGTCGAGGGCGCCGACCAACACGTATTGGCCGCCGGCGACGGCGAGGACCCCGATGGCGCCTTTGCGCCTGCTCAGCGCTCGCATGCTCAGCATGAATCCGCCGCTGCCAGCTGCGCCGCTCACAGTGCTGTCGAGCCTGGCCAGCCCCCGGACTTTCGTGGCCGTTGCCAGGCCGATCAACACCAGGACAGTGGACCCGCCCAGCACGGCGTCCGGTCCGTCGACGGCGAGCATGGCCGCGGCGAAGAGCGGCCCGACGAGTACGCCGGCCGTCTCTGCGTAGCCCACCCACAGGTACGCGATCGTCAACTCACGCGTGGAGCGGACCAGCGAGGGGAGCAGCACCGCTCCCGCCGGGCGCAGGACCGTGGTACCGGCCAGCCCGACCATGCACGCCGCCACGACCAGGACGGGAGTGGTGCCGAGCCCAGCGGCGAGCGCGGAGAGCCCGTACCCGCCGACCTGGGCGGCGAGACCTGCCAGCCGCGCCCTCCCTGCGTCGAACCGTGCCACGATTCTGCCGGCGAGCGGTCCGACGAAGACGTATGGCGAGAGCAGCGCGATGGAGGCCAGCCCGGTGGCTCGGGCTCCGCCGTACTCGTGGGCGTAGACGAGGACCCCGATGAACACCGCCCATTCGGCTACTCCCGCCAACAGATGACCGACGATGAACGCGACGAGCTCGCGGTTACGAAGGGCTGCCCGCTGCAGGCCGGCGCCGGAGCCGGAAATGCTCACTGCTGGGCCCGGCGGACGAGCGACGCGGAGGCCCCGGCTGATTCGAAGATTTGGCGGGCCTCGACGCGCAGCGCGGTTGCCCGATCGGTGTGACCTGCGGCGGAGAGCCACGCCGAGAGCTCGTCAGCGGTCGAGGCGTACCAGATGCGCGCCCCGGTCGTGCTCAGGATCGCCAGCGCCTCGTCATAGAAGGCGATCGAGTCCTGCGAGCCGGACTCCTCGGCGATTGCGAGCCTTCCTTTGCCGACTGCGATGAGGGCGCGCACCACCGGCGACTGGATGTGGAGGTGAGCGGGCGTCGCTCCTGTGATCACCCTGCGCAGCGCGTCCACGTCCCTGATCGCCCATGCCGCGTCCAACGCCTCTCGGATGGCGAGCTTCGCGGTTGCCGAAGAGGGCGACAAGGCCGTCAGCGTGTCCAGAACCTCGAGCCCTGCAGCGAGTGCCGACTCGTGCTCGCCGGTGGCGTTGGCGATGACTGCGTGCCCGCTGAGCCACGCGGAGCGCTCCTGGAAGGACGAGGACCGCTCGTATCTGGAGTGGAGGGCGAACTCCTGCGTCGCCTCCTCGACGGCACCCCGCTCCACGTGGATCTTGGGGATCGCCGCCACCCACCCGATCACTTCGGGGAGAGCGCGGGCGTTGGTGGACGTGCAGCCGATGGCCTCCAGGGCATCGTCCCAGCGGCCGACCATGTAGAACGGGAACGCCACGTCCGCGCGCAGGATGTCGGCCCAGAACTGGTTGCCGACTTTGGT
>JBFKDA010000096.1:0-9713 GCA_041619955.1 Acidimicrobiia bacterium | reverse complement strand
TGGGCCACCTCCTCCTCGGCGAGGCCGTTGAGCTCGGCGGCGATGCGCTCGGCGAGGCTGCGGCTGTTGGCGAACACGATCGTGGATTCGTGGCGGCGCACCAGGTCGAGCAGCTCCGGGTACACCGCCGGCCAGATCGAGCGGCGGGCCGGCTGGTCGCTGCCCTCCCTGGCGGCGATCGTCTCGTCCGGCCGGGTCATGTCCTCGACGGGCACGACGATCTCGACGTCGAGCTCCTTGTGGCGGGGCGCGTCGACGATCCGCACCGGCCGGGGCTCCCACGTGTCGCCGCGCAGCTCGCCGCCGCCGAGGAAGCGGGCGATCTCGTCGAGCGGCCGCTGGGTGGCGGACAGGCCGATGCGCTGCGGCGGGCGCTCGGCGATCTCGTCGAGGCGCTCCAGCGACAGCGCCAGGTGCGAGCCACGCTTCGTGCCCGCCACTGCGTGGATCTCGTCGATGATCACCCAGCGCACCGACCGGAGGATCTGGCGGGCCTGCGAGGTGAGCAGCAGGTAGAGCGACTCCGGGGTGGTGATGAGGACGTCGGGCGGGTGGCGCTGCATCTGGCGCCGCTCGGTGGCGGGCGTGTCGCCCGTGCGCATGGCGGTGGAGATGGGCCTGGCGGCCTCGCCGATGCGCTCGGCGGCGTGGCGGATGCCGGTGAGCGGGGCGCGCAGGTTGCGGTCGACGTCGTAGGCCAGCGCCTTCATCGGCGACACGTACAGCACCCGGCACCGCTCCCCGTCGTCGGGCACCGGCTCGGCGAAGAGGCGGTCGAGCCCCCACAGGAACGCCGCGAGCGTCTTGCCCGAGCCGGTGGGGGCGTGGATGAGCGTGTGTTCACCGGCCGCGATGGCCGCCCAGCCGTCCTCCTGCGCGGCCGTGGGCGCGGCGAACGCATCGGCGAACCAGGACCGGGTCGCGGGCGTGAACAGGTCGAGGGAGGACATGGGTTGAGCGTACCGAGCGGGTGTGACAACATTGAGGGCGTATCCGGCCAGGATGGGCGACGTGGACGAGCAGACGCTCCGTGAGTTGTTGCGATCGCCGCTCGACGACCAGCCGCCGCGCCGGTCGGTGGCGCCGTTCCTCGTCGGGGCCGGTGTCGTGCTGGGGGTGATCGTGCTGGGCGTAGCGGCGGTGAGCTTCGTCGGCGGTGGCGGCGACGAGCCGGAGGCGGTGGTGGCGACGAACGCTTCCGAGCCGGCGGACGAGCCCACCGGGGACGTCACCGACGACACAGCACCGTCCGGGACCGCCGCCACCACCGACACTGCGGTCGTGACGACGATCGTCCCCGTCGTGGTCGCCACCGAGGGTGCCCCGGACGTCGGCGGCATGCCGGCCATGGCGGCGACGGGCCCCGCCGCGGCGGTGATGTTCGGCGGCGGCTTCAACCCCAACGTCAGCGGCGTGGCCGCCCGCGGCGACGTCGTCGACGAGCTGTGGGCACTCGACCTCGACGCCGGCGCCTGGCGGCTCCTCGAGCCCGACCCCGAGCTGCCCGGCCCCGCCGCCCGGGTGGGCGGCACCATGGAGGCGATCGGCGACGGCGGCGAGGTGATGGTGTTCGGCGGGTCGGCGAGCGCGCTGTTCTTCTGCTCGCCGGTGCCGCTGTGCTCGGGCAACCTGCTGGACGACACGTGGGTGTACGAGCCGGCGAGCGGGACGTGGGTGGAGGCGCCGTCCGTCCCGGCGCCACCCGCCCGGGTGGGACACGCCACCGCGTTCGACACCGAGTCCGGGGTCGTCGTGCTGTTCGGCGGCGCCCAGATGGAGCCGGAGGGCTTCCGCAACGGCACCGCCTTCGGGGACACGTGGGCGTGGTCGGTGGCGGACCGGACGTGGCGCCAGATGGCGCCGCCCGAGTCGCCCGACCCCCGCAGCTACCACGCCATGGCCTACGACCCCGAGCTGGACCTCGTCGTGCTGTGGGGCGGCGACGAGCCCGATGAGGGCGACAACGACAACCAGGTGTGGGGCTACGACGTCGACGCCGACGAGTGGACGCTGCTCGGCGGCGGCGAGGAGGCGCCGCAGGCGCCCTGGTACCACCGGATGGCGTACGTGCCGGAGCTGGGGGAGATCGTGGTGGTGGGGGGGTGGGTGACCGTCACCCAGGACCTCGGCCAGGGCGTCACCGCCACCAGCGTCGGGCCGACCGACGACGTCTGGGCGCTGGATGCGGCCACGGCGGCGTTCCGGCGTCTGACCCCGCTGCCCGAGCCCAGCAGCCAGGTGGGTCTGGCCCCGGTGGCCGGTGGGTTGGTGGTCTACGACCACACCTGGACGCTGCGCTACGACGCCGTCGCCGACGCGTGGGACAACATCACCGTGGAGCTCGGCGGCAGCATCGACGGGTAGGGCCTGCCAGCATGCGGGGATGCGCGACTGGCTGAAGGCGGTGGGGTTCTTCTCGATGTTCGAGGCGGTGTGGCTCGTCGTCGTGCCGGTGCTGCACCAGTCGGAGGCGGGGTCGTGGTGGCCGGCGTGGCGGTCGCCCGGCCTGGTGGCGGTGGGGGCAGCCCTGGCGGTGGGCGGGGCGGCGGTGACGCTGGTCGCCCACCACGACCTGATCGCGCTTGGCGCCGGCACGCCGCTGCCGATACGCCCACCGACCCGGCTGGTGACCACGGGGGTGTACGGGCTGGTGCGCAACCCGGCCGGGCTGGGCCTGATCGGGCTGACCGCGGGCGTGGCGCTGGCGGCCGACGTGGCGGCGGTGTGGCTGCTGCCGCTCGTAGCGGCGGTGTACGTGGTGGGGGTGCAGGCGCCGGGTGAGAAGGTGCAGCTCACGCAGCGCTTCGGCGACGAGTACGGCGAGTACCGGTCGGCGGTGCCGGGGTGGCTGCCCCGGATGTAGTGTCCGCTCGACATGAGCGAGAACCTGCGGGCGGCGATCGCCCGGCTCGAGAGCGTGATCAGCGACCTGCGCACCATAGACCTCACTGAGGCGCCCACCCGAGGCGAGGTCGTCGAGCTGGACGCGGCCGACGTGTCGGGGCTGTGGCTCGGGAAGGTGGTTGAGGAGGACACCTACCAGGTCATGCTGCAGCTCCACCAGGCCGGGACCGCGCTGCGAGGCTCGATCGTCGTCTACTACGACGACTCGGAGGAGCCGTACCTGGCCTGCCAGCAGGCCGAGGGGTCGGTCGACGGTGAGGTCGTGATCGTGCGCGGCACCGACGTCACGTTCATCCCGGACGACCCCGAAGCGGACTACGGCCTCGACGTGCTGGAGATGCGGCTGGTCAACGACGGCCGGGAGATGACCGGCCGCTGGACCGACGTCGACGACGACGCCGACGGCCGAGTGGTGGTGCGGCGGGCGTTCGGGTAGCGGGCGAAACCTCGGGAACCTCGGGAACCTTCTCCACGTCACAGGGTTGCAAAACGCAACTCGCTCGGATCGGAGCCAAACCCGCTCCGGGCACGTCGAGAAAGAAGGGCCATGACCACCAACCGACTCCGGGCGCTCGTCATCGCGCTCGTCCTGGCGGCGCTCGTCGCCGTCCTTGCCATCGCCGCCGCGGCAGCGAACCGCGACCGTGAGCAGCCGCAGGCCGCCGACGGCTACGTCGGCCTCACCGTCGAGGACGCCGGCGACCGCGCCGACGCCAACGGCCTCCCGTGGCGAGTCGTCGAGATCGACGGCGTCCCGCAGGCGGTCACCGAGGACTTCGTCCCGAACCGCCTGAACTTCGTCGTCGCCGACGGCATCGTCACCGCCTACTCCACCGACGCCGAGCTGACGCCGGGCGTCCACGACCCGAGCACCACGGAGAGCTTCGTCGGGCTGGACGTCGAGACTGCCGGCAATCAGGCGCTCGCCGCCGATCGGCCGTGGCGGGTCGTCAGCGTGGATGGCGAGGACCTCGTCATCACCGCCGACTTCCAGGCCGACCGGGTGAACTTCGTCGTCGTCGACGGCATCGTCGTCGAGGCGCTCACCGACGCCCAGCTCAACACGACCGACTGACCCAAGGCGCTCGCAGGGGCCGGGCCTCCAAGCCCGGCCCCTGCTGCGTTGCAGCCCCGGTGTGTGCGGGGGAAGAGAAGAGCGCGGCCACCGCACGCCCGACGGTCCGACGCGGCACGGGTTGGAACCAGGCCGGTGCGCCAGCACCGGCCCCGCCATGAGATCCGACGAGCGCGGCAGCCGGACGTCGAGGAGCTCTGCGACGCGGACACCGCAACCCGATGCGACGCGACGTCCAATATCACGGCCAGACGCCGCGTTGCAGCGTCGCATGGCGGAGGCGCTCCAATGCGATCGAGTAGGCGGCCGTGCGCAGGTTGGGGGGCGGCAGCGGCGGCTCGGTCGGCCGGGCGGCCGCCCATGCCTCCTGGTAGCCGTCGAACCCCTGGCGGATCGCCGCGGCGCGGGTGACCACCTGCTCGACGGCGCGGTGCACCTTGGTCCGCAGCCGGGCGATCACGTCGTGCTCCTCCCACTGCTCGTTCTGCAGGTTCTGGACCCACTCGTAGTAGCTCACGATCACCCCGCCGGCGTTGGCCAGGATGTCGGGGAGGGTCGCGATCTTGCGCTCCGCGAGCCGCAGGTCGGCGCCGGGAGATACCGGGCCGTTGGCGGCCTCGACCACCAGCTTCGCCTGAACCCGGTCGACGTTCTCCAGCGTGATCTGGCTCTCGATCGCCGCCGGCACGAGCACGGTGCACGGCACCTCGAGCACCTCTCGCGGCGCGAGCGGCTTCGTGCCCGGCAAGTCCACGACGCTGCCGGTGGCGTCCTTGTGGGCGGCCACCGCGGTGACGTCGAGCCCGTGCGGGTCGT
This sequence comes from Acidimicrobiia bacterium, assembly GCA_041619955.1. GTDB lineage: Bacteria > Actinomycetota > Acidimicrobiia > Spongiisociales > JAOTWH01 > JBFJZV01. The sequence goes on along the minus strand of JBFKDA010000096.1, from coordinate 4,918 downwards.
AGACGCCACCGTGTGTGTCGCTCACGGCGACCACCGACGCGCCCGCGCCGCGGAACAGCCGGGCGGCGTGGCGGCCCGCGTTGCCGAAGCCCTGGATGGCCACCGTCGTGCCCGCCAGCCCGGCGACGCCCGGCATCCCGCCCACCTCGAGGAAGTGCCCGGTGGCAAACACCACCCCCTGGGCCGTGGCGGCGGCCCGGCCGGGGGACCCGCCGAGGTTCAGGGGCTTGCCGGTGACGGCGGCGAGGTTGTTGGCGCCGGGGTGCATCATCGCGAAGGTGTCGTAGACGATGGCCATCGTCGCCTCGTCGGTGTAGAGGTCGGGCGCCGGGATGTCGGTGTGCGGCCCGATGTCGTGGTTGAGCGCCGCGATGAACCGCCTGGTGATCCGGCGCTTCTCTCCGGGCGACACCGCGGTGGGGTCGCACTGCACCCCGCCCTTGGCGCCCCCGAACGGGATGTCGGCGAGGGCGCACTTCCAGGTCATCCAGGCCGCCAGCGCCCGCACCTCGTCCTCGTCGACGCTGGGGTGGAACCGGATGCCGCCCTTACCGGGCCCCAGGATCGTGGAGTGCAGCACCCGGTAGCCCGTGAACAGGTGCACGAACCCGTCGTCCATCACCACCGGCAGCATCACCTGCACGGTGCGTTCGGGCGCAAGCAGCCACTCGGCGATGCCGCGCCAGCCGTTCAGGTCGTCGACGAACGGGGCCGCCCGCTCGAACTGGGTGCGGGCGACGTGCCAGAGGTTGAGGTCTTCGTCCATGGCGTCTCCTTGTGCCAACGATCCGTCCATGCTCAGCGTGGCGCGCCGCCCGCGCGCCCGCCAGGGACCAAGGTCCGGCCACAATGGGCGCCGGTATGGACATCGCCGTGAACCTCGTCGAGAGCTACCTGCGCCTGGCGGGCTACCTGACGCTCGCCGAGTTCGAGGTCCAGCGCCGCAACGCGGACGGCACGTTCTCGTCGATCACCGACGTCGACATCGTCGGCCTGCGCATGCCGGGCGACGTGTACCTCGGCGATCCGCACGACGACGCGGACGGCGGGCTGCTGCTCGTCGAGGACCCGGAGCTGCGGCTCGAGCCCGAATGCGTCGACGTGATCATCGGCGAGGTCAAGCAGAGCGACGCCACCTTCAACGCCGGCCTCAAGGACCACCACGTGCTCCACTCGGTGTTGCGGCGCGTCGAGTGGGCGTATGCGGTGCCGACGCTGGAGGTCGTCGAGGGGCTGCAGCAGCACGGCGTGCACCACGCGCCCGCCCGGGGCGGCGGCACGGTACGCACCCGCCTCGTCGCCTTCGGTCGCGGGGAGCAGAACACGCTGCACGTGATCACGCTCACCCACATCATCACGACGATGCTGGGCTTCTTCGACCGGTTCGAGGACGCGCTGCGGCCGGTGCAGTTCAAGGAGCCGGCCACCGCGATGATGCGGCTGCTCCGCAAGACCGGGTTCCAGGTGAGCAAGTAGGGGCGGCGCCCGCCTCAGCGCTGCCCGGCGCGCGTCGCCGCCAACTGCACCCACGAGTCGAACTCGACTTCGTCGATGCTGCCGTCGCGCGTGTCGAAGAAGTACACGACGTTGCGGCTGTTCGGCTGGGCGGCGCGGGCCAGCACGAAGCGGCCGTCGTGGCTCCAGCCGGCACCGCCCATATGCAGCGCCACCTCGACCGTGGCGACCGGCGTGCCGTCGGGGCGGCGCACGTCGATGCGGGAGCGCGGCCCCGAGCTCCCCGGCGTCAGGAAGGCGATCTGGGCCGCGTCGGGCGACCACGCGGCCGCAACGTCGGCGCCGGGCGGCACCCAGTCGAGGCGCGACGCCAGGGCGCCGTCTGTGCCGGCTGGCGCGAACGACCAGCTGAACTCGCCGCCCGGCTCGTCGTTTGCGAGCAGCACGTCGCCGCGGGCGGACACGCTGGCGGCCACCGCAGCCACCCGCCACTGCTCGGTCCCCGCCATGTCGAGCAGGTAGACGACCCATGCGTCCGCCGCCGGGTCCCAGCCGGCGAGCAGGAAGCCCCAGTCGCCCCAATCGACCAGCCGGTGGTTGGCCGCAAGCTGCGCCACGGCCGACGACGAGGCAGCGAGCGTCCCGCCCGGGTCGACTGCGCCGAGCCGCAGCCTGGCGCCCGTGGCGGTGATCTCCAGCCACGCCAGCCGGCCGGGCGCCGTCGCGTGGAACGCTGCGGAGGTCGCGTTCACCGCGGCCGGGCGCAGGGTGGACGCCGGCCCGACGTAGAGCGCCTGCCCCGGGCCGTCGATGGCCGACGGCGCCAAGCCTACGAGCAGCCGGCCCGTGGCGTCGGTGCTCAGTGTGATGCCCCTCGGGAGAGGGACGATCACCGGCTCGATGCGCCGGCTGGGCCAGTGCACGCCGTCCATGCGGCCCCACATCCCCAGATGGGCAAAGAGCGTGCCCTCGAAGCCTGGCACCATGTCCTCGAGGGTGCGCTGGGACGTCGACGGCGGCGTGGACGGCGCCTCGGGCGCGCCAGCGTCGGGCGCTGCCAGCGCAGCCGCCTGCGGTGGGGGAGCGACGGCCACGGTCCCGTCGGTGGCCGGCGCCAACCAGAGGTAGCCGACGAGTAGCGCCGCCACCGCGCCGGCGGCCACGACCTGCACGCGGGTGCTGGGCGCTTTCATGCGCTTAATACACCGCAGCATGCCACGAGGTTGCAGGCGTTGCGCTCAGGTGTCCGAGGTGGCCGCTACCGATCGGCGAAGAACGCCTCGACCGCGGCCCGGTGGCCGTCGGCGTGGTGGCTGAGCGCTTGGAAGGCGGCGGTCATGTCGAGGAACTCGTCGAGCCCCATCCGCTGGGAGTGGCGCAGCAGGCGCTTCGCCAGCCGCACCGCGTGCGGCGGCTTCGCGGCGATCTCCGCGGCGAGCGAGCCGGCCCGGCTCAGCAGTTCATCGTGCGGTACGACCTCCAGCACGAGCCCGATCGCCAGCGCCTCCTCGGCGCCGACTATCCGGCCGGTGAACGTCAGCTCGGCCGCCCGTTGCCGGCCCACGACTCGCGGCAGGAACCACGAACCGCCGTCACCCGAGATGATGCCCAGGTCGACGAACGTCTCTCCGAACTTCGCCCGATCCGAGGCGATGCGGAGGTCGCACATCAGCGTCATGTCGCAGCCGGCGCCCACCGCCGGGCCGTTCACGGCAGCGATCGTCGCCACGTCCAGCGAGGCAAGCGCCCGGGGAAGGCGCTGCACGGACGCCCGGTAGCCCTCGGCGATCTCGTCGGGCGTCCCGGCGAACAGGCCGACGCCGTCCCGCATGTCCTTGACGTTGCCGCCCGCCGAGAACGCCGGGTCGGCCCCGGTCAGCACCAGCACGGACACTGCCGGGTCGCGGCCCGCCGCCAGGAACGCGTGCTCCAGCTCGTCGATCATCTCGGGGCCGGTCATCGCGTTGCGGATCTCGGGGCGGTTCATCGTCACCCACGCCACCCCGCCGTCCGTTCGCACCTCGATCTGCGTGTACTGCATGACCGGCGGCAGCCTAACGACGGCGCCGCCCCGGTATCGTGCCCGCCCATGCACCCCTTCCGCACCCACACCTGCGGCGCGCTGCGCGCCGCCGACGTCGACCGCCATGCTCGCCTGTCCGGCTGGGTCCAGACGCTGCGGGACCACGGCGGGGTCCTCTTCGCCGACCTGCGGGACCACTACGGGATCACCCAGATCGTCGTCCCCGACGACCGGCCCGAGTTGCAGGAGTTCCTGCGCAGCGTCCCCAAGGAGTCCACGATCCGGGTCGACGGCACCGTCGCCGCCCGGCCCGAGGGCACCGTCAACCCCGACCTCGCCACCGGCGAGATCGAGCTGATCGCCGCCGAGATCGACGTCCTCGGCAAGGTCCACCAGCCGCTGCCGTTCGAGGTCGCGCCGGCCGGCAACGTGCGGGAGGAGCCGCGCCTCCGCTACCGCTTCCTCGATCTGCGGACCGAGCGGATGCAGCGCAACATCGTGCTCCGCTCGCAAGTCATCAACGGCATCCGCCGCCGGATGCTCGACCTCGACTTCGTCGAGATCCATACCCCGATTCTCACCAGCTCGTCGCCCGAGGGGGCCCGCGACTACCTGGTGCCCAGCCGGCGCTACCCCGGCAAGTTCTATGCGCTGCCGCAGGCCCCGCAGCAGTTCAAGCAGCTCCTGATGGTCGGCGGCTTCGACCGCTACTTCCAGATCGCCCCGTGCTTCCGCGACGAGGATTCCCGGGCCGACCGCTCGCCCGGCGAGTTCTACCAGCTCGACCTCGAGATGGCGTTCGCCACCCAGGACGACGTGTTCGCCGTCGTAGAGGAGGTGTTCGCCGGGCTGTTCGACGAGTTCGCCGACTGGCAGGTGACCCCCGCGCCGTTCCCGCGCCTCACCTACGCCGAGTCGATGCTGCGGTACGGCACCGACAAGCCGGACCTGCGCAACCCGCTGGAGATCGCCGACGCCACCGCCGTGTTCGACGGGTCCGACTTCCGCGCCTTCGCCGGCAAGACCGTCCGGGCGATCCGCATCCCGGGCGGCGGCGAGCAGGCCCGCTCGTTCTTCGACAAGATGACCGACTACGTGACCAAGGAGCTCAACGGGCCCGGCATGGCGTGGCTGAAGCTCGCCGAGGGCGACTTCACCGGCCCGATCGCCAAGTTCGTCACCGGCGCCATGCAGGCGTCGCTGGTCGGCGTCACCAGCCTGCACGACGGCGACGCCGTGGTTCTGCTCGCCGGCACGGAGCGCGACGCCGTCCAGCTCGCCGGGCAGGTGCGGGCCGAGCTGGGCCGCAGGCTGGATCTGGTCGAGGCCAACGCCTTCCGGTTCTGCTGGATCGTCGACTACCCGATGTTCGAGGAGGACCCCGACACCGGCCGGATCGACTTCAGCCACAACCCGTTCTCGATGCCGCAGGGCGGGATG
>JBFKDA010000095.1:0-9824 GCA_041619955.1 Acidimicrobiia bacterium | reverse complement strand
CGAGCGGCGGGCCCACCAGCCCGCCGCGGACCTCGTCGAGCCCACCGCCATCGGCCCGTGGGCAGCCTTCCTCGCCGCGTTCGACGATCTTCTTGCAGCCGCCCGGACCGGCGACGGCTCCGCCCTCAGCGGCGCCCGCGAGGACCTCGCCGAGCTGCGAGCTCGGCTTGCCGTCGGCGGCGTGCCGGTGCCGAGCGTCACCCGGCGCGTGCCTGCTCTGCCCACCGTGGACGCCCGCTACCTGCCCGACCGGGACGCCCGCTAGCCCCCCGCCTGCCCTCGACCCCGCACGGTGATCGCGGCCCTGCGCCGCTCCACCTCGGCGGGGTCGAGGCGCCAGGCCGCGAACTCCCGCCGCTCCACTTCCAGCGCATCCGCCGTCGAGCCGAGCGAGCCCTCCCGGTAGGACGCCTTCAGGCGGCGCACGACCTCCAGGTCGTTGCCGGCGATCTGCGCCGCCAGCTCCGCAGCCCGCGGCAGCAGTTCGCGGTGCGGGACGACCTCGTTCACCAGCCGCAGCCGTAGCGCCTCGGACGCGTCGACGAAGTTGCCGGTGAGGCTCATCTCGAGCGCCTTGCGCAGCCCCACCGCCTGGGGGAGCATCGCCGTCAGCCCGCCGCCCGGCATCGCACCGACCCGGGCGTGGGTGTCGGCGAAGGCCGCGCGCTCGGACGCGACCAGGAAGTCGCAGCCCAGCGCCAGCTCCAACCCGCCGGTCACGGCCGGTCCGTTGACCGCGCCGATCACCGGCGCCGCCATCCGCCGCAGCATCCGCCACGGGTCGTCTTCCCCGCCGGCAGCCGCCAGGTTCGCCGCCGACGACCCCAGCTCGCGCAGATCGAGCCCGGCGCAGAACGCCGGGTCGGCCCCGGTCAGCACGACGACCGCCACCTCGGCCGAGCCGTCCGCCTCCGCCAGCGCCGCGGCGAGGTCGCGGATCAGCCCGGCGGTGAGGGCGTTGCGCGCCTCGGGGCGGTTGAGCGTCAGCGTGCGCACCGGCCCGTCGTCGGCGACCAGGAGATGGTTGGGCATCGTCCGAGCGTAGACCCCGAGGCAACCCCGACGGCGAACCAGGGGCCTCCCCGATGGATGGGCCGGCGCCGTGCCCCGATGCTGGTGGCACGCAACCGGAAGGAACCCACGTGCCCCTCGATACCCGCTCCCGTCCCGCCAGCCCGTGGCGAGGCTTCGTCACCGGCGCGGTCACGATGCTGCTCGCCGTGATGCTCGTGCTGGGCCTGTTCGCTGCGGCGACGCTCACCACCATCGGATGACCGGCATCACGCTGTACCGGGCCAAGCCCGCCTTCCAGCGGCTCCTTCGGCCGCTGGTCGTGCGGGCGGCGCGGCGCGGCGTCCTCCCCGACCATCTCACCCTGGCGGCCGTCCATGTGAGCATGGCGGCCGGGTTCCTCGCCACCGTCGGCCTCATGGGCGCCGGCGCGCTGCTCCTCGTCGCGCCGGCCCTCTACGGGGTGCGGCTGGCGCTCAATGCCATGGACGGCATGCTGGCCCGGGAGCACGGCCTGGGCACGGCCCGGGGCGCCGCCATCAACGAGATCGGCGACGCGGTGGCCGACCTCGTCGCGTACCTGCCGTTCGCGTTGCTCCTCCCCAGGCAGGGGCCGGCGATCGCGCTGGTCCTCACCGTGAGTCTGGTCGCCGAGCTCGCCGCCATCGCCGGCGGGCCGCCGCGGTCGAACGCCGGCCCCCTCGGCAAGTCAGACCGGGCGCTGGGCTTCGGTGCCCTGGCGATCGCGCTGGCGGTCGGCTGGCCACAGGTCGACCTCATCGCCTGGAGCATGGTGGGGCTCAGCCTGCTCACGCTCGCCAACCGCACGAGACGGGCGCTCCGATGACGTCGCTGGCGCCCAGCCTGCGGGTGGCGATCGGCGGCATCTACGTGCTCCTGCTGGCCGCCTCCGCAGCCGACGTCGCGCTGCGGCGCCTCCGCCCGGGCCTCGACCTCGCCGAGGTCAGCGCCCGCATCCGGACCTGGTGGGCGATGGCGATCGCGTTCACCGTGGTCGTCGTGGTGCACCCCGGCCTTTCGGTCGCGTTCTTCGCAGTCGCCAGCGCGCTCGCGGCCCGGGAGTACTTCCACATCACCGGCGCCCCCGCGCGGTCGGTCGCCTACGGCGCCGTGGCGGCGCAGTACGGCGCCGTCGCCGCCGGACGCCTCGACCTCGTGCCGCTCGTCGCCGTGCTCTCCGGGCTCGCCGTGCCGGCCGTGCTCGTCCTCCAAGCCCGGACCGGCGGGTTCGCAGCCGCCACCGGCAGCGCCCTCCTCGGCATCGGGCTCACCGTCTTCGGGCTCGGGCACGCCGCTTTCCTGCTCGAGGCGCCCGAGGCGGCGGCAGCACCGGCGGGCGCGGCCGGCCTGTTGGTGTTCGTGGTGGTGCTCACCCAGTGCAACGACGTTGCGCAGTTCGTGTGGGGCAAGGCCCTCGGCGGCCGCAAGGTCGCGCCCGTGGTGAGCCCCGGCAAGACCGTCGCCGGCCTCGCGGGCGGCGTGGCCACGACGGCCGTGCTCGCGGCCGCGGCGGCGCCGCTGCTCACCGTCTGGTCGCCGCTCGCCGGCGCCGCGATCGGCATCGGGTTGGCGCTGGCCGGGTTCGCCGGCGACCTCACGATGTCGGCCGTCAAGCGCGACGCCGGCGTCAAGGACAGCGGCGCCCTGCTCCCCGGCCACGGCGGCGCCCTCGATCGGCTCGACTCGCTGATCTTCACCGCCCCGCTGTTCTTCCACCTGGTGCGGCTGGCCGGGTGATCGCGATGTTGCAGCTCCTGCGCCGCCTCGCCCACGCCGCGGCTGTTCCGGCCGCTGGTGGGGGCGCTGCTGCGCCTCGAGGTCGTGCACCCCGAGCGCCTCGACCTGCCGGGCCCGGCGATGCTCGTGGCCAACCACAACAGCCACGCCGACACCGTTGCATTGCTGGCGGCGCTGCCGACCCGGCACATTCCCCGGGTGCGGCCGGTCGCCGCCGCCGACTACTTCTTGCGGAACCGGGTGGTGGGCTGGCTCAGTACGCGCGTGGTGGGGGTGCTGGCGGTCGACCGCACCGGGAACGGCGCCGGCGACCAGCTCGCGCTCGCATCGGCCCGCCTCTCGGCCGGCGACGTGCTGGTGGTGTTCCCTGAAGGCACTCGCGGCGAGCCGGGCGTGCTCGGCGAGTTCCGCACCGGGGTCGCCCGCCTCGCCGCGCGGCACCCGGCGGTCCCGGTGATCCCCGTGTGGTTGGACGGGTGCGCCGACGCGTGGCCCAGGGGACGCAAGCTGCCGCGACCGGGTCGTTGCCGGGTCGTCGTGGGACGGGCGATGGCGCGCCGCCCCGGCGAGACCCACCACGAGTACAGCGCGCGGCTGCGCGCCAGCGTGGCCGAGCTCGGCAGCGCCGTGCGCGTGCCGCCATGACCGGCATCGCGCTTGCCTGGGGGCTGGCCGAGGCGACGCTGTTCTTCGTGATCCCGGACGTGCTGCTCACCTGGGTCGCGATCCGCCGCGGCGCCGGTCGCGCGCTCCGGCTGGCGGGGTGGGCCACCGCTGGGGCGGCCGTCGGTGGCCTGCTCATGTGGGCCTGGGGCGCCGGCGCGGCGTCTGCGATGCAACGGCTGCCGGCCATCGATGCGGCGCTGGTGGCCGACGCTCGCGCCGCGGTCGCCGCCGACGGGAACGCCGCGCTCGTGGCCGGCGCGTTCACCGGCGTCCCCTACAAGCTGTACGCGTCCGCAGCCGGCGCCCTCGGCGAGCATCCCGCGGCGCTGGCGGCATGGACGGTGATCGGCCGCGCGTCGCGCTTCGTCCTCGCCATCGTGCTCGCAGCCGGCATCGGCCGCCTGCTCGCGCTGCGGCTGTCGGGCCGCAGCATCGCCTGGATCTGGGCGGCTTTCTGGGCGACGACCTACGCCACCTACTGGCTCGCCTGACCCGGCGCCGCCCCGAGCCGCAGCCGGCCTAGAACTGCTGTTCCTCGGTCGAGCCCTTGAGCGCCAGCGTCGAGGCGGTGCCGCCGGTGATCGCCTGGCTGACGAGGTCGAAGTAGCCCGCCCCGACCTCCCGCTGGTGGCGAGTCGCGGTGTAGCCCTCGTCCTCCATGGCGAACTCCGACTCCTGGAGCCGGACGTAGGCGCTCATGCCCTCGGCGGCGTAGCCGCGCGCCAGCTCGAACATGCCGGCGTTCAGCGAGTGGAAGCCGGCCAGGGTGATGAACTGGAACTTGTAGCCCATCGCCCCCAGCTCCTTCTGGAACACCGAGATCGTGTGATCGTCGAGGTGCCGCTTCCAGTTGAACGACGGCGAGCAGTTGTACGCCAGCATCTTTCCCGGGAACTCGGCGTGGATGGCCTCGGCGAAGCGGCGGGCCTCGTCGAGGTCGGGCGTCGACGTCTCGCACCAGATCAGGTCGCAGTACGGCGCGTAGGCCAGGCCGCGGGCGATGGCCGCGTCCATGCCGTTGCGCACCCGGAAGTAGCCCTCCGGCGTGCGCTCGCCCTCGACGAACCGGCGGTCGCGCTCGTCGACGTCGCTGGTCAGCAGCGTCGCCGCCAGCGAGTCGGTGCGCGCGACGATCAGCGTGTCGACGCCGGCCACGTCGGCCGCCAGCCGGGCGGCGGTGAGGGTACGCACGTGCTGGGAGGTGGGCACCAGCACCTTGCCGCCCATGTGGCCGCACTTCTTCTCGGCGGCGAGCTGATCCTCGAAGTGGACGCCGGCCGCCCCGGCCTCGATGTAGCTGCGCATCAGCTCGTAGGCGTTGAGCTGGCCGCCGAACCCGGCCTCGGCGTCGGCGACGATCGGCACCATCCAGTCGCGCGACACGTCGCCCGTCTCCGACCACTCGATCTGGTCGGCGCGCCGCAGAGCGTTGTTGATGCGCTCCACCAGCGTCGGCCCGCTGTTCACGGGGTAGAGGCTCTGGTCGGGGTAGACCTGGCCGGCGAGGTTGGCGTCGCCCGCCACCTGCCAGCCGCTGAGGTAGATCGCCTGGAGGCCGGCCTTGACCATCTGGACCGCCTGGCCTCCCGCCATCGCGCCGAGCGCGTTGACGTAGTCCTGCGACGCCAGCAGAGCCCGCAGCCGCGCAGCACCGTGGCGGGCCAGCGTGTGCTCCACCGGGAACGAGCCGCGCAGGCGGACGACGTCCTCGGCCGAGTACGGGCGCTCGATGCCGTCCCAACGAGGGTCGGCTTCCCACTCCTCACGGAGCCGGGTAGCGGCATTTTCGATTTCGGTCACGCTGGCCTCCTCAGTCGAGTAGTTCGTAGGCGGGCAGGGTCAGGAACTCGGTGAACGGGTCGCCCATGGCGACGTCGGTGAAGAGCTTGCGGGCATCCTCGAAGCGGCCGGCGGCCATGCGCTCGTCGCCCAGGGCATCTCGGATGGCGGCCATCTCCTCGTCGATGACGTCGAGCACCTGCTGCCGCGCGACGGCGCCGTGGCGCAGCCATTGCCACACCTGCGAGCGGGAGATCTCGGCGGTGGCCGCGTCCTCCATGAGGTTGAAGAGCGCAGCCGCCCCGGTGCCCCGCAGCCACGACTCGATGTAGAGGATCCCCACCCGCACGTTGGTGCGCAGCCCGTCTTCGGTGACCTCGCCGCCGGGCACCTCGACGTCGGTGAGGTCGCTGGCGGCGACGTCGACCTCCGGGCGCTGTCGACCCAACTGGTTGGGCCAGCCGCCCAGCACCTCGTCGAACACCTCCTGCGCCACCGGCACCAGGTCGGGGTGCGCCACCCAGGTCCCGTCGCAGCCGTCCTGGGCCTCGCGTTGCTTGTCGGCCCGCACCCCGGCGAGCGCCCGCTCGGTGACGCCGGCGTCGCGCCGGTTGGGGATGAACGCCGCCATGCCGCCGATGGCGTGGGCGCCCCGCCGGTGGCAGGTCTGCACCATCAACTCGGTGTAGGCCCGCATGAACGGCACCGTCATCGTCACCTGCGCCCGGTCGGGCAGGACGTGCTTGGGGCTGGTGCGGAACTTCCGGATGATGCTGAAGATGTAGTCCCACCGGCCGGCGTTGAGGCCTGCCGAGTGGGAGCGCAGCTCCCAAAGGATCTCGTCCATCTCGAACGCGGCGAGGATGTTCTCGACGAGCACGGTCGCCTTGATCGTCCCCCTGGCGACCCCGAGCCGGCGCTGGGCGTACTCGAACACGTCGTTCCAGAGCCGCGCTTCGAGGCGCGACTCGAGCTTCGGCAGGTAGAAGTAGGGGCCGGTGCCGCGGGCGGCGAGCTCGCGATGGTTGTGGAAGAAGTACAGCCCGAAGTCGAACAGCGACGCCGACACCGGCGCGCCGTCGACCCGGGCGTGGCGCTCGTCGAGGTGCCAGCCGCGCGGGCGCACCATGAGCGTCGCCGGCCGGTCGCCGAGGCGGTACTCCTTGCCGTTCTCCTCGTGGCTGATCGTCCGGCGGACCGCGTCGCGGAGGTTGGCCTGGCCCCGCACGACGTTGTCCCAGGTCGGCGACGTCGAGTCCTCGAAGTCGGCCATGAACACCCGAGCCCCGGAGTTGAGGGCGTTGATGATCATCTTGCGGTCAACCGGCCCGGTGATCTCCACGCGGCGGTCGGCGAGGTCGGCGGGCGCCGGCTCGACCTCCCAGTCGGCGGCGCGGATTCCGGCGGTCTCGGTGAGGAAGTCCGGGGTCTCGTCGGCGTCCAGGCGGGCCTGGCGCTCGGCGCGGGCGGCGATCAGGTCCCGGCGGGTAGGGTCGAAACGCCGGTGCAGGTCGGCGACGAACGCCGTGGCGTCGGCCGTGAGCACCGCCTCGCAGCCGCCCGGGATCGCCGTCTCGAATTGCACGCGTGCCTCCGCTCGTCGCTTTTGCCGGCATCATGGATGCCGTTCTTCACACAGGTCAAGCACTTCGCCTGAGAAGATCGGCTAAAGTTCACATGATGCGAGGTTCCGCGGATCTTCGGCTCGACCCCTTGGTGTTCGGGCACCGCCTTCGCCATGCGCGCAAGCAAGCCGGGCTCACGCTGGCGGCCCTCGGGAGCCGCGTCGGGAAACCCTCGTCGTACCTCTCGATGCTGGAGACCGCCCAGCGCGAGCCGAGGCTCTCGCTGGTCAACGACCTCGCCGCGGCCCTCGGCGTCACCCCGGCCGACCTGTTGGACCCGGAGCCGCCGAGCCGGCGCGCCGCGCTGGAGATCGCGCTGGCGCGCGCCCAGGCCGACCCGCTGTACCAGAGCCTCGGGCTGGGGCACCTCAAGCCCTCGGCGAAGATCCCGGACGACGTGCTGGAGCACGTCGTCGCGCTCTTCGACGAGCTGCGGCGGCGCTCGGTGCTGCGGGCGGCGACGCCGGAGGAGGCGCGCAAGGCCAACGCCGAGCTGCGGGAGGACATGCGCCGCCGTGACAACTACTTCGGCGAGATCGAGGCCGCCGCCGGCGAGGCGCTGCTGGCCATCGGTGGTGTCGGCAGCGGCCCGGTCCCCAGCTCGACGCTCGCCGCGCTCGCCCGGCACTTCGGCTTCTCCGTCCACCAGGTGCCCGACCTGCCGGGCAGCGTACGGTCGGTGACCGACCTGGCGCACCGGCGGGTGTACCTGCCGCAACGCGACGAGGGCGGGAGCCGCGAGGTCCGTTCGGTGCTGCTCCAGACGCTCGGTCACTTCGTGCTCGGGCACGACGACCCGGTCGACTTCGGCGAGTTCCTGCGGCAGCGGGTCGAGGCGGGCTATTTCGCGGGGGCGGTGCTGGCGCCGGAGCGTCCCGCCGTCGAGTTCCTCGCCGACGCCAAGCGGCGGCGCGACCTGTCCGTCGAGGACCTCAAGGAGTTCTTCTACGTTTCGTACGAGATGGCGGCCCACCGGTTCACCAACCTCGCCACCCGCCACCTCGGCGTCCAGGTGCACTTCACGCGCTCCGACGAGGACGGCGTGATCTGGAAGGCGTACGAGAACGACGGCGTTCCCTACCCCGCCGATCCCGACGGTGCGATCGAGGGCCAGCGGCTGTGCCGCGAGTGGGCGACCCGCCGCGCGTTCCAGTCGGACGACCGCTTCGCCATCCACTACCAGTACACCGACACGCCGGCCGGCACGTTCTTCTGCTCGACCCACGTCGAGCTGGGGCGGCATCCCCAGCATGCCGTCACCGTCGGGGTGCGCTTCGATGACGCCCGCTGGTTCCGGGGCAGCGACACCGATCGGCGCGCGACGTCCCGGTGCCCCGACGGCCAATGCTGCCGCCAGCCGCCGCGGCACCTGGCGGCGACGTGGTCCGGCCAGGTGTGGCCGCAAGCGCGAACCCACAGCCACGTGCTCGCGGCGCTGCCGACGGGCACCTTCCCCGGGGTGGACCTCACCGAGGTCTACGAATTCCTCGACCGCCACGCTCCTTCGTGAGCCCGGACGAGCCGACAGCCAGCCGGGCCACCGGTATGTTCGACCGCATGTACGACGCCGCGGGGCGGGACGCCGCCGGCGTGCCGTGGGCCGGGCTGGCGCCGGACCCGCACGTCGTCGCCTGGCTCGACACCATCGGACGCGCGCCGGGGCGGGCGGTGGTCGTCGGCAGCGGCCTCGGCGACGACGCCGAGGAGCTGGCCGGCCGGGGGTGGATGGTGACGGCGTTCGACGTAGCGCCGACGGCGCTGGCGTGGGCCCGGGAGCGCTTTCCCCGGTCGTCGGTCGACTACCGGCTGGCCGACGTGCTCGACCTCCCGGCCCACTGGGCGGCGGCATTCGACCTCGTCGTCGAGGTGCGGACGATCCAGTCGGTCCCGCCGGGGCAGCGCGCTCGCGTGGTCTCAGCGATCGCCGGGCTGGTCGCGCCCGGCGGCGAGCTGATCCTCGTCGCCAACGTGCGGCCCGAGGGGACGACGCCGACCGGGCCGCCGTGGCGGGTGGCACCGTCGGAGCTGCTCGGGTTCGAGAAAGCCGGCCTGGAGCGGACGGGCGCGTGGGAGCCGGCCGGCCACGTCGTTGCCGCGTACCGGCGCAGCTGACGGGGCCGGCTACCGCCAGGACCAGGCGGCGAAGCGGCCGTCCGCCACCCGCACCGGGTCGCTGCCGTCGACGGGCTGGACCCAGATGCCGTCGCCACCGCCGTCGTGCGAGCCTGCGTAGGCGAACGCCCGGCCGTCCGGCGACCAGAGCGTCAGGCTGTGTGCGTACTGGTCGAAGAACGGCAGGTACTCGCGCACCATGGTGGCGTTCGGCCGGTACGGCGGGCCCGTCACCGGCTCGGTCCCCCACACCCGCCACCGGAACCAGCCCGACCGCTCGCCGTCCGGGTGCAGTGACACGAGCGTGCCGGACGGGCTCCAGAAGAACGAGATCGTCGTCTCCACGGCGAGCGTCGTGACCTCCCCGCCGTCGACGTCGATCACGCCGAGCGCCCCGACGGGAGCCTCGGGGGCATCGTCCCGCTGGTAGGCCGCGGTGACGGCGTCGGGCTCCCCGCCGGCCAGCACCTGGAACGCCACCTCGGACCCGTCCGGCGAAGCCAGGAACCAGATGAAGCCGTCGAAGCGCAGCAGGTCGCGGGTCGCGCCACCACGGTCGCGGTGCACGAGCCGCTGGCCGTCGCCGGACGCCACCGCGTACACCATGGACCCGTCGGCTCCCCACCCCGGAGCCTGGAACGTGCCCGGCGCGTCCCCCAGCTCGACGCCCTCGCCCGAGCCCGGGTCGAACCGCTCCAGCCGGTCGGCGCCGACGTGCACCAGGAGCTCGGCTCCGTCGGGTGACCACGCGAAGTAGTACGGCTGGCCGCTGTCGACCTGCTCGGCGGTCGCGCCCCCGCCGGCCACGTCGACGATCCCCATCGCCAGCGCCGGCGTGCCCGCGTGGAGGTACGCGAGACGCTCCCCGGCCGG
>JBFKDA010000094.1:0-9843 GCA_041619955.1 Acidimicrobiia bacterium | reverse complement strand
GGCCACCACCGCCGCGTCCGGGTGCTCGCGGCCGATGGCGGCCAGGTCCGGCGAGCCGCGCCGGGCGGCGATGCCGCTGACGGTGAGCCCGAGCCGGCGGGCGACGTCGAGGGCCTGGCGCCCGATCGAGCCGGTCGCGCCGAGCACGACGACCGGGCGCGCGGTCAAGCGAGCAGCCCGAGCCAGGCGAAGACCAGCCAGCCGGTGGGGATCGCGAAGATCAGCGCATCCACCCGGTCGAGGAGGCCGCCGTGGCCGGGGAGGATCCCGCTCATGTCCTTGATCCCGAGTGCCCGCTTCAGCATCGAGACCGACAGGTCGCCCACCGGCGCGGCGGCGGCGATCGCAGCGCCGAGCACGATGCCGGACACCGTGTCCAGCGGATCGAGCTGACCGATGGCGGCGCCGATGCCGATCGCGAACAGTGCGCCGCCGATCAGCCCCTCCACGGTCTTCCCGGGCGAGATCACCGGCGCGAGCTTGTGCCGCCCGCGGCTGCGGCCGGTGAAGTAGCTGCCGACGTCCATGAACACGGTGATCATCACCACGGCGAAAACGAGGACCCGGTAGTGCTCGGCGTCGAGGATGGGCATCAGGAACGCGGCGAACCCGGTGACCCAGGCCACGCCGGTGAGCGTGACCGCGCCGTTGAGCAGCGGTGCCCGACGATGCGGCGACATCGCGTAGTAGAAGAACACCAGCGTGGTGGTGAGCAGGAGCGCCCCTGGCACGGCGATCTCTCCCCAGACGCGACCGCCCAGCAGCGCCACCGCCCCGCCGATGAGGCCGAACAGCGTGAGCGGCTGGTAGCCCTCCCGGATCATCACCGCGTAGAACTCGCCGAGGGCGACCAGCACCACGATGACGGCCAGCACGGACAGCGCCGTCGCGCTCCACCACAGTGCCCCGAAGAAGGTGCCGGCGAGGACGACGCCGGTGACGACCCGCAGCGCCAGCTCGGAGCCGCGCCGCGCGGCGGCCTCGGCGATCTCCATGTCCTCGTCTTCCTGGCCGGCGTAGGCGCTCTCGGCGACGTCCTCGAAGCCGACCACGCCGGACTCGAGTCCCGGCATGGCCGCCGACACCGCCTGCTGCTCGGCCCGTTCGGCGGCGGCCTGCTCGACCGATGCGGCGAGGCCGACGTGCTCTTGCGTGGTGGCCTGGAGGTAGTAGTGCTCTTCGGAGATCTCCTGGAGCCGGAACTCGGCGTCGTCGTCGAGCGTGAACTCGTCGTCGCCGTCACCGGTCACCGACGCGGCGACCGGGATCGGCGCCTCGTCCCCGAGTTCGGCATCCACCCATTCCGGCAGCGGTGGCAGCCCGTCGACGAGGCTGTCCTCGTCTTCGCCGGCGTTCTCGCCGTTGTCGCCGGTCTCGCCGGCCTCGATGCCGAGGGAGTCTTCGGGCCACAATGCGCCCGGCGTGACGGCGACGGGCTCGCCTTCCTCGGCTAGGGCCTCGGCGTCCTCGGGCACCAGGCCGCCGGCTTCGGGGGCGACTTCGGCATGGGAAGCGGCTGCGGGCTCCGCGTCGTCGTCGAAGGGCTCGCCGGCCGCGGGGACGGGCTCGTCCCCCGCCACCGCGAATGCCAGCCACTCGTCGACGTCCGGCTCGTCGACGTCCGGCTCGTCGACGCCTTCGACGGTCTCGCCGGCCGACTCGCCGGGCCCGGATCCGGTCAGCTCCTCCGCAACCGGAACGGGCTGGCCTGCCCACGCAGCGGTGAACGCCTCCTCGTCGCTCGGCAGGTAGGGGGCTGGCTCGATCGGCGGGAGCGAGAGGTCGGGCTCGACGGGCGAGGTCGCGCCCGCCGCGGCGGCGAGGGCGGCGTCGCCGAGAGCCGGCTCGAGGTCGGGATGCGTCTCAGGCTCCGGTTCCGGCGGGTCGAGCGCGAACACCCGCCGCCACCAGCGCGTGAGGCGTCCGCCACTCCGCGCGTCGGGAGCCTCGACCGGACCGTCTGCCGCCGGGTCGCCCTCGCCCGCGGGCTGGGCGGCCACCCCCTCGTCCGCGAGAGACGGCTCGGCCTCCCACTGCTCCCCCTCCAACGATGGCTCGGCCTCCCACGCAGGCTCGGGCTGCCAATGCTCGGCCTCCACCGCCGGCTCCGCGTCGACCGTCGGCTCGGACTGCCAATGCTCGGCCTCCAACGACGGATCGGTGACTGATGCGGGCTCAGGCTGCCACTGATCGGCCTCCACCGCCGGCTCTGCCTCCACCGCAGGTTCGGACTGCCACTGCTCGGCCTCCACCGCCGGCTCCGCGTCGGACGAGGGCTCCGCCTCCCACCCAGGCTCGGGCTCCCACGACGGCTCGCCCTCCAAGGCCGGCTCCGCCTCCGGCAGGTCGGCCTCGAGAGCAGCTTCTGCCGCAGACGGCTCGGCTTCGGGAGCGAGCTCGGCGCCGGACGGCGCCTCGTCGAGCACGGGCTCGACGCTCCAGAGAGCGTCGTCGGCGACGGCGGGACGGTCGAAGATCGACGCGACCGCCGGTGCGTCGTCTGGCGGTGGTGCGGCGACCTCCCGCCACCAGCTTCTCAAGCCCTCGGCGGGTGCTCCCGTACCGGCGATCGGCTCCTCGACGGGGCGATCCCACCAGTCCGAGATCGTGAGCCCCTCGGCTGCGGGCAGCTCCATGGTCTGGTCGGACCCCGCGCCGTCGCCGGCGAGCAGGCGCGCTGCGGCGGCTGCGGCCACGGCGCCCGGTTCGGCGGTGTCGGGGAGCGCCTCCGGCTCGGGCGCCGGCGCGCTGCGGCGTCCGAGCACGCGGCGCAGCCACGACGGTCGCCCCGCCGGGGGCTGCTCACCGGCGAGCGCCGCGTCCTCAGAGGCCTCCGGTCCTTCGACCAACTCTGCGCCGATCGGCTCCTCGAGTGGCGGGGCCACGGGCGCGCTCGACACGGGCTCCGGCAGCGGCTCCGGCTGCAGCTCCGGCTCGCCGGGCGGTTCGGAGCTGCGGCGCCACCAGCGGCCGCGCGGCTCGCTGGGCTCCTCCTCGACCGCCACGGCGTCGGGAGGAGCGGTGGCGTAGTCGATCCAGTCGTCGACCTCGGCCTCCCCCTCCGGGACCACCTGGCCGTACTCCTGCTCGGCGCGCTCCCATGCGGCGGCGGCCAAACGTTCCGCTTCCGCGGCCGCGTCCCGGTCGACGTCGTGCTCCACAGCGCCTTCAGCGTCGGCCGCCGCGGCCGTGGGCTCGGCCGCCAGGCGTTCCGCCTCCGCCTGCGCGACACGCTCAGCCTCGGCCTGCTCAGCCGCCACACGCTCAGCCTCCGCCTGCTCAGCAGCCAGCCGTTCAGCCTCGGCCTGCTCCGCAGCCAGCCGCTCAGCCTCCGCCTGCTCAGCAGCCACACGCTCAGCCTCGGCCTGCTCCGCAGCCAGCCGCTCAGCCTCCGCCTGCGCGACGCGCTCAGCCTCCGCCTGTTCAGCAGCCAGCCGCTCAGCCTCCGCCTGCGCGACGCGCTCAGCCTCGGCCTGCTCAGCAGCCAAGCGCTCAGCCTCCGCCTGCGCGACGCGCTCAGCCTCCGCCTGTTCAGCCGCAAGACGCTCAGCCTCCGCCTGCGCGACGCGCTCGACCTCCGCCTGCTCAGCAGCCAAGCGCTCAGCCTCGGCCTGCTCAGCAGCCAGCCGCTCAGCCTCCGCCTGCTCAGCCGCCACACGCTCAGCCTCGGCCTGCTCAGCCGCCACACGCTCAGCCTCCGCCTGCTCAGCAGCCAGCCGCTCCGCCTCCGCCTGCGCGACGCGCTCGGCCTCCGCCTGCTCCGCAGCCAGCCGCTCCGCCTCCGCCCGCTCAGCCGCTAGCCGTTTCGCCTCCGCCTGCTCAGCCGCCACACGCTCAGCCTCCGCTTGGGCCACACGCTCGGCCTCCGCCTGCTCAGCCGCCACACGCTCAGCCGCCGCCTGTGCGACGCGCTCGGCCTCCGCCTGCTCAGCCGCCAGCCGCTCAGCCTCCCCTTGCTCAGCCGCCACGCGCTCGGCCTCTGCTTGGGCCAGGCGCTCTGCCTCGGCTTGCTCGGCCGCTGCACGGTCGGCCTCGGCTTGCTCGGCAGCCCGACGTTCGGCCTCCGCCTGCTCAGCGGCAACGCGCTCGGCCTCTGCTCGGGCCAGGCGCTCGGAGTCGGCTTGCTCGGCCGCCAGGCGCTCAGCCTCCCGCAGCTCCTCCTCCGACCGCTCGGTCTCGGCGGCCGCTGCGGCGCCGTCCTCGACGGTGAGGTCACGAGCGAGGTCGATGTCGCTCGTGAAACCGCCCCACTCGACCTCGATCTCGGGGGCGACGCTCGCGGTGTCGGCGCTGATGCGCGGGGGCTCGGCGGGCGGCGGCGGAGGCTCCCGGAGCGCCTCGTAGACGTCGAGGCTGGCTTCAGGCACGCCCGCATAGTCGGGCTCGTCGCGCGGGGCGGGCGCGTCCCCACCCGGTTCTGGCCCACCGACGTCGGCGAATGCGGTGTCGGCCGGCTCCCCGGTCAGCTCGTCGATCGGCTCGGTCTGCCGGCGCCGGAACAGCCCGCGCCGCCGCTGCGGCCGCTCCCGGACCTCGTGCTCGGCCACGAACTCGTCGGCGGCGGCCTCGCGCTCGGGATCCCATTCGGGGTGCCAGGGGTCGCCGGGGTGCGGCGTGTAGTCGTCGCCGCCTCCGCCTGTCACTGCTCTCCTCCGTGAGGATTCGTCATCGGCGCCCGGGTCCTTGGGGGAGTGCCTGCTACGCCAGCGCGAGCAGTCAGACCTCGAGCAGCTCCTCCTCCTTGTGCGCCAGCAGCTCGTCGATCTTCGCCACCAACCGGTCGGTCACGTCCTGGAGATCCTTCTCGCCCCGCCGGATGTCGTCCTCGGAGATGTCCCCCGTCAGCGATTCCATGTCGTCCTTGGTGTGGCGCCGCACGTTGCGGATGGCCACCCGCCCCTCCTCGGCCATGTTGCGCACCACCCGGATCAACTCCCTGCGCCGCTCCTCGTTGAGGGGCGGGAACGCCAGCCTGATCACGTTGCCGTCGTTGGCCGGGTTGAGCCCCAGGTCCGAGGTCTGCAGCGCCTTCTCGATGGCGGCGATCGAGTTCTTGTCGTACGGCTGCACCACCAGCAGGCGAGGCTCGGGGACGGAGAACGACGCCAGCTCCCGGAGCGACGTCTGCGTGCCGTAGTAGTCGATGGTCACCCGATGCAGGATCGCCGGGTTCGCCCGGCCGGTCCGCACCGTGGCGAACTCGTCCTGGGTGTGCTCGACGGCATGTTGCATCTTGCTCTCGGCCTCGGCCAGAAGCTCTTGGATCATTCCGCCTCCTCAGCGGACGTGCTCAGCGGACGTGCTCGACGCGCGTGCTCAGCGGATGAGCGTGCCCACGGGCTCGCCACGAACCGCTCTGGCTATGTTGCCGGGCTCGACGATGCTGAACACTCTGATCGGCAGATCGTTCTCGCGGCACATCGTAATCGCCGTGGTGTCCATCACCTGGAGACCCTTCGCGATGACGTCCATGTACGTCACCTCGCTGAGCAGCGTGGCGTCGGGATTCCGCTCCGGGTCGTCGTCGTAGACGCCGTCGACGCGGGTGGCCTTGAGCACGGCCTCCGCCCCGATCTCGGCCGCCCGCAGCGCCGCCGACGTGTCGGTGGTGAAGAAGGGGTTGCCGGTCCCGGCGGCGAGCACCACGACCCGCCCCTTCTCGAGGTGGCGGATCGCCCGCAGCCGGATGTAGGTCTCGGCGACCTGCTGGATCGCGATGGCGGTCTGCACTCGCACCGGAGCGCCGGCGTGCTCGACGGCGTCCCGGAGCGCGAGCGCGTTGATCACGGTGGCGAGCATGCCCATGTAGTCGGCGTTGGCGCGGTCCATGCCCTTCGCCGCCGAGCTGAGCCCGCGGAAGATGTTGCCGCCGCCCACCACGACGGCCACCTCGTAGCCCTCGCCGTTGACCTCGGCGATCTCGTCCGCGACGCGCTGCACCATCTTCGGGTCGATGCCGTACGCGAGCTCCGGATCGGCGAACGCCTGGCCGGACAGCTTCAGCACGACCCGGCGGGGCATCGCTACTCGTCCTCCCCCACGCCCAGCCGTGTGAAGCGGCGCACGCCGATGTTCTCGCCGAGACGGGCCGTCAGGTCCTGCATCCAGGTGCCCACGGTGCCGTCGTAGGCCTCCTTGTTCACGAAGGTCTGCTCGTAGAGCACGTGCTCGGAGTAGAACGCGCCGATCTTGCCGTCGACGATCTTGTCGATCACCTGATCCGGCTTGCCCTCGTTGCGGGCTTGGGCGGCGATCAGCTCGCGCTCCTTCTCCACGACGTCGGCCGGCACGTCCTCCTTGCGGACCCACTGGGGCCGCAGGGCGGCGATGTGCATGGCGAGGTCGTTGGCGACCTGTTGGAACTCGGCGCCCTTGGCGACGAAGTCCGTCTCGGAGGCGAGCTCGACCAGCACCCCGATCACCGGGCGGTCCGCCTGGAGATGGAGGTACGAGCCGATGCTGCCCTCGGCCTGGGCTCGCCCGGACCGCTTCTTGGCGTCGGCGAGGCCCTTCTCGCGCAGGAGGTCCTTGGCGCGGTCGAAGTCGCCACCGGCCTCTTCGAGCGCGCGCTTGGCGTCCATCATCCCCGCGCCCGTCGCCTGGCGGAGGCGCTGGATGTCCTTGGGGGTGATGTCGACCATGGTCACTCCCGGCCCTCGGTGGCGGCCACCGGCTCCAGGTCGCCGGAGCCCTCGTCGCTCGTGGCATCCGCCGCGTCGTCGGCAGCAGCCTCCGCGGCGGCCAGCGCGTCCGCCGCCATCCGCTTGCGGTCGGCGGCGTCCTTGCGGGCAGCCTCGGCGAGCTCCCGCCCCTCGACGCACGCGTCGGCGATCACCGAGGCGAGCAGCTGCGCCGAGCGGATCGCGTCGTCGTTGCCCGGGATCACGTGATCGACGAGATGCGGGTCGCAGTTGGTGTCGACCACCGCGACGATCGGGATCTCGAGGCGGCGCGCCTCTTTCACGGCGATGTCCTCGGTGCGGATGTCGATGATGAACACCACGTCGGGCGGCCGGCTGAGGTTGCCGACGCCACCGAGCACGGTCTTGAGCTTCTCGCGCTCCCGGCGCAGCCGCAGCCGCTCCTTCTTGGGCAGCGCACCCATCTCGCCGGACTCCTCCATGCGGCCCAGCTCGTGCATGTAGAGGATCCGCTTGTGGATCGTGGCGAAGTTGGTGAGCATGCCGCCGAGCCAGCGATGGTTGACGTACGGCATGTCGGCCCGCAGCGCCTCGGCGCTGATGACCTCGCGGGCCTGCTTCTTGGTGCCGACGAAGAGCACCGTCCCGCCGTCGGTGACGACGTCGCGGACGATCGCGTACACCGCCTCGATCTGTTCGATGGTCTGCCGGAGGTCGATGATGTGGATGCCGTTGCGATCACCGAAGATGTACGGCTCCATCTTGGGGTCCCACCGCCGGGTTTGATGCCCGAAGTGGACCCCTGCCTCCAGCAGCTGTCTCATGGTGACTACAGCCACTGCTGCCTCCTGGTTCCGGTTGGTTGCCTTCGCCCACCCTTCGGCCTCCACAGGGCGCGTGGCCCCGACCGGGGAGGTTGCAGTGGACGTGCGGATTGCGGGGGCGAGTGTAACTGGTTGATATGGCATCCCGGACGAGCGTCGCCGGACGTGGCGGTGTCGCGGGCTCGCCGGGATGCGGCTGCCGCTCTCCTCGGACGTGAGAGGCGTAGCGGCCGCGAGGCGGCCGCCTTGAGCCAACCACGTACCGCGCCGGCGCTCCCTCCGCTTTCCCGCGTCGGAGGACCGTGTGTTACCGGCGGTAGGCGGGCTCGATCATCCGGTTGCGGAGGGACATGACGGCCTTCGTGTGGATCTGGCATATCCGCGACTCGGTGACGTCCAGGACGTTGCCGATCTCGGCGAGCGTCATGCCCTCGTAGTAGTAGAGGGTGACGACGAGTCGCTCCCGGTCGGGAAGCCGGCCGATGGCATCGGCGAGGAAGTGGCGCATCTCCTGCTTCTCGAAGCTGCCGCCCGGGTCGGCCATGCGGGGGTCGGCCATCAGGTCGCCGAGCGAGGCGGAGTCGCGCTCCCCCGGGTTCAGCAGCTCGTCGAGGGCGACCATGCCGAGGTTGGAGATCTCGGCGAGCGCGTTCTGGAGGTCGGACTTGCGCCAGTCCATGAAGCTGGCCAGCTCCTCCTCGGTGGGGGTCCGCTGCAGGCTGTGCTCGAGCTCGGCGAGCGACCGCTGGATCTCCCTGGCCCGGGCCCGCACCGAGCGCGGCACCCAGTCGAGGGCGCGCAGCTCGTCGAGGATCGCCCCCTTGATGCGGTTGACGGCATACGTCTCGAACTTGAACCCCCGCTCGGGCTCGAACTTGTCGATGGCGTCGATGAGGCCGAACATCCCGTACTGGACGAGGTCGGCGTGCTCGACGTTGCGGGGCAGGCCGACGCCGACGCGGCCGGCGACGAACTTCACCAGCGGCGAGTAGTGGAGGATCAAGCCCTCGCGCGCGGCCGGCTCTTGCGACGACTTGTACCGATCCCAGAGGTCGGCGACGTCGGACTCGGTGCGCTCAGGCGCGCGGATGGCTTCTTTCATAGGTGGCCTTCAGATGCTCGCGGGTGACGGCCGTATATATCTGTGTCGTCCCTAGTTCGGTATGACCCAACAACTCCTGCACAGTTCTGAGATCGGCACCATTTTCGAGAAGATGAGTAGCAAATGCGTGGCGGAGTGCATGGGGAAATGTTCCAGCTCTCCGGCGCACCGCCCGCCGGAGGGCCCTAGCGTCCATCGCGCCCCCCCGATCGGCCACCCACAGGGCATCGCCGCTGTGCTGTTTCGCCAATGCGGGTCTGCCTTTTTCGAGATACGCCCCGATCGCCGCCTGCGCCTCCCGGCCGATCGGGACGGTCCGTTCGCGACCGCCTTTGCCGCGGACCGTCAGTGACGGAGCGCGGCCAACATCGGCCACGGTGAGTGATGCTGCCTCGCCGACGCGGAGCCCGGTGCCGTAGAAAAGCTCCAAGATCGCGCGATCGCGGACGTCGCGGGGGTCGTTCCCGTCGATGCCGTCGAGCAGCGCGGCGAGCGAGCGGGCCGGGATCGTCCGCGGCAGCGTCTGGGGTCGCTTGGGCTGCGGGACACCCTCGGCGGGGTTCGCGGTCACGGTGCCGCGGCGGGTCGCGTCGGCGTAGAACGCACGGATCGTCGACGCCTTGCGGGCGATCGACCTCCGGGCGTAGTTCCGGGTGGTGAGCTGCGCGAGGAACCGCCGGACGGTGCGGCGGTCGACGTCACCGACCGACCGGCAGCCGGTGCGGTCGGCGAAGGCGAGGAACTGGGCGAGGTCGCGCCGGTAGGCGGCCACGGTGTGCGGGGACAGCGCGCGCTCGTCGCGGGCGCGTCGCAGGTAGTCGGCGACGACGCTCCCCGCCCAGTCGGGAAGGTCCGGGATCTCGGCCACCCGTGCATCCTGAACGATCTGCAGCGGAGCGTCAATGACCCCTCACTCTGCGCAGCCGTCAGTCCCGGTCTGCGACCACCGTCGCAACGGCTGGGCCGCGATCAGCCGATCGGCGAGGGCCGCCGATCAGCGAGAGCCCGCTGGAATTCGGGACGCGCGCAGTCGGCGCGGCTAGCGGCGCGGTCGAGCGCCGCGACCGTGCCCCGCACGTTCACGCCGTGAGCGCGTCGGGATCGAGCAATCGGTGGGGCTCGACGTCGAGCGCACTGGCGAGCCGCTGGACGGTCCGCAGGCTGGCATTGCGGTCCCCGCGTTCGACGGCACCGACGAACGTGCGATGCATGCCTGCCAGCTCGGCCAGCTGCTCCTGGGTGAGCTCGCGCTGTTCCCTCAACGCCCGCAGGTTGC